>JAPNUX010000003.1 GCA_026626905.1 Desulfurococcus sp.
TACCGTCATGCCCAGTAGCCTTTAAATCTACATTCACCAAATATAAGTGGGTGGTAAGACTAAAGATACCTGGTATCACGTGGCTAAGTAGATGCTGATATATGGTAGTAAACAGGCTAGCAGAGAACTCGGGAGGCTACTGCTTCATGGAGCGCTCAGCGAATACAGGTTTAAGGAACAGCGGATTAAAGATGTCACTTACTACTCTCGTTCTCGTGGTGGAGGCTGGCTCAGCAGGCTTTTATGTGACGGTGACTCGAAGCTTAGCTCCGATTTTCATGGCGTTCCTCGGATTCAGTATCACAGGTATCATGCTTGTGACATCTATTGCTTACCTGATTGCTCTAGCTGTAATCCTGCTTTTACGTTGGCATGGTGTTCGAAGAATCCGCAACATGCTGCTAGTTTCACATGGTGTTGAACGAGTAGCGTGGGGGCTGCTCCCTTTAACCGCTGTACTCGACTGGAGGATGCTTGTAGCCGTGTATGCTCTTGCAGTAAGCTTTGCAGCTATAACAGGCCTGCTGATTGGTGTCGTCGTCTACAATGTTCCCGGCGAGAATGGGCCTCGTCGTTTAATTGCCTACCGTAATGCAGCGTTTACCGCGACTAGTATTATTGGTAGTCTAACAAGTATTATTGTACTTGCGGCGATGAGCAGTTACTTCAAGTACATCTACCTCTACACTCTAGCAGCTATTATTGGATTACTCGCTACAATTCTGCTAGCTTTAGTAAAATTACCGGTAGCTGATGAAGCCTCCGCAATTAATAGCACAGTGACTTAGAGTGATGTAGAAGTCAAGTCTAGTGTAGTCTTCACCTTCATGGTTTTATTCATGGCTTCTAGCGCGGTGCTTAACGTTGAATGGGGACCCTACATAATGCATGAGCTTAGAGCACCCGACTACACTGCAGCCCTGCTGGGTTTCACAGGCATGATTACTAGTATTATAGCTAACTTATACTGGCTTAGAGTAGACTACTCAGCCTATAAACGCTCACTGCTAATCCTACCCCTGGTACCAGTAGCTGTAGTACTTGTAAGAAGCCTTCCACTTCACTTCGGGCTTAACGCGATATACGCGTTCGCAGCGACTGGGGCATCTCTACTAGCCAGCTTCCTCTACGCTGATATGTCTAGGAAACTGGGAGCATTTACATCATCACTTATGACGACAATAGCTTTTCTCTCATCGCAGGCGGTAGGATTGCTTACAGCACTAGCAGTTTTTCAGGCGGGTACCTGGGCTACATTCCTCTCTGCAACCGCATATGCTACTCTAGCAGTCTTTACAGCTTTCTACTCGCTGCCAGAGGTAGCTGTAGTGCCGCGGGATCAAGCGTTACTCCACGCTAGGAGGCTGCATCTAGTTGCTAGTTCCACGTTCACTGTGGTAGTTGTGGCTTCAAGGCGAACAATTATAGTAGTCTTGAGAACACTGGCATTCACGCTTGCTCTACTCATACTCTTATTCCTCTACAGGCTTCTCTACCTGCTATTAATACCCATGTAAAGCAATTAATGCTCTAAGTGTCAGAGTGCCTGAGGTGGTTGCCGTGAACCCGAGTGAGATTATAGAGTCAATTATAATGAGCGTGGGGGGCCTTGTACCGAGGCTAGCTGTCTCGGCTCTAGCTGCAGCAATATTTGCGTTGGTCTCGGTGCTAGTATTCAAGCTAGTCTCGATTCTTCTCTCAATCTCGAGAGTTGACGACTTCACCACCCCTATGTTGAAACGCTATAGAATACCCTTCACGCTCTCCTCCCTAGTAAAGGGATTGCTAGCCTTCGCGTTAGCCCTGTTAACTCTATATGCATCTATAGCAGCAGGGTTCCCAGAGTACACTCAGCTTGCATCTGAGATTATTGTTGTCTCAGCTAGGATTGCAAGCGTTATATCCATGATAATTCTCGCCTATATTGCAGTTAACTACCTAGTGGAGATGCTGGGGATGAGGAAAGGTCTTGGAGGATTCATGGCGCTATTAATGTTCAATATAACACTCATACTAGTGGTTGATATAGCTGTTCTAACCCCTGAGGTCAAGCAGGCGTTAACATGGGGGTTGAGCCTCGGGCTGGGTTTAACAATAGCTGTCTTTGCAGTATGGTACTTCTTTGGGGATGTATGTAGCAGAGTTCGGCAGGCTTAACGAGAAGGCTTTAATTTACTCTATGTTAGCGTGACGGTTCCTTAAGTCTTCCTCGGATACCCCGAGCTTCTCCATGAGCTCAGCTATTACGCCGTCAAGGAATACTAGTAGTGTATCCTCGAAGAGCGTGCCTAGAGGAGCTAGTGGTTCATGCATGCCTAGTATCTGCCTACTCACGTAGTCGTCTTCTCTGGCACTCTTAGTTCTACCCGGTACTCTTACTACTATATCAGCTAGCTTTCCGAGAGGACTATCAGGGTATGTGGTGATAGCTACTACTCTAACGCCAACACTCTTCGCGACTTCAGCTGCCGAGACGACAAGCTTTGTCTGCCCGGAACCTGATATTGCTACAAGGATATCGCCTGGCGAGGATTTCGTCAGGATAGTTTCACCGATTACGTACACGTTAAAGACTAAGTGTAGGAGCCTCATTGCAAACGCCTTAGCAACTAAACCACTTCTCCCAGCACCAACAACAAAGATTTTCCTCCCAGTCTTTGATGCTTCAATAAGCGTGTCGATGAATCTATTTTTCTCCTCATCGCTTATGATCTCAATGCTTCTGAGGGCAAAGTCTATTATTGTAAGCATTGCATCCCTTGTCTTCCCGGAGACCATTCGTATCCCTTAAACTGGTATTCTCTATGAGGCTTTTTAAAGTAAGCTACGTAATCACTCATTGACACCTGCAGTTGAGGTGAAACGGTGAGTCGCAGGACACCGGGCTACCCTCGGGAACTAGCAGGTATCTCTGAGACTGTAGTAGTCGTAATTGAAGGGTATTAATGATAAATGCTGGTAGTAGTCTAGGATCCCCGTATAGCTAGATCAAGCTTCTCTATAATACCTATATTGAAATGTATTAATTTAAGTGGTGTTAGTTCTTAAAAGTTTTCCGCCCACATCAATTATAACCCCTGCCTTAAATGATTACTTTGAAGGGGTGCTACATGACCTCTCAACTCAGATACAGGATATTAGTAGCCAGTCATATACACGAGAAGGCTATAGAAGCGTTAAAAGCTAGTGGATTCGATGTAGCTGTGAAAGAGGAGCCGAGTGAGGAGGAGCTAGCTTCAATTATCAAAGGATTCCATGCTCTAATAGTCCGCAGTAAACCACTGGTTACCCGGAGAGTAATAGAGGAAGCTGACTCCCTTAGAGTTATAGCTAGAGCCGGGGTGGGAGTAGATAACATTGATGTCGAGGCAGCGAGGAGCCGGGGTATAGAGGTTATTACGGCTCCTGAGGCTTCAACTGTAAGTGTAGCCGAGCTGACAGTTGGATTAATGATCTCGGTTGCCAGAAAAATAGCTTTTAGCGATAGACACATGAGGAGAGGGGAGTGGCCTAAGAAGCAGGCCATAGGGGTAGAACTCTACGGTAAAACCCTCGGGGTGGTAGGGGCAGGGAGAATCGGGTCAACTGTAGCAAGAATATGCAAGCTAGGCTTTAACATGAACATTCTCTATTATAATCTCTCTAGGAGGGAAGACCTCGAGAAAGAACTTAATGCAAAGTTTGTTGACTTGGAAACACTCTTAAGGGAGTCAGATGTTGTAACAATACATGTACCTCTAACACCTGAAACACACCACTTAATCAACGAGGAGAGATTAAAACTCATGAAGAAGACTGCCATCATAATTAATACCTCCAGGGGGCAAGTCATCGATACCAAAGCGCTGGTAAAAGCATTAAAGGAAGGGTGGATTGCAGGAGCAGGATTAGACGTATACGAGGAGGAACCGCTTCCAGAAAACCACCCGTTACTAGAGCTTGAGAATGTTGTTTTAACACCACACATAGGTGCTAGCACCGTAGAGGCTCAGGAGAGAGCCGGCTTAGAGGTTGCCAGTAAGATAATCGAGTACTTTAAGAGCCGGGTGGTGTAGGCGGGTGAGTAGTGAAAGCGGCAGGGTGATAATAAAGCTACCTAAGACCAGCATACCCTACAAGTATATTGAACCTGTACTCATAGACATCGATAACCTAGTCATCCACGAGGAGATCGTGGAGGCAAGGTTAAAAGAGCTTACGGAGAAGATTAGAAGAGAGAATGCTGTTGACATGCCTATAGTGGTAGCACCGATCCCGGGGACCAGCAAGTACCTCATAGTAGACGGGCATCATAGATGGGCTGCTGTAAAAGCCCTTGGCTACAGGAGGATCCCCTGTATAGTTATCGACTACTACAGCCCTGATGTAAAGCTGAAAACATGGCTACCAGGTATTATCGGGGACGTGAAGCCTGTTCTCGAAGAAGTAGCTAGAAGGGGGTTGAAGACATCGACCTGCGATTACACTATAGATAGCGTGTTAGAACTGGATCCAGGGCTCCTCGAGAAATCATCCTTCATAGTGCTTGGAAGAGAGCTCTGTGTAGCAATTAATGGTGGAATTGAGGGACAAAAAATAGTTTCCCGAGTGCTCAGTGATCTAAATCTAAAGGATCTCGTAACCTTAGTATACTACGGTGAACTTGTAGAAGCGGTTGAAGACTTGAAGACAGGCTGGCTATCCTACCTATTCGTGCGTAAAGCTCTCACCAAGGAGGATGTCATGAACTACGTTAAGAACGGAGGAGTCTATGCTCCTAAGACCACCAGGCACATCCTACCATTCTACCCTGCTAAAACGTACACGCCGCTAGATAAGCTCCAATAAGCAGATTTTTCGACACCAATATAATACTACACCGTCAAGGAAATCGGAGAAGCCGCCGGCGGGATTTGAACCCGCGTCCACCGGCTTTCTCAACGGGCCTTACCAACCAGCCGCTTACAAGGCCGGCGCTCCACCGGGCTGAGCTACGGCGGCGTATAAACCAGTATTCGATTAACTCCTAGATAGGCTTAAAAATTAACAGCTTGCTGGATCTCCTGCAGGCGGTATTCGAGCTAATTCATTAGGATGCTTTCATGTTATTAATATTAATTGAGATATTTTGAGATATTGTAGCCTGCTCTACTAGTATATGGCTTTTTGCGTCTTCTTATCAAAGAAGTACAAGTGATCCTCATCGGGCTTCCAGGTTATTTCATCGCCTATACTAATCTTAACTCTGCTTGGAATAACTGCTGTATAGTCGATGTCTCCTTTTATAGTGAAGTGAATGATAGTCTCTGTGCCTGTTAGTTCGCAGCCTGTTACTCTTGCTGTGTAACCCTCAGAACTCCTAGCTCCAATGATTATGTTCTGCGGCCTTACCCCTAGTACTATGTTTTTACCAATATACTCCTTCAGCTGGTCGCGGTACTTACTGGGGATTCTAATAGAGTACGCCTCTACATCTAGGAGTAAGGAGCCATCTTTCTCTAGAAGTGTCCCCTCAATAAAGTTCATTGGTGGTACACCTATGAAGCCTGCTACAAACATGTCTAAGGGTTTTTCGAAAAGCCTTGGTGGAGTATCAACCTGCGCTATACTACCCTGGGGATCTCGCAGTGAACTACGACTACTATATTAAGAGGACAACTCACGAATCCTCACTTTCAATACCAATGTATGCAACAGCGGCTGCAATCATCGGAAAACACGGTGATGCATTAGAGCTCTTCAAGAGGGCGTTGAGAACAGATACTGAAGACTACTACGGTAATACACGCGACGGATTTCATGTAGCAGCGGCAGGAGGCTTATGGTGGATAATACTCCACGGATTCCTCGGCGTGAAATTCAAGGGTGGTAAAGCGGTCATCGGCAGAGAGAGATTACAAGGTGGAATCCAGGTTTCATCCCCGTTAATTTCAATCCAGTAGCTTCTAGTTTTATCTCAGTTACTTTATTCGATGGTTTCTAGGAGGAGATACCACGATGAATACACTATATTCACGATTCATAGCAGGTAATCCATTAGTGTCAGCCGGGGATTCAGGGCTCATCAATTGCCTGCGGCAGGGCGTCATCATCCAGAATAATTAAATAACCCTCAATGAGGTTTATAACCCTAATACAAGGTGTCCTGGTTGCAGGGGTCACTGGACAAAATTGTAGATAAAGTATTGAAGGGCGGAGTCCACGTAGTCTTTAGGCCTCTAGACGTACAGTTGCATGGATACTACTCTAAGGAGAGTTTAACTCTCCCCATGACTGGTAGAAGAGGTAGAAGCATTGGACTTGGAGTACTAGAGGTAGTAGTAGAATCTAATAGCACTAGCATCGACTGGAGGCTCAAGTTGAATGGTATAAGTGTCACCAGGGAGTTTAAGCCCCACTATACAGTTAAGTATAGGGATAAAATTGTCTCTAAATTCGTCTACGATGTCACATCATTCTTAAATGTCGAGGAGTCCAGGGAGAGAGACTGGGTTAATCTCACTGTTAAATATGAAGGTGGAGAGGCCTTCAAGCTCAAGAAGATTCAGCTTATATCACTGTACGAGGAGCAGTATTCCACTACGGATCTAAGATATCAGACAGGGATACTATTGTTAAACCCAGGGGAAGCCTTCCCTCTAAGCGACCTATCGAGTAGAGTGCCTGATGCCGGGGTAAGCGAGCTGCGAGTAGCAGGGTATGTGACGAAGACTTCATGCCGGTTATCTGTAGCCGTCGACGGAGTAAAGCATGAGTTCGCTGGGAGTAGTGTAGAGGGATTTGAGGAGTTCGTGATACCGGGTGCTCTAGGCTCTTCAGGTAGTATTGCGAGTATTATGAATGAAGGCGTGGATGGAGCCGTGATTATCTCAAGTATCCTGCAGTACGCTTCGCTAATGAGTATACCCCGTCTTGAGGTTGAGGATGTCAGCGTTAAACGGCTTGGAGAAGGCTTAACGGTGAATGTATCACTGGTGAATAAAGGTGAGGCTCCACCAGACTACATTATCTACGTTGTAATGGATAGAGGAAGTATACTAGCATCTCACAGAGTCCATATCCCCTTGAAGCCTGGTGAAGTATTCAGTAAGGAGATAGTTATTCCCAGGGTACCTAACTCTCTTAGAGGAGTGACAGTGAGGATTATATGGGGAAGGCTTGCTAGAGTATGGATGACTGAAAGAAGCGTGGACTTGAATTAAATGTATTCTACCTGCAACCCCCTCTCAGCTGCGAACTCCTCGATAAGGGCTCTATGCTCCAGCCTAGTCCCCTTCTTCTCGACTACTAGAGCTTCAGGCTTAACAATGCTTCTTTCAACCATGGATTTCAATATCTGCTTAGAGAGGTTTTCTAGAGAGTACTTAGCCATTATGTGGCCATAGCACACCGGCTGTGTTAAAGCTATCTCGGAGTGCTTGCGCGGGTAGTGTCCTCCACCAATACCTGCTACCGGCCTGCAATCATCTTTAATCCATCCTAGTAGAAAGCCCATTACGGCATCCCCGATAACCTTATGGTTAACGGGATCGCTCCACTCATCCAGTGTACTACCGATCTCCACGAACACTACTGGCTTGGAGAGACTTGTTGGACCATGGTGTGTCGCTTCATAGCCCACATAGTACTCTCCTCTACCATAGCTATCTCTGTGAGTCTTTACTAGTCTAAGAAGCCTCCATGCTGTAACTGGTGATGCAACTCCAAGCTCCATGGGTTTCCCGCCGTAGAGAGCCTCCCTACCGTAGTTCCCTGTATGGTGTACTGTATAGCTTTTAACACCGGCTTCACTGCTATGCCGTGATAACACTATGTACTCGGATGCGAAGGGAATCTTCTCCTCTAGGAAATCAAAGTATATTACATCCTCTTCGAAGCCGGCTAGAACGAAGCCATTGCCTTCAAAGTACTCGGGGATCCCGGGCTTCTCCACTGCATGGAGATTTAAGGATTCAGTAATATGCTTTGCGATTCCTCTACCAGCTGGATCCCTTATACTGTAGACTAAGCCTATCAAAGCTTACTCCACCTTCACTGAGCACGCCAGCTAGATATAGAGGTTTAACACGTATTATATATTAATAAGAGCGGGGAGCCTGCAAGAGTGAGGGAATTGCAGAAGAACCTGTGGATTGAGAGGAAGAGGAAGTTCTGGCTTAGACTATGGGAGGACCTAGAGATAGGATACCTAGATAAGGATCTCCTTCCTCTACTAGTAGTCCTAAATACCGAGGAGAAGATATACACCATGAGTAGCTGTAGCGGCAGGATATCAGCAAGCGACTCGGAGACTCCTTGGAGCAGGAGCCTGGATTCCACAGTCATTTTCAAAAAGCATACCCCAATAGTATTAGAGGAAGTGCTTAAGCTCTACGAGATACCAGTCTACAGGAGGATATGGCTTAATGTAACCGGGCCTATAATCCACTTATCGACAGCGGATCTAGCAACAGCAGTTAAAGTATTAAGGATTGCAAGAGCAAGCGGCTACAAGCATAGCGGTATCCTAAGTATCAGTAGAAGTAAAGGGGTTATTGTAGAGCTTACAACAGGCATCTATCTCTCCCTGCTCTTAAGAACTAGAGACACTGATATAGTTAAGCAGAGTGAGCTCAGCAGAGTAACCCAGTTAGTCAATGAAACCCTCTACGAAGGAAAGAAGAAGCTTTCAATACTATACGTGGAGCTAAAGAAAATTCTACCGTGGAGCCTCGACGAATATGTTGTAAGATACCTTGAGGAGAGAAGGATAAGAGTACATGAGAGGAACCCTATAGATGTCTTCGAAGAGCTCTCTAAAAGCATATAAAAATCAACAAGAGAATCAAGTGCAAGTGGTGGGCTCAGTGGAGCAGATTGGAGTAGAAGAATTCAAGAAGATTGATCTAAGAGTAGGATTTGTTAAATCGGCAGAAAGAATCCCCGGTAGCGAGAAACTTATTAAACTAGTAGTGGATTTAGGTGAGCTAGGTGAGAGAGTAGTAATTGCAGGCTTAGGTAAATGGTATCAACCCGAGGAATTCCAGGGTAAACACGTAGTAGTTGTCGCCAACTTAAAGCCTAAGAGAATGATGGGCTATGAAAGCCAGGGGATGCTGCTAGCCACAGATACAGAACCCCCAGTACTAGCAACAGTTGAAAAACCAGTTAAACCCGGCTCGAAACTTCTCTAGAAGCCCCTAGAGTTGTTTACAGCCGCTTGAATTGATTAAGCAGTAGTTAAAAACCTCCTGGAGTCTAACGTGTTTTACGATGGCTTGATTTTCATTGAATACACGCCTATACTTCTAGAGATCCTTCAGCTAGTTGAAGCAGCTAATCGCTCCAGGTACTTCTTGTAGCTTATCATCTTTGAGAGAGCGTGGACAGCTCGCTCAGGTGACGGGTATGCTGGTATGTTGTGTCTATTCAGGTATTTTATAGCCTCATAAGTGTCCTCGCCACCTACGAAGCCTGCTAGAGTTGTCTTGTCTATTTTCTCGGTCTCATAGAACTCTACGATCGCCTTAGCTAGATCCCGAGGGTCTAGTACTGCCGTCCTACAGTACAGTATGACAATATTATCGATTTCATCCGATTCATGCGCTATCTTTAACGCGTTAATATAGTTCTCGACTACCGCCTGGCCTGTTAAATCTACAGGATTCTTAGGACTACCGAACCAGGGCATTACTGATTTAAACTTCTCTTTTAGCTCTGGGCTTGGGTCAAGCAGCTTTACGCCGCTTAGTTCTGCAGCATCGGTTGCGAGTACTCCGACACCGCCGCCATTAGTTATAATAATCGTGTTCTCGCCTCTTGGTAGTGGCTGGGTTGCGAAAGCTCTCGCTACATCGAACATTTCTTCAACCGTGTAAGCTCTTATCACGCCAGCCTGCTTGAATGCTGCCTCGTAGAGGCTATCGCTTCCAGCTAGGCTACCGGTATGGCTTGCTGCAGCTGCCGCTCCTCTCATGCTTCTTCCAGCTTTCACTATGATCACGGGTTTCTTCGCGGTAACCCTTCTCATTCCCTCAACGAACTTCTGGCCTTGCCCAGGTTTCAGTCCCTCAAGGTATACTGTTATAACAGCTGTATTAGGGTCGTCGGCCAGGTACTCTGAGAGCTCTACGACATCTAAGTCAGCCATGTTTCCAACGCTCAGGAGTGCTGAAATACCTATTTCATTCATTATTGTCCAGCCCATTAACGCTATTCCGAGAGCACCGCTCTGCGAGATCAATGCTATATTACCTCTGGAAACCTCCAGTGGCCCGAATGTAGCATTAATACTGGAGGGAGTGTAGACGTAGCCGAAGATGTTGGGGCCGAGAATTCTCATTCCATACTTTCTAGCGGTTTCTACAATCCTATTCTCGAGGTCTACATTGCCGACTTCAGAGAATCCTGAGGTTATCACGACGGCTACTTTAACACCCTTCCTGCCGGATTCCTCGATAACCTCAGGTACAGCGTTGGCTGGGACAGATATTATAACTACGTCGACTTCATCTGGAACATCGAGTATCGAGGGATAAGCCTTGTACCCTAGTATCTCCTCGGCTTGAGGGTTTATAGGGTATACTTTACCTTGGAACCCGTACCCCTTTATATTTCTGAGGATAACGTGACCTATTTTCCTCGGGTCACGGCTGGCTCCTACTACAGCTATGCTTCTAGGCTTAAACAATTCTTTAACCATAGCGGCATCACCGATTAGGGTTAAACTCCCACCTCCTATTTAAAGAGTAGACTTTTTATTAGAGTCTTAAACTCCTTTAATTCAACTTTATAGGTATGGTTGTATATCTCTATAAACGCGTAGCTTCCTCTCCAAGCGCTTCCAGGGAATACAGTGTTCTCCAGCACACGTGGGGTTACGCATGAACCGGCTACTACGAGTAGAGGTTTTACCTCCTGGATTATCCTTCTAACGGTATCACTGTAAACGCTACAGTACTCTACTCCCGGCTTATATGTTGCCAGAACATCTACCTTAACTCTCCCAGGGTATATGGGGATGACACCTAAGCCCATTACCCTATATCCTTCTAGCTCGACTACTCTGCTTTCCAGCAACCCATTATAGTTCTTTAGTGACTGAGCGATTGATGCATCATCAAGCCTTCCGAGAACTCCGAGTACTCTAATACCACACTCCTCTACAAGCCATTTGATGATGCCTGGTGATACTGTGTCGCCTAGTAGCAGGATCGTGTTGGCGTTTAATACACGTGAAGCTATGCAGAGAAGTCTTGAGAGGCTTCTAGACCCTCGTAGATCGTGGACGGCGATTAATCTGAGGTTTCCAGTCAAGCCTGCTGCACCGGGGCGATTAACCCTTTCTCCTCGATAACCCCTACTAGAATCCTACACTCACCTCTGCTACACTGTAGAAGTCCTCGAGTAAAAGCTTTTCCACCCTCGTAGAGCAGGGGTATGTAGAGGGATTCAAAGCTCTCAACAAACAATATATCTGCTGGGGGAACGACTCCCCTGATAACTTTATACCTGTCAACTCTACTTCGGGAGGGGTAGTTTAACGCCTCAACACCTCCTGCAAGTGATACTTCAGCTTCAATAACTCCGAGAGTCTTAAAGAATCTCTCACTCGCTGATAGACCGTGGACTCCACTACTATATATAATAGAGTATTCTCTTCCATTGAAGACCCCGCGCCTCCAGTTCCTCTGGAGTGCTATAGCCTGCTTTAAGGTTAAACCCGTCCTCTCGGAGACTCTAACCGCCCACTCGTAAAGCCTGCCTCCAGTTAGAGGCTTGAATATATCCTTGTTCTCGGAGATTCCTTCAAGCAGGTCTACAGCCATCCTCCACCCGTAGACTACTAAGTCTATGTCACTACGCTCAGGATTATGGATGCCTGGGAGAAGTGAGCCGGTAACTCCTAGCTCATTTAAACTCCCTGTTAAATCACCCAGGTAGCTGTACATTCTAGCTGCACTGGCTTCAAGAATGTCTCTGGGAGAGCTAATTATCTCCATGAAGCGTTCAACCGGGTTGTATACTCTTACAACGTGAGCTCTAGGAGCGTAGGGGAGAACTGCATCATAGTAGGGCACGTAGATCCTCCAAGGTGTCCCCTCGTAGATTTCTTTCACTTCATACCATTTAACAAGCCTCTCTAGAGGAAGCCCTTGAAAGACCCACTGAGATGATCTTGTGCTGAGAGGACAGTACTTCACGTAGCCTATGAATCCACAGCTTAAATGCCTCTCGCCGGCTACAACGAAAAAGCAGTTATTGTACAACCTGAGATAGTAGTGGTCGAGTACCCTGTGAAACTCTTCCTGCACAGTGAACCCCAATGATGTTTAAAGTAAGAGGGCTTCAATAATTATTAGTGGTGGCCTGCTGTGAAAGCGATTGCAGTAGCCTTAGATTACGATGGAGTCCTCGTTGACAGCTATAAGGGCGTCCCAGTATTCTACACAGAGGATCTTCCATCCCTAAGTAGCGTAAGCTACGATTACGCTAAACGCCTCCTCTACATCGAGTATCTCGCCGAGGGGCTCGGGCTGCTGAGAGAAGACATATGGTTTAAATTCATACCCGGCTTAACGAGTAGCATGCTCGACGAGCTAATATCAAGGTACTGGGAGCGGAGGATCGAGTACTCGACTAGCCTCCCGGGATCCAGGCATGCTCTCGAGAAGCTCAGCTCTATGAACATCAGTGTATACCATGTTGGGTACAGGGATGATATATACGGGTTGAAAGAGCATAGGATTGAAAGCGACGGCTTCACAAGGTACTTTAGAGAAATCTACGTTGTCGGCGAGAACACGTCTTCAAGACTTCACGCGCTCCTAGAGATACTCGGAGGCCACGATGTAGTCATCTACGTGGATGACAAGCCGTTAAATCTAGCAGTAGTAGAAGCAGGCTTGAGAGACGAGCTTAAAGGTAGAGTTATCCTCGTTAAGCACAACTTTAAACCACCCTATAGCCCGGCGTGGGTAGGCCCCCATGGTGAATACATAGAAGTCAGCAATCTACTCGATGTAGTGAGGCTTGTAAAGAAGCAGGCTGGCTAGTCTAGTATCTCAGGCTCTGGTAGTTCTCTCAGCTGCTCTATCACGTATCTTCTAATATCGTTTAGGCTTGGTAGCTTCCGGGTTAACTTGCCGTCCTCTAGATACTTCTCTAGTAGAGGAGTATATCCTTCTGGAACTCCTTCAGGCTTCTCCATTAGCGTGACCACATCGTTTAATCCAGGCCTCTTCCTGTAAACCTGCTTAGCGCCTGGTAGCTTCCCTCTCTTCGTGACAGGCTTCCACTCACCATCCTCGTATACCTCAACGATATCCGCGCTTATATCCACGCTGACCGGCATTGCTATGCTAGTTCCTACTCCGAATGCATCCACGATATCCTTCAACCTGGCGATCTCCTTCTCGCTGAGCCCGCCGCTTACAACTATCTTGACATGCTTGAAGCCGTGTATATCGAGGGTCCATCTAACCTCCTCTACAATCTGCCTCATGTCTCCACGCCTGCTGCTCGGGGTATCGAGTCTTACACCGTAGAGCCTGCTACCTAGGAGCCTGGCTGCCCTTAAAGCCTCCTCGCGTTCATCTAGGAAGGTGTCAACTAGCATTATCCTTGGTACGTCTTGCTCGACTACTTCATCGAAGGCCTTCCAGGCTTCACCTTGATCCCCGAAGACTATGATTAATGCGTGAGGCATGGTTCCAGACGGCTTTAAGCCGAGGTATCTTTCACTTAAAACGCCTGAGACAGCGTCGACGCCACCTATGTATGCTGCTCGATCAGCCATTGGAGCTATTGCTGGATGAATAGCTCTCAAGCCGAAGAATAATACTGTTTTATCCATGGCCAGCCTCTTGATGCGGGCAGCTTTACTCGCTATGCTCGAGTAGTGTCTTAGGATGCCTAGGATTGGAGTCTCATATAATGCGAAGTCATCATAGTAGCCTTCGATTATAAGTAGTGGTTCTTTGGCCTTAAACAACGTGCCCTCCGGCATCGAGTATACTGTCACAGGCTTATCTTTCAGCAGGTATAGTACTTCCTCGAGGCCAGCGTAGACAGCCCACTCGTACCCTTTAGGTAGCTTCATAGCATGAAACTCCATTCTCACCTTTCTTCTAATACCCTTAGCCTTAAGGATCCTATGGGTTCTCTCAAAGTATATGTCTGTAGCATCCCCCCTTAGTATCTCCTCCTCACTAGCAATGTAGAGCTTCAAGGCTACTCACCTATAACTGTCACAATAACTTCTCTCGTGGAGCGGGGGCCATCCATCTCCACGAAGAACACGTTCTGCCAGGTCCCCCTAGCTATCCTACCCTCTACTACTGGAAGTATTCTCTCAGCACCGATTATTGCTGAACCTATATGGGCGTGGGCATTATCATCTATAAGGTTGTGCCTCCACCTTCTGCTCCCGGGCTCAGTTAGATCTTTAAGCTTATCAATAATATCATTGATTAAGCCTTCCTCATTCTCATTGAGTACTATGGCTGCTGTAGCATGAGGGGCGTGAACAACTACGATTCCATTGCGTACACCAGACTTTCCTACAGCCTCCTCTACTATACTGGTGATATCAATTAACTGGAATTTCTCTCTAGTCGAGAACCTGGCGACATGATGGTATACCTTCAATAAGACCACCCTGTTAGCACACTAGATTCTAAAATATTGTAATCGGGTTAAGTTAAAATAAGGATTAAGGTATACTGAAACATGGTGGTGTAATTGGTGGATGAATGGTGGCGTAGGAGGAGGAGAACTTACTGGGATGAAGACGTATTCGAGGAGTTTGACAAGATATTCGAGGAAATGGAGAGAACTATGTGGGAGCTTATGAGGAGGTTCACCAGAGGATTCACGGAAGAAGACTTCAAGAGGCTGGAGAAAGAGCTTGAGAAACAAGGAGTTACACCATACATCTACGGCTTCAGTATAACAATAGGGCCTGATGGAAGACCACTAATAAAGGAGTTCGGTAACGTGAGGAGAGTACACGGTAAACCCGTTATAACAGAGGAGAGAGAGCCGTTAATTGATGTCTTTGAATCTAAGGATGAAATTACAGTTATAGCTGAGATACCTGGTGTAGACAAGGATAAAATCGATGTTAAAGTACTAGAGGATGGAAGTACACTAGTGATAAGTGCAAGCGATACTAATAGAAGATACTATAAGGAGGTGGAGCTCCCCGCTAGAGTAGACCCCTCCTCAGCGAAAGCATCGTATAAAAATGGTGTACTAGAGGTTAAACTGAAGAAGGCTGCTGGAGAGCGGAGAGGAGTCAAGATAAGCGTCGAGTAGTTTTTTAGCGCCTAGCTTACAGGCCCCTGGGATCCTCTCATGCTAGTCGGAGTTATCAGCGACACGCATGACAATATTAGTGCAACTAGGAGGGTTATCAACGAGCTGTTAAAACAGGGTGTTGAACTAGTAATTCACCTCGGGGATGTAGTAAGCCCATTCACGTTAAAATACATGAGGGAGGCTGCTGGAAACCTAAAGTTCATTATCATCAAGGGAAATAATGATGGAGATGTATACATGCTTAGCAAGCTCTCAGAAAGCTACGGCTGGAGGTTCTACGATGGATTAACCATCATAGAGCTGGATGGCAGGAGGATACTGGCTATGCACGGCTACGGGGATACATTAACCGTGGAAGGCTTAGTTAACAGTCTAGCAGGCTCTACAGGAGTGGATGGAGTCCTCTACGGGCATACCCATAGAGCTAGGCTAGAGCATGTCGGCGGCAAACTGATTCTAAACCCCGGCGAGGTATGCGGCTATCTAACTGGTAGATCCACCTATGGACTAATTGATACTAGAACCATGAAAGCGAATATAATTACTCTTGAATCATAGCATGATGAGTATACAGGTAAAGGGTGTAGGCTATGAGCGAGAGGCTTAAGAGTGCAAGCCGCCCTGAAAGCGGAGAGGGCAGACAGTACCATCTGCAAGTTAAACCTGGTGATGTAAGCCGGTACATCCTCCTGCCAGGGGACCCCGAGCGGGTTCCATGGATAGCTAGCTTCTGGGATAAATCATGGCTGGTCGCTAAGCACAGGGAGTACGTGACTTACAGCGGCTACTATCATGGAGTCTTCATATCAGCAACTAGCACAGGTATAGGTGCTCCAGCTACTGCAATAGCTGTTGAAGAGCTGGCAAGGGTAGGCGGGGACACGTTCATCAGGGTGGGTACTACAGGTGCTCTTAAACGCGAGATCAGTGTTGGAGACCTGGTGATTTCGACTGGAGCAGTGAGGCTTGAAGGCACGAGTAGGCACTACGCGATACCAGAATACCCTGCTGTTGCAAACTATGATGTAGTCTTAGCTCTAATAGAGGCGGCTGAGACTCTTGGAGTTAGATACCATGTAGGGTTAACAGCTAGCAGTGATAGCTTCTACGTGGGCCAGGAGAGACCTGGATTCAAGGACTACCTACCTCCCTTCCAGAAAGGCTTAATCTCGTATCTTAGAAGCATGAACGTGTTGAACTTTGAGATGGAGGCTTCAATAATATTCACACTTGCCAGCATCTACGGGTTGAGAGCTGGAGCTGTCTGCGCAGCTGTAGCTAACAGGGAGACAGAGGAGTTCGTAGTCAACGCTGGTGTTGAAGACGCTATAAGAGTAGCGAACGAGGCTGTCAGAATACTAAGTGAATGGGATGAAGAAGCTAAGAGGAAGGGGAAGAAGCATATTACTGCATCAATAATAAAGAATGCTGGTAGAGGAGGAAGCTGATTGAGTAGTAGCTGGAAGCCACTTCATGTTAGCATAGGCAACTTCAACATAGATATAGCACTATACATTGATAGAATACCAGGCTTAGACGAGGATGTTCTGGCAAGAAGTATAGATGTAAGGCCTGGAGGAGCTGCTACAAACTACGCTGTAGCAGTAGCACGCTACGGCCACCATGCAACACTAGTAGCCTCTGTCGCAGACAGCCCGCTAGTGAGAGAAAGCCTCGACATCCTAAGAGAGCTGGGAGTCAACTTGCATTTGAAACATGTGAACGCTCACCCTGGAATGGTCGTGATACTCGTCTACTCTAATAGCGCTCGGTCAATGATAACTAGCCCGGGAGCAAACGCGTATCTCACGCCAGGCGAAGTAGAGCAGAGCCTACTGGATTCAGCAAGCGTGGTTCACATGGCTACAATACCCCCTGGGAAAGCCCTTGAAGCTGCAAGAAGAGTTAGAGAAGCCCTGGTCACCTACGACCCGGGGAGGCATGCTAGAGCATCTTGGAGCGAGTTGCGTAGCCTGCTAGAGCATGTAGACGTATTCTTCATGAATAGAAGAGAGTACAAGGAACTAGCTAGTAAAACCAGCATCAAGGAGATATTCGATCTAGGTGTTGAAACAGTAGTGGTAAAACTAGGCGAGAAGGGTGCTGTAGCCCTCACAAGAGATGGGGGAATATACCATGCGTACGTTAAGCCTCAGGGAGAACCAGTTGACTCCACGGGGGCGGGCGACGCCTTCGACGCCTTCTATAATGCATCATACATAGATACTAAGAGCGTGGTGGAAGCACTTAAACACGGAGTTTCAGCTGGAGCACTAAAAACACTCTGCGAGGGTAGCCTGTTGACATGCTGGAGTAGAGATCTATTCAATAAGCACTTAGAGTCAACAGTGATCAGAGAAGTCGAGGAAATACCTGAATGATTAAAGCAGGCAGCCGGGATGCCGAGCTTATAGGAGACATTATAGCTGCTTGGAGTCGTAGCACGCTGAACATACTGGAGTGCGGGCCCCGCATAAGGGTATCTTTCACTGATCCCCTTCTAGCCGGGAAGTATGGTGCTGGAGCCGTAATTCAAGCTTCAAGAATACACCTAGTTCCCCCTATGCTCTCCCTGGATGAAACCTTTGAGAGATACATCGAAGTCTACAAGTATTTATCTAGCTTTGCTTCAAGTATCCAGTGCTTTAAGGTGATTGTAGTATTAGACGACTGCAGTGAGGAGTACAATAGAACACTGTTAATTCACGAGGCTCTACTAGAGCTCCTGAAACCCGGGATAGAATAACTAAGACTCAGTATAATCTTGGAGAGGCTCTTGAGATATAGTAGCGAGCTCAAAGCACTCGATAGAATAGATGTCAGTGAAGACGAGTACTTAAGGTATCAGGAGCTCCGCGAAAAAGTCAGCAGGCTTATACGAGAAGGCTTAAAGATAACTGGGAGCGAGGAAGTGATGATTAAAGCTCTAAGCCTTGCCGAGGAAGCGTTAAGGAAGACAGGGAAAGCTGTGTTGAACACTAGTCTCCTAGATAGCATACTCGGCTTGAACACTGGAGGTAGCATGATCACAGTCAGGCTCTCTAGTCTCGTAGAGAAGTGCAGTGGAAAGTATGCTGAGCTCTACAAGAGGATGGTGGAGAAGCTGGAGGCAGTGTACGGTAACATATACCTCGTCCTCACACCAGAGTACTCAATCCTTAAACGCTTGCCAGGCATGGAAGAGAAGACTGTAGTCATCGAGTGGTCGTTAAGCTATAAGAGTATATAGTGTGGCGAGAGGTAGATAGGAAGGAGCGTGAAGATTCAAGTAGCCCTAGAAGCTGTTAGAGAACCAAGGTGGGTACAACGCATAGTATTAGGCTTTAATGGGGGAGCTAATAGTGCCGGTGGCCAGGGTACTCTTAGTAGCAGGCTATGGGGGTCACGCCGGCCTAGCCTTCAGTATAGGGTACTATCTCGCTAGGAGGGGAGTTGAGCTTGATGTATTAGTTCCTAGAGGCTACGAGTGGGTTGAGAGAAAGATGAGCACTCTCGGCAGGATTGTAAAGGCTACACTACCTAGGAGACCGGCTGAACCACTATATAGAGGGCTTCATAGATGGCTTCGTGCATTTAGTGAGTCGCTAAGTATATGCAGGGAGGGATACAGTACTGTATTCGCATCCGGCTCTAACTTCTCAATACCTCCGGCAATCCTCTGTAGGGTTAGAGGCTCGAGGATACTAGCTGTAGAGGATGTAGCCAGGTTTACTGAGAGGTCGAGGGCTGTTAGCGTACTCTATAAACTGGGAGCCACGGTGTTTCTCCACTGGGAGGAGCAGGTGAAGCTGTATAAGAGAGGGGTGGTGGCAGGCCCAGTGTACGAGCCGGCAGTATATGAGCCTAGAGATGAAGGCTATATTCTAGTCACTACAGGCACCTTCGGGCATAGAGAGCTCTTTAATGCTGTAAGCGAGTTAAACCCTGGAAGAGTAGTCTTGCAGACAGGTGATGTAGACCCTGAGCCCTACAGGAGAAGGCATCCCGAGTGGATTGTATTCCAGTACACAGATGACATACACAAGTGGATAGCGGGGGCAAGCGCCGTCATCACACACTACCCGGGTACAACAGCACTTACAGCTAGACTCTCATATGGTAAGCCTGTTGTAATGGTTTACTCCCCGAGACATAAGCTGGCTGCTCCTAGAGAAGACGCCTGGATACTATCAGGTAAGCTCAACGCAGTGTACCTTGAGAGGCCGGATGCCGAGAGGCTTGAAGAAGCACTGAAGGAGGCTTCCAGGATGCCGGTTCCAGCATACCCTAACGGCGGTGAATATATCGCAGAGTACATTGCTAGGCTAGTGGACTGAGAGGTTATAGGAGTGAAAATACCTAGTGTTACAGACGACCCGGAGGTTAAATCAGCTCTTAAAACAGCACTACCCCTAGTATTCGTTGAACTCGCTAATAGCATCTACTCGCTGACAGATACCTTCTTCGTTAAAGGACTCGGCAGTGATGCTATTGCAGCTCTCGGCATAGCCGGGTACCTGCTAATGCTTCTCCAAGTATTCTTCACTCTCTTCCAGACTCCTCTCCTAGTGCTGGCCTCGCAGAGTCTTGGCGCAGGGGATACACGGGGAGCTAGGCTTGTAGCTGGAAGCATAATTCTCGAGGGTGTTTTCTACATGATCCTCGTGTCAGCAATACTGTACCCTTTCTCCCCTGTAATTATCCAGCTTCAATCCGGGGCTTCAGGCCCCGTGCTCGACTACTCACTAGAGTACTTTAGGATAAGGCTTGCAGGATTTACCATTCTATTCGTCTCCCTAGCTTTAGATACCATGATAATTGCTAGCGGTAAAACCTTTTTATCTCTCATATCTAACTCGCTGGGACTTACAGCTAATGTAGTATTAGACCCCTTGATGATATACGGGCTATACGGGTTTCCAAAGCTCGGTGTAGCTGGAGCAGCCTGGGCTACAGTTGTTTCTTCAGTGATGGTGATTCCTCTTCAATTATACTACTTGAGGAAGCTTAAGCTCCTTCCAGCCACCTCTATAACACCATTCAATCCCTCAATGATGAAAACAGTGGTTAAACTCGGGCTACCAGCCTTTATAGAGAGAGGAGTACTCTCCTTTGGCCATAATGTATACGCTGGGGTAATATCGAGGCTCGGCGCCACAGCAATGTCAGCCCATAGTATTGGGATTAGAGTTGAGAGTCTCATCTACATGCCTGCCTTTGCATTCTCCATTACTGCTTCAACACTAGTAGGGAGACGTGTTGGGGAAGGAGACCTTGAAGGTGCTAGAAGGCTGGGTGTTAAAGTCGTATGGCTTGGCGCCATCGTAGAGGGAGTACTAGGTGTTATAGTAGCCTTGTTAAGCTACTATATTACAGAACCATTCTCTCCATCCAGCGAGATCCACTCACTGGCGTCAATCTACTTAATTATAGCCGGCTTCAGCGAGCTAGGATTAGGGCTTGGAGTAATCTCGAGTGGAGCAATGAGAGGAGCTGGAAACACGAAAATACCGTTCGCTATTAACTCACTATCCATCATAGTCTTCAGGATAACTCCCTCTTTCATTCTAGCCAGGTACCTAGGCGTTATAGGCCCGTGGCTCGCAATGTTCATGGATGTATATTTCAGGGGTATTGTAGCTTTTATTGTGCTTACAAGGTACTTCCAGAGGATCGCGAGAAGAGTTATATAGAAGGCTGCTCATTACTAGGTATTAGAGGAGGTCTTCATGGCAGCTGCTCTCAGTGATACCATGGCTCTCGTGCTAGCTGGCGGGCAGGGTTCGCGGTTCCGCCCTTACACTGATATTCTCCCTAAACCCATGATCCCGGTCGGATTAAACGAGAAACCCGTCTTAGAATTAATCATTAAATGGCTTAGAAAGCACGGTGTAAGAGATATACTTCTCCTAGTAAACTACAAGTGGAAGTATATCTACAACTACTTTGAAGACGGCTCTAGATTCAACGTGAAGATAAGGTATTCTATCGAGGAGGGAGCAGAGTACACGGGTACTGGCGGAGCAGTATTGAAAGTGTTCAGGGAGGGCTTAGTTGGAAGCAGGGCTATTATATGGTATGGTGACATACTAGCTCCACTAGACGTGAATAAGCTAGTGGAGTACCATGTAAAATCGAAGAGTGATCTAACACTCGTAGTTGCAGGCAAGTATAAGGTGCCAGTGGGTGTTGTCAGAATTGACGGAGAGAACAATATTATTGAGATACGGGAGAAGCCCGTGATAGATATGAATGTGACGATAGGTGTAGGCGTGCTAGAACCCTACCTATTTGATGAAAAAATTGAAGAGGAATTAGGGAAGAACTTCGACTTCATGGGGGAATTCGTTCCATGGCTAATCAGCAGAGGCTATAGGGTTAAAGCCTACGTCTACGAGGATGTATGGGTTGATGTAGGAAGCCTTGAGAGCTATAAAAAACTAGATATGGAGTGGGTATCCAGGATCTTCGAGGAGTACTAGGATCCAAACGCTCTATCGCCTGCATCGCCGAGGCCGGGCACTATATAGCCTTCATCGTTTACCTCAGGATCCACGGCTATCGTGTAAAGCTTTAAGTCTAATCCTCTCTCCTCAGAGTAGCGTTTAAGCCTGCTTATAGCGAGCGGTGTTGTTATCACTGAAGCCACATAGTATCTCTTCGCTTCTCCAAGCTCTCTCAGCTTATCTAGGACTCTTACCAGCGTTGAGCCTGTTGCAATCATTACATCACTTACTACAACTATATCGTTTCTAGTAATTCTCGGCGCTTTAACGTACGATATCTCCACTTTGAATACTCCATTCTTCATCCCTTCTTCCTCGACTCTCCTAGCAGCTATCACGCCCTGTCTAGCAGTATACAGTATTTTTATAAGGCCTTCTGTGAGAGGCCATGCTGCTCTCAGCACTGTCACCACTATAATATTCTCCAGATCCTTGATTCTACACCCCTCCGCTTTAACACCAAGTGGCGTTTTAACATCAATTCTCTCGCACTCGAAGTCCTCGATTATTTCTAACCCGAGTATCCGGCCGAGCCTCACCAGCCCTTTACGGAACTCTATCTGACTGGTGTTCTCGTCTCGCAGGCTTGTGAGAATAGCTTGTGCATACTTTCTGCTAACAACTCTAACCTCGAACATTGAAGCCCTGAGTGGATATGTGAAGCCGTGGTTATAAATCCAATTGAACTAGGAGTTAACGATTAGATTTTAACCGTCTTGAACGAGGATTAAATGTATTTAGGGAGCTGCCGTGAGGAAAGCTTATGTAGCGGGAAGCATCGTAGTAATGCTAGTCTTCTTTCTAGTACCCTACCTATTGCTGGAGAATACACGCGGGTTTGAATTACTCTTATTCTGGAGCCTTCTAACTGCTGCCTGGATAGCTGTATCAGCAATCTACCTGTGGAGGAGTACGCCTTGACCACCTTTATCGCCGCTTTAATCCTCTACATTTTAGCCGGTACGCTGATAGCACTTGCATCGAGTAGGCTTGGTGTTAGAAGTGCTGAAGACTATATTAAAGCAGGTGGCAGAGTTGGCGGGCTACTCAGCTTCGCATCCTATGCTGCAGCAACCTACAGTGCATTCATGATGATAGGTCTCGTTGGATTAACCTATGCTACAGGTGCTGGAGCCCTTGGATTCGAGCTCTCCTATCTACTAGCGACAGTAATACTGCTCTCCACAGCAGGATATAAGATATGGAGTCTTTCAAGAAAAAGAGGCTGGATGACCCCGCCTCAAATGCTCAGGGATCTCTACTCCTCTAAGCTTCTAGGCCTGCTTACAACAGGACTCTACATTATTGCAATGATACCCTATATTGCAGCGCAAATCCAGGGTCTCACCGTGGTATTCAATTACGCTGGATTTAATCCAGAGTTAGGCGTAGTTGTAAGTGCTATCATAGCTTACCTGTGGATACTTTCAGCAGGAATGTGGAGTCTTGCTACAACTGGCTTGTACCGGGATCTCGTGACTCTCGCCGGCAGTATTGTATTTATTACAGGGCTCCTAGATGTTTCTGGAGTCACCGCTCTCAATGCTCTCAGCACGGCTGGCGAAAAAGGCTACCTTGGGTTAACAGGCTTCTGGACTCCTCAGGTTTTCCTAGCTTATACTACTCCATGGGTTTTCTTCGCTGTCACAAACCCGCAGGTTGTTGTAAAGCTGTTTATTCAGAGAGATAGTAGAGCGTATAAGAGAAGCGTGGTTTTCTTCGCTGTCTTCGGGCTGGCGTACACATTGATGGTAGTGATAGCCGGGCTTATAGCAAGAGGGTTAACCGAGATGGGGTTGCTGCCCTTGATAGCTAGACGTGATGATGTAACAGTATGCCTGCTCTCCAGGTTCTTTGATCCAGTATCATCATCGCTTATTGCAGTGTCAATTACAGCTGCAGCAGTTTCAGTTACCAGTAATATTATCCACGTTATCGCTAGCAGCATCTACTCGGAGCTTACCGGTAGAGTAAGAAGCAACCCTCTACTAGTACTCAATGTGCTCGGCTTAGCTGTGACAGCAGTATCCTCTACTATAGCTTACGCTAGAGTTTCACACATAGTGGATTTAAGCGTGATGACATCGGTATTCCTGCTCCCTCTAGCCCCTCTTACCCTTCTAGGCGTCTACTTCGAGAAGCATGTAGGCAGGTATACGAGGACTGCTTCTATAATCTCTCTTGTCACGGGGGCAGGTATAGCTGGTGCTAGCACTTTGATTAATGGGGCTAGAAATGCTTTCACAGCAGTATATATGGGTATCCCGGTGTCGCTCTGGGTTCTCGTGGCTTCTACTACAGTGCTCACAGCAGGTTTAATACTGGATTCGGCAATCCATGGTAAGCAAAGTTTAAAAGTGTAGTATAACCCGCCATTTAATGATGGTGATTGAAGAGTGCCTGCTTCCAGTCAACCATTTATATTTGATTTCAGAGAACACGGTATTTACAGGCATGCATGCCCTAACTGTGGTGGCTGGATAAGCGATGAAAGACTCTTATTTAAAGCTCCATGCAAGAAATGCTTGAGGGAGAAGGATTTCAGGGAAGTTAAAGAGCAGTTGAAGAATAATAGCGGGCTCAGCCGTCTACAAGTGCTCGAGCTGTACGAGAGCAGGATGAGTGAAAAGAAAAAGAAGATGATAAAGCAGCTTATAGAAGAAGAGAAAAGGCTAAAGGACTTCGAGGAGTTCTTCGAGAAGGCTACTGGAGGCCTTAGAATGTGGAGTGCTCAGAGAATGTGGGCTAGACGCCTCCTCAAGAAGTCATCGTTTAGTATTATAGCGCCGACAGGCATGGGTAAAACTGTGTTCTCGCTTATAGCATCACTATACTTAGTAGCTAACAGTAAGGGGCATGGTAAGGAGGATCAGCAGTCTAAAGCCTACCTAGTCTTCCCGACTACACCACTCCTGCGTCAAGCCGAGGAGAAGATAAGATTATTTGCGGAGAATATAGGTAGGAAGCCTTGTAGCAGCGAGGAGTGGGGAGAAAACTGTTTAAGAATACTCTGCGTGCACGGGCGGCTCAGTAAAGAGGAAAGAGAGCGAGCTCTCGAAAAGCTCAGTAAAGGAGACTTCGATATACTCATGTCGACAAACGCCTTCATGCATAAGAGCTTCGAGCTCTTAAAGAACAAGGGTTTCAAGCTAATTGTAATGGATGATGTCGATGCTGTTCTAAGAAGTGGTAAAGCTGTGAGGAGACTCCTAGAGATAATAGGTGTTGAAGGAGAATTCATTGATAAAGCATTAAACCTAGTTAAAGCCCAGTTCAAGCTGGGGTCTCTAAGCGGTGAGGAAAGAAATAAGCTTGAAGAAGAAATCAGAGGGCTTAAAGAGGAAGTCAATAACGTGAGAAAGAAGCTAGATACAATACTCCTCGTTAACAGTGCTACAGGCAGGCCGAGAGGCATCTACCCGAAGCTATTTAAAGTCCTCCTGGGCTTCGAAGCTGGATCCAAGCCTGAAGCCATAAGAAACATAGTAGACACCTACGTTGAACCCTCTGAGGGGGTTGAGGAAGAGCTAGTTAAACTAGTCTCTATTCTCGGAAACGGGATCCTAGTATTCGTGCCTGCTGATAAAGGAGTAGAGTATGCTGAGAAAATAACTGAGCTCCTTAAATCCAGAGGTTTTAAGGCTGAAACATTCCACTCAAAGAAGCCGTTGAAAATACTGAAGGCGTTTGAAAACGGCGAGATAGACGTGCTGGTGGGAGTAGCCACCTACTACGGTGTCATGGTTAGAGGCTTAGATATGCCTGAGAGAGTAAAGTACGTTGTGTTTACTGGAGTCCCCCGCCATAAGTTTAGCTCGACGCTTGAGGAGCCCTCACCAACCGACATCCTGAGGATACTCCTCGTGCTCCAGCATGTTGTCGAAGGCGATAGGAAGAATGTAATCGAGAAGTTGGCTGGGAGGATATCGAGGAGAATCAAAGCTATGAGTCCTGCAGCCGTCATGAGGATCAAGGAGGATCTAGCTAGAAAGCTTAAAGGCGAGGAGGTAGAGGAGACACCGCTTCTAAGAGACCTTCTGGAGGCGCGTGAAATAATAGTAGAAGAGCTCTCCAGAGGGGAGACATGGAGGAAAATCTCTGATCTAGGCGATGTCGGGATTATTAGGGAGAATGGAAAGCACTTCATGCTGATACCGGATTCAGCAACATACATCCAGGCCAGCGGTAGGGCTTCAAGACTATATCCAGGCGGGATAACAAAAGGTCTCTCGATTATAATAGTCGATGATAAAAGACTCCTCAACGGCTTAGTGAAGAAGCTGAGATGGATCTACGAGGACTTCGCAATAAAGCCTCTAAGCCAGGTAAACCTGAACGAGCTAGTAAAGCAGATAGAAGAAGAGAGGGTAAAGGTAGCAGAGATCCTAAAGAAAGGTATTACAGCCGTCCAGCAAGCTGCCGACCCGGTTAAAACAGCCTTAATGATAGTTGAATCCCCCAATAAGGCTAAAACTATAGCCAACTTCTTCGGTAAGCCGAGCGTGAGAGTAATTAGCAACGTACTACAAGCATACGAGGTGACAATAGGAAACTACGTTCTCACAATAGCGGCTACAGGCGGCCATGTATACGATCTAGTAGCCTATAGGGATTCTGATCCACCTGAGGCAGGCGGGAGAAAACACCTCTATGGAGTAATAGTAGGAGAAAAAGAATTCCTACCCATATACACGGATATCAAGAAGTGTTCTAATGGACATCAATTCACAGAGGATCCCTCTGAAGAAAACGGGAGGCTCGAGTGCCCTAGATGCAAGCTGGAGAATAAGTCCTCGGAGGTTGCAAGGAAGCTAGATATTGTCAATGCTTTAAGAGAGCTCTCAAAGGAAGTTGATGTAGTCTTAATAGCTACAGACCCGGACTCTGAAGGGGAGAAGATAGCATGGGATCTAAGAGTACTCCTCGAACCCTACGCGAACGAGATTAGAAGAGTAGAATTCCATGAGGTTACACGGAGAGCAATATTAAACGCTATTAGGGAGCCGAGAGACTTCAACCTCTCGCTTGTGGAATCGCAGATTGTTAGGAGAATAGAGGATAGATGGCTGGGCTTCTCGCTCTCAGAGAAAGTTCAAAAGTACGCCTGGCTTAAATACTGCCTAGAATACCTTGCTAGTAGACGCGAGGAGAGTAAATCAAGGTGCTGTAAACCCAATAATAACTTTAGTGCCGGTAGAGTCCAGACACCTGTTCTAGAGTACATTGTAAGTGAAACTGAGAGAAGAAAGAGACGCGAGGAATGGAGGTATAAGCTCACAATATACGTGGAGGATATAGGGGACTTCATATATACTACTATTCCGTACAAGGATGCCGAGGAACTAGGAGTTTTAAAGCGCGTTAAAAACAAGAAGCCAACACCCGTTGACATAGAAGTCGTAGCCAAGGATGTAGAAGAAGTAAACCCCCCACCCCCCTTCACTACAGACACGCTTATTGAGGAGGCTTCAAGACTACTCGGGTTCACTGCAACTAGAACTATGGAGCTAGCCCAGAATCTCTTCGAGGTAGGACTTATAACATACCACAGGACTGACAGCACGCGCATCAGCGATGTCGGTATAGCTATTGCCAGGCAGTACCTCGAAGAGAAGTACGGAGCAGACTCACAGTTATTCTTTAAGCCGAGAACATGGGGGGAGGGCGGAGCTCACGAAGCCATACGCCCCACTAGACCAATAGATGCTGAGAGACTAGTCGACTTAATGAGGGAGGGCTCTCTCGCATTCCCTGTCAAGTTGACCCGAGACCACCTAAGGCTCTACGACCTAGTATTCCGAAGATTTATGGCGAGCCAGATGAAAGCGGCTAGACTGGAGAAGCTGAAATTCAAGGTTACAATAGGAGAGCGTAGCTATGATGTTGAAACCTACACAGGCGTAGTGGAGAAAGGATACTTAGACGTATACGGTAATGTGAAAGTAGTTGAAGCCAGCTTAAAACTCGAACCGGGTATGAAAGTCCGCGGAGAGATACATGGTGGAGATGTAGTTAAACCACCAATGCTGAGATTCCACGATATCGTTAAATGGATGAAGGAGCAGGGGATTGGAAGACCCAGCACGTACGCTAAGATAATACAAACCATAATTGATAGAAGATACGTAATTGTAAGTGGTAAAACTAAATCACTGATACCAGTCACCCGTGGTAAATACGTGTTGAAATTCCTTGAAGACTACTATAGCGACATAGTTAGCGTGGAGACGACTAGGAAGCTCGAGGAATACATGGAAAAGATAAGCCTAAGCGATGATAGAAGCGAGTACCTGGAGATCCTCAGTGAAATATACAATGAAGTCGTGGATAAGATACTCGAGAACAAGGAGGTAAACGGGAAGCTCGAAGACATGTATAAAGAAATGTGTCTTAGTGGAGGCTTAGAATAGTTGAGTACAGCAGGCTTTAAGCTAGTAGAACTAGATGGAGAGCCGGGTTCGAAGCTAGGTATTGCTCACATACCAGTGGTACTAGACGCTTTCGGCGCCAACCTAAGACATATCCGTAAAGTAGTATTCTACGCGAGCGAGATAGGTGTTGAAACCTTAATTCTCCCATACTCTTCAGCATTCGGGCAGGTCATAGAAGTGTACTCTAACCGCATGGAACCCGGAGAGCTACGTAGAAGGTACGCCATTGACGCTGAACACCCGTATATTAAAGCCCTCAGATACCTCTCAACCAGCTACGGAGTCAGCATAGCCTCACCTGGTGTAATTGAGCGAATACGAGGCTGGTACTACATATCTACTATATTCGTGCATAAAGATAGCGGCACTCTCATCTCTCAGAGGAAGATAGTGGTCTCCAGCGAGGAGAAGAGAGTGGGAGTGAGACCCGGCCGCGAGATTGTAGTCTTCGATGACGGGCGGTTGAAGTACCTGGTGCTTCTATCGAATGAGATACTAGCTCCAGAGATAGGTAGGCTGGGGGTTATTGAAGGTGGTAATATATTGATAACTGTTCTTCCCCCGTTAAAACCACTAGAGGATTACACCACTATTCTTAAAGCTATTGCCAGGATGCTAGGAGTCTGGGTGGTTAATGTTGGCGGCTTATACCTCATTGAGAGTAACCTCCACGCGTTGAACTCAATGGTCATTGATCCAGGCGGGAGAACAGTACTATTACACCAGGATTCAACACCAGGATTAATAACAATATCCTTCAAGAAAATAAGGCAGTTACTTGAAGCCGATGAACGTGAATTCAACGCTACAGATGTTCTCAAACTAGTATTAAAGCACTATAGGAGAACCCGGGGCAAGAGCTCATTTTAAGTTATTATTATGATGATATTTAAAGAGGTGGTGGGAGTCTTGGATTCCATAGAGAAAGTAGTCCCAGTAAAGCTTTCATCACTCAACGATCTAGTTAGGTTAGCAGCATCCACAATGATTCCAGGCCAGTTCGGCGCCTACATTATTAGATTCGAGTATAAGGGTAGATTGTATCTGGGTATGCTGGGAGTCTTCAGAGACTACTACAAGTACTATGGTATTCCAGTCTTCTACTACTATCCTCTTGAAGGTGAGAGCAGGGATGCTGGAAGCGCTAACTATATCGTGATTAGCACAAGCGATGAAAGAATAGAGTTCTCTAAAAATCCTAAGCCAGGTGTATCAATACCTATTGTATCTCTTGCTGAGAAACCCGTTTTCGTGCCGGATGATATCTAACGTAAGCGCACTATAATTCTTTTATTCATTACAATCCAGTATTCTACTTCAGAGCCTACACTCATCTTACTTCTTACCTCATCGTCAATTAACTCTTTTTCAACCTCGAATGTCTCATAGGTCTCCATATCCATGATCTGATAGGATGCTCCCATATCAGCGATAACCTGGCCTACACGCTTCTCTATAATGGGTACTTCAACCTGCGTGTCTACGGGGGCTATAAGGGTCTTCTTAGATTTCGTGAAAAGGCTGATTGCAACCACGTTAGCCTTAGCGCTTCCATGCTTACCTGTTTTAGCACGCGTCATTTCAACTATCCTGCAGGGCTCGCCGTCGATAATAATGAAGCTTCCAACCTTTAGGTTCCCTAGTGTCTCATATGTTTTACTCAAATTTGATCACCTCTCACGGTTTCTTTGATCCCACTTTGAACAATATATTCTTTTCTCTCCTGCTCCTCGGTATCTCAGCCTCCAGTAGCCTCCGGCTACTGTTTCATAGAGCAGGCTTGTAAGCTCTCCACATGGAGTTAAAGCTGAGAGTCTAATAGACCTCGATAACAGGGTATATGTAGTAGGATGCTTTCTCCACTGGGTCATGCCCTCTCTTTGAATCGTAGAGTGCTTCAAGCGAGATCCACGCGTGAATTACGCCTAGGAATGGCTCTGTGCTTACAGCGTTTACTTGCTCTAGATCTAATATTATCCTAGCGCTGGCTAGCTGGGCTAGTAGGGCTGTAAGAGTGCTAGGGGTATCGGCTGAGGCTAATATTAATGCGTAGACACCGCTATCCCTGTAAATGTATTTTCTTCGAGTTAAAGCGTGAACATGCCGTGTTAAATGATAGAATGCATCCTTTAAGCCGGTGCTGCTCTCTAGTCTCTCAGCGAGCTCTTTAACCCTCCAGTTACCTATCGGGGAGGGATTGAAGACTCTAAATAACTCTAATGCTATCTCGCTATCTACTTCATCCGTGTGCACTTTACTCCTAGCGACATCCTTTGAGTCGAGGAGTCTAATAGTACTGCTCTCTGGATCCATGAGTGGGATGAGTACTTTCTTAACCCTCTCATGTAGAATAAGCCTGCAGGCACGTATAGTGGAGAATTCTACAATAGCTTCTCCATAATCTCCTTTCACGTAGCTTAAAACGACTGGGCGCCCTATGTAAGAGTAATACGATACTACCACAGGCGGTTTCTCATAGAAGCATTGGAGGTCGCGGGTTTTTTGGCGTAGCTCGTAGATTAGTATTGATACAGGTGTAGCTAAGTGGTCTATTAGTACATTCAGGTACTTGACTATCACGCCTCTCTCAATGGCTCTACTAAGCCTTCTAGAGAGCTGGGATGCATTCAAGTTTAATGCTCTAGCTGCCTCCATGAGGTTCATGCCAGTGTTCAATAGTGATATAGCTTTGAGAAGAGTGTAGTCATCGATCACTAGTAGCCCACCAGGGTGTATTCAAGCATAGTATTACTCATAACACCAGGCACTCCTTCACGCTTGACGCCGGGTAGGATAAAGAGGGTCGGAGGCTACCATTCAACGTCACCTGCCCGTGGAAGGGCATCCAAGCGGCCAAGGAACCTCATCCACAGTAAACCCATGCTTACCGGGGCTTTAAATATAGGTGGTAGAAGGGTTCAGCACGCTCGTGCGATCTCATCGCTCTCATCCTCGAGTATTCTTCCTTCATCACAACCCGCGAAGGCTATTGTAGTGGAATGCTCAGTCAAATGCCTTCCAATCACCTGTCATTGCCGGGAGTAATTCTTCATTGCTGGGATCTAGAATTACTATGACCCTCTATTAAACTCTTTAGTTTCTCTCTTACTTTTTCAGCCACTACTGAGCCATCTATTTTCCCTCTAGCTACCTTCATGACTTCACTCATAACTATCTGGAAAGCCTTCTCCCACCTAGCTTTTATCTTCTCGATATTCCTGGCTATAGCTTCATCAATCAACTGGTCGAGTTCCTGTAGCCCGAGCCTTGTTAACCCCAGCTCTTTTACAACATCGCCTACCTTTCTCTCAGGGTTTCTCGCAACACTAGATAGAACAAGAGGTATAGCCTCCTTAGCTATAATGCCTTTAGCAACGAGATCCAGGGTTTCCTCGATGTCATCGTCATCTATGTTCTCTATTGGCACCCCCTCCCGTCTTAATGATGGAATAGTATTAATTAGTGTGGAGGCTATAAGAGATGGAGGCAGTTTCTCCCTGTACTTCTCCACAAGCTCCTCGTAGAGGTTTAATCTAATATCATTTAAAACAGCTCTAGCAAGCTCCACGCTTAAACCGTGCTCCTCAACAAGCCTCTTAAGCTTAACTTCAGGGGGCTCGGGTATTAATCTAGACGCTTCCTCTATGATCTCAGAGGTTACAAGTATTGGAGGAATATCAGTTTCAGGGTACATTCTAGCTGAGCCTGGACGGGGACGCATGTACTTTGTTGTACCATCAGGGTTTGATGCACGGGTTTCCTCGGGTACTCCTATGAGAGCTAGTTTAGCCCTCTCGTAGACAGCCTTGAGAGCCTCACGAGCTTTAATAGCGGTGTCAGCGACGATCACTATTGCATCTCTTTCAGGTGATGCCCCTAGTGCTCCGTACAGCTTTTTAACTTCATCCTCTGTTATCCCGTAGCCTGGTAGCTCATCTGTATGGAATATTCCTCCCACGCCTCCCCAGACCCTAGCGTAGTCTGCTAGCTCTGTCCCAAACCTCCTGCCCGGCTGGACTTCTACTCCAAGTAGTCCTTTGAATCCTGGTAGTGTAAGCGCGTAAACACCGCCCCCGGGTGTTGAAATAGCCTTCCTGATAATCTTCGAGGATGTATTCTTGAAGATCTCTGTTACATCGATGATCTTCTCCTCGATATCCTCTGGTTTCACGCCACGCCTTAATAATTCATCACGGATCTCCAGTAGCTTAAGCTGTCTTTGAACCTCGTACTCAATGATCCTTGGGATCAAGTAGAGGTGCTGGACGCCTTTAATCTCAATTTTAGCTCCACCTTTAATGCTCACGTTGAGGTCTTGTCTTATCGAGCCGAGGCCGCGTTTAGCTTTACCTGTTAGCCTGATCAGCTGGCCGATTCTTAGTGCTACACGCATAGCTTGCTCGGGATCCCGTATATCTGGTGCAGTTGAAACCTCTATAAGCGGTATTCCAAGCCTATCAATACGGTATTTTACTGTATCCTCGCTCTCTTCAATTTTTCTCGCTGCATCTTCCTCGAGGCATAGTGTTTCAATACCTATTCTTTCATCTCCATCACTGATATAGCCTTTAACAGCTATTAGTGCAGTACGCTGAAAACCGCTGACGTTGCTTCCATCTATAACGATCTTCCTCATCACGTGGATCTCGTCAACTATCCTCATGTTCATTGCACGGGCTACTGCTATAGCAACTGTAAGTGCCTCTCTATTCATCTCGTGAGGAGGTTCTTCGTCGGCTTCTACAAGACATGATGAAGATAATGGAGCCTCGTACTCGTACCTCTTGCTCTTCCTCCACTCGAGGAGTGCTGCAGGATCGACTTCACCAGTCTCGCTTTTAGCAGGCCTTAGATACCTTGATATCAGCATGATGCCTGTATCACTCAGGACCGCTGGACACCTGCAGAAGAGTTTCTCGGATGTATTAAGCTGAACGTGGATTTCAAGGCCTACCTTCAAGCCTATATCACTATAGTTTACTCTACTCATGATTCCACCTTGGATAGAGGTCTAGTGTATGCCTCTCATTGATCTCGCCGGCAATATTGGTTAGAAGAATCCTCCTGACATCACTTAAGTCTCTTGAAATACTACCTAGGATCCATGAGAGCTTCACATAAGCTGTTTCAGGAAGCATGTCTGAGGCTGGTATTACCCCAGCCTCCAGCAGCCTCCTCCCAGTACTGTAGACGTTAAGGTTTACTCTACCGAATAAGCATTGGCTTGTCATTACAACTGGTATCCCGTTTTCAACAGCTCTTTCTACAGTCGGGATCAGCTTGTTAGCTATGTGGCCGAGCCCGCTCCCCTCTAACACTATGCCGTGGAACCCCTTGTCTACAAGGTACTCGATGATCTCGGGTTGCAGCCCCGGATACATCTTCACGAGGGCTACTCTATCATCGAACTTGTTCTTCAGCTCAGTATTCTTCGCCACCCCCCTGTACTCTACTATCCTGCCGGTAATCTTGACCTCGCCTGTATCAGGATATATTTTGGCGATCGGCTTATCATTAATTGACTGAAAGGCATCTCTCCTACTCGTATGCATTTTCCTCGCTTTAACCCCCCTGTGAGCTAGCGCGTAGGAGTCGGAGGATTCTCCATGCATTACTATAACGGATTCAGCGAATGGGGCTTTAACAGCTGTTATGAAGGCTGCCTTCAAGTTGAATGCTGAATCGCTGCTAGGCCTGTCGCTACTTCTCTGGGAGCCCACGAAGACTACTGGAACAGGTTTACCGATGATTGAGAATGCTACAGCTGACGCTGAGTACGACATTGTGTCTGTTCCATGTGTTACAATAACACCTGCTACCCCATTCATTATCTCCTTGTATACCTCGCTTGAGATTAGCTCCCAGTGGCGTGGCTCTATATCCTCGCTGAACACCTTCATTACCTCCTTAACATCGAAGACTGCTATGTCTTCGAGTTCAGGCATCCATTCAAGTATATCCTCTGCTGTAAGCGCGGGGGTGACCCCTCCGGTTTCATAGTCTACTCTTGAAGCTATTGTCCCACCAGTGTTAACTAGTGATACGCGCGGTAGTCCGCCTACCCTACTCTTCTCCTCAGTGCGTCGATGATGCTCCTGTTTCTTTGCTACCAGCTTTAACTCGCTTACCTCGTTAACGTTTAATCCAATATTATAGCCGTTCTCCAACTTGATCACTAGTATAGGTCTCTCAGCATACAATGCTTGACGTGGCATTAGCACGCCGGTGAAAAACGAGCCATCCTTTAGGACTATGGTCACCTTGTCACCTGGCTCCGCGTTAATACTCTTAAGCATTCTCGCGGCGATACCAGTATAGCCGTAGTAGAGCTCCACAACAGCCACCATGCTAGAAAAGGTATGCTGGGTTAACCCTAATAACTCTAATAGTGTTTTATGAGGCTTCATAATTCTAGATATAAATTCATATATAACATATATATGTCTCCTAGACTAACACAATACATGGAGGTGGTGGTCTTGGCTAAGCAGTGGGTTAGAGAGTACTATAAGGCTAAGCTCGCTGAGCTGATTGAGCGAGGCGAGATATGGGAGATCAAGAGGCTGGCGACTCCAGCAGGCCCTAGAGCAGTAGTAGAGGGGAGAGAGGTTGTAGTATTAGCATCTAACAACTACTTGAATCTAGCAAACGACCCTAGATTAAAGCAGGCTGCAATCGAAGCCATGGAGAAGTATGGATGGGGGCCTGGTGCAGTCTGGGCTATAGCAGGCTATCATGAGATACTCGATGCACTCCACAAGAAGGTTGCTGAATTCAAGGGGACTGAAGCAGCCTTAGTCTTCCCCACGGGCTTTGCAGCTAACGCTGGCAGTATACCAGCGCTAGTTGAGCAAGGCGACCTCATACTATCCGATGAATTAAACCATGGCAGCATAATCGACGGCATAAGGCTCTCAAGAGCCGACAAGATGATCTACAAGCATTGCGATGCAGGTGACCTAGAGGACAAGTTGAGGCAGGCTCAAGGTAAATACAGGAAAATCCTTATTGTGACAGATGGAGTCTTCTCGATGGACGGGGATACCGCGCCTCTAAAGGATATCGTTAAGCTTGCAAGAGAGTACAATGCAATCGTGTACGTTGACGATGCACACGGTGAAGGAGTGCTCGGAGAGGGCCGTGGAACCCCAGCACACTACGGTGTTGAAGGAGACGTAGACATACACATGGGGACTTTCTCGAAGGCTCTAGGCTCTACTGGCGGCATGATTGGATCAGACTACGAGATCGTAGAGTACATTAGAAACAGAGCTAGAACATGGCTTCTAAGCACAGGGTACCCGCCGGCTGTTGCTGCAGCTAACCTGAAAGCCCTTGAGATAGTGATGAGTAGTGAGGGAAAAGAGAGGATTAGGAGACTCTGGGATAACAGAGAGTACTTTAAGAGAGAGCTGGATAGCATGGGCTTTAATACTGGTAGGAGTGAGACGCCGATAATACCAGTTATAGTAGGCGATACAAAGAAAACACGTGAGCTAGCTAAAGCTCTCTTCGATGAAGGAGTATTCGTCGTGCCGATAGTGTATCCAATGGTACCTAGAGGCACAGAGAGAATCAGAAACCAGGTTAGCGCTGGGCACACCCGGGAGGACCTGGAGAAAGCTCTCGCAGCATACGAGAAGCACGGGAGAAAACTCGGCATAATCTAGACGTGTAATCAGGGGTGCGAGTTAATTGACAAAGATACTAGTGATAGGTGCCACAGGACAGATCGGTGCAGCTCTAGTACCAGAATTAAGAAGGAGGTATGGGAAAGACAACGTTATAGCTGGCTACCACTCAAGGAAGCCTGAGCAGCCTGAACTCCTAGACGGCCCTCTAGAGCAAGTGGATGTAACTAGTAGAGAGCAGCTTGAAAGAGTTATTGGAAAGCTTGATGTAAGCGTGGTCTACCATCTTGCTGCTATACTCTCAGCGAGAGGCGAGAAGGACCCCATGCTAGCCTGGAGAGTGAACATGGATGGATTAATCAACGTACTTGAAGCCGCAAGAGAGTACGGGCTTAGAGTATTCTGGCCGAGCTCTATAGCAGTATACGGGCCTAGTGCTCCCAGAGACCATGCCCCCCAGTTTACCGTGATAGATCCTACAACAATGTACGGGATCACGAAGTACACTGGTGAACTACTCGCTAGATACTACGCTTTAAAGTTTAACGTGGATGTAAGAGGTGTTAGATACCCCGGCTTAATAAGCAGTGAAGCTCTTCCAGGGGGAGGCACCACCGACTACGCTGTTGAAATGTTCTACTATGCTCTAAAAGGAGAGAGATATAAGTGCTATCTTAGACCGGATACCATGCTCCCCATGATGTACATGCCGGATGCTGTAAAAGCCGCAATACAGTTGATGGAGGCTGATAGATCCAGGCTTAAACTCATGGTTGGATACAATATTGCAGCTTTCAGCTTCACTCCAGAGCAGCTTGCCAGCGAGATCAGAAAGTATATACCGGGCTTCCAAGTAGACTACGAGCCTGACTACAGGCAGAGCATAGCTGACTCCTGGCCTCGATCAATAGATGACTCTATAGCGAGAGAGGAGTGGGGCTGGAGGCCTGAGTGGAGTTTTGAAGCCATGGTGAAAGACATGCTTGTAAAACTAAGCAGGAGACTCGGTGTGACTCCCCCTATATAACTTCTATGTAGATTTTTCCCGCACCCCAGACAATTGTACCTGCTACTTATGAAACTAATTTAATACTTGAATTAGGCTGCCTCCTTCGCAGCTGCTTCTACTCTCCTAGTGTACTCCCATCTATTTCTTACTCTAGGTGGCTTATTCTTCTTGGGTTTAGGTGGGATTTTAGGTGTCTGGCTTCTAACTTTACCAGCCTTTGTTAGTGATCCGTGGCTCGGCATAGGTTTCCCCCATCTTGTAGTCTAGGATTGAATAGCTTGTTAGAGGTATTTAAATGCGGCTTCACGATACTATTGTGAGAGAAGGGTGTTGTAGTAATGGGTAAAGCCTACATAGTTGAGAGTGTTATAGGGGTTTTAGCTCTCGATGATAACGGCTCGCTGATAGCTTACTCTAGGGCCCCCGTGAACCTAGATGAAAACGTAGAGTACCTGTTAAGCGTTGAGAGAGGAGAGGAGACACCTCAGCACGTAGAAGTGCTAGCTAAGCTGAAAGAACTGAATATTAACAGCGTGGTTGTCGAGGCGGTATCAACAGCTAAAATAGCTTCAGCCCACGGCTTAACCCCTGAAGTGAACCCTGGCGCACCAGTATTCGTTAAGACGAGAAGTGAGATCCCGGAGATAGCTGTTAGAGAAGGGTTTGCTGGAAGCGTAGAAGAATTCTTCGAGAAGCTTCACAGCATAATGCTTGAATGCACTAGGAGAAAGCTTAGAAGAGAGGCTCAGAAAAGGGATCTACTAGCGGTTCAATCCATTAGGGCAATCGACGATATAGATAAAACCATAAACCTCTATGTTGCGAGACTCAGGGAGTGGTATAGTGTACACTTCCCTGAGCTTGACGAGCTGATAGAAGACCACCCGGAGTACGCTAGATTAGTATACGAGCTCGGACACCGCTCTAACTACACTGTTGAAAACCTTACTAGGCTAGGGTACAGTAGTGAGAAGGCATCTAAGATCAGCGAGGCTGCTAAGAACAGTATAGGTGCAGACTTAAGCGACTTCGATATAAACTACATTAAGGTGCTGGCTGGAATAATACTAGACCTCTACCGCTTAAGAGGAACCCTCGACGAGTACATAGAGGCAGTGATGAAGGAGGTTGCACCAAATATAACAGCTCTTGTAGGAGCAAAGCTAGGCGCCAGGCTGCTAAGCCTGGCTGGCGGGCTAGAAGAGCTTGCAAAACTTCCTGCAAGCACGATACAGGTTCTTGGAGCAGAGAAAGCATTATTTAGAGCTTTAAGAACAGGAGGCAAGCCACCTAAACACGGAGTAATCTTCCAGCACCCCTACATTCATAAGAGCCCGAGATGGCAGAGAGGAAAGATAGCTAGAGCACTGGCAACAAAGCTCTCAATAGCTGCTAAAGTAGACCAGTTTAGCGGTAGATTCGTCGGCGATAAACTCGTGAAGGAGTTCGAGGAGAGAGTAGAAGAGATTAGAAAACTTTATCCTAGACCACCACCTAGAAGAGAAGAGGAGCGTACCAGGCCTGCTCGTGCAGGCCGTAAGCGTGGAGGTAGAGAGGGAAGGTGATGTAGATGAGTCAGCCTGTCTCTGTGAAACCCCATGAGAAATACTATGAGGTCTATGTTATCGAGCTAGACGATGGAAGCGTTAGATTAGCAACCAGGAACCTAGTGCCAGGCCATAGAGTCTACGGTGAGAGACTCTTCAGGGTTGGAAACGTCGAGTATAGAGAGTGGAATCTCTACAGGAGCAAGCTAGCCGGTGCTCTAGCAAACGGTCTCGCTGAGCAGCCAATACGAGAAGGCCACAGGATACTATACCTTGGCATAGCTTCCGGTACAACTGCAAGCCATATATCGGATATTGTAGGCTCCAAGGGGAGAATATACGGAGTAGAGTTTGCTCCAAGAGTTATGAGGGAACTAGTGTTAGTTGCAGACGTCAGGAAGAACATCTACCCTATTCTCAGCGACGCGAGAAAACCATACGAGTACAGGCATATAGTTGAAACAGTTGATGGACTCTACGCTGATATAGCTCAGCCGGATCAAGCATCCATAGTAGCTGATAACGCTGAGCTATTCTTGAAGGACCAAGGCTACCTGCTGCTTGCAGTAAAAGCTAGAAGCATTGATGTGACAAAAGAGCCTAGCGAAGTATACCGTAGGGAGATAGATACATTAAAACAGCGGGGCTTCGAGATAATAGATGTCGTGCACTTGGAACCCTACGATAAGGACCACGCAATGGTTTATGCTGTATATAGGAGGAACTAGCTGGAAGATAAGAGTGTAAAGCTTTAATACACTGTAAGTTCACCATCAACTATTAGACCCAGGTTAAACCTAGACCGGGGTTTGTTTTGAGCGTCAGCAGTCATGTAGAGGTTATCTCAGAGGAGGTTTCAAGAACCCTGAGGAAAGCTGGATTTAGAGTTGAGGTTCTCTCATACCCCAGCTACACTAGAAGCATAGATATCGTGGCCTGCCGGGGTGAGACAAGAGTAATCTTGAAGATTGTTGGGGATGCTGGAAAGATAAGTAGCATGGAGGTTAAGGATCTAAAGAGATCCAGTATCGTGTACAACTCAGGTGTTGCTGTAATAGCTGAAAGCGAGCATAAGAGGAAGCTAGAGGATGACGTCGTATACGTGAGACACGGCATAAACGTTGTGTCCCCTGAATCCTTTAACAGGTATATAGTTAGCAATGAGAAGCCTCTTATCGTAAACATCAAAGGCAACTATTACCTTAAAATATCGCCTCAACGCCTGCAGGAGAAGAGAAGGGAGATTGGATTGAGGAGAGGAGAGCTAGCTGAACTCATAGGGGTTAGCAGGAAGGCCGTGTACATGTATGAGAGGGGAGAGCTTATGATATCGCTTCAAAAAGGTTTAGAGCTAGCTCAACTCGTGGGTGAAGATGTCTTCGAGGAGATTGATCCACTCAAGATAAACGTTGATGCCGTAGAGGACGATAACACTGTAAGGGAATCCGAGCTAGTAGACAGCTTAGAGAAAACCTTATGGAGCTCGCTCAACAGGCTGAGCAGCCTCGTTGTTAAACTCCATAGAACACCAGTCGACTTTGTTGCCAAAAGTAGAAGAGTTATCACTATAACCAGGCTGGATAGAGCCGAGAAGAAGCCAGAGAAGCTCGAGAACGCTGAGAAGATAGCGGATACCACCGGCTCCAAGCTCATAGCAATTAAGAGTGCAAGCGATTTAAAGAATATTGAGGAGATACTGTTAGACGAGCAGACCTAGATTAAAACCATGGAATGAGAAATTTGCATCCCCCCAGAGTAGTTATAACCGGGCCCCCGGGTTCAGGAAAATCCACATTATTCAGCGAGATTATTAACAGTTTAGTTAAAGCAGGCTTAACAGTGGGTGGAGTCAGAGCCCCCGAGGTAAGAGTACAGGGCTACAGAATAGGATTTAAAGTCATCGATATTCTCAGCGGTGAGGAAGCCTGGCTAGCTAGGAAGAATGCCCCGGGTTCTGTAAGAGTGGGATCCTACACTGTCCTAGTGGATGAAGCTTCAAGAATAATGAGCAAGGCTTTAACCCGGGCTCTCGATGAAGCGGATGTCATCGGTATAGACGAGGTAGGCCCCATGGAATTAAAGATACCAGTTTTCACACCTCTACTATACAGAGTGCTGGATTCCACGAAGCCATTAATACTAGTAGTACACTACAAGCTGAGGGATCCCGTGATACTGGGGAAGCTAGGCAACGCCGACTGGATCTCCGTGACTATCGAGAACAGAGAGGCCCTTAAGGCAAGCATTATTGGGCAACTGGTGGAGAAGATAGCAGGCTACGTGAAGCATGCTAAGGGATGCTAGCGTGAGAGTTAGTGCTCACGAGCAGGTTGTAAGCGAGGGACTCGTGAAAATAGTAGTCCCCAGGCTAGAGTTGTATATGAGAAGCGATGGCTCCCTCGAGCCAGCCTGGATGCCTGTCTTCTACAATCCTGCAGCTGTAGTGAGCCGGGATTTAACTATAGCTGTGCTTAAAGCCTTCTATGGTTCACGTGATATAGCTTTCATTGAGCCGCTGGCTGGCACAGGAGTCCGCGGGATCAGGATAGCTGTTGAGAAAGGCGGCTGGGGGATTCTAAACGATGTTGACCCGAGAGCCTTATACTACATGTCTAGGAATATTGAACTCAATAATCTCAGCCCGGAGAAGATAGAAGTGTACTCGCAGGAAGCCAACTCCCTGCTGAATAATGCAACATTCACAGGCATAGCTTTCGACTACATTGACTTAGACCCCTACGGCTCTCCAACTCCATTCATCGACTCAGCATTTAAGCCTCTAGCAAGAAGTGCTCTAATAGGTATATCAGCAACTGATACTGCACCATTAACATGCAGTCACTCCAGGAAAGCATTAAGGAGATATTGGATTAGATGCCTAGATGTAGACTTCGAGAAGGAGCTGGGGATGAGGCTGCTTACAGCCTACATAGCGAGGCGAGCAGCCGCGCTGGATACAGCGGTTAAACCACTAGTGGCCTTCATGCATAGACACTACTACAGGCTCTTCTTTAAAACTACGAGGAACGCTGAAGAAGCCTATAGGCTGATTGATGAGTGCATAGGCTACATATGGTACTGCCCATCAACTCTTGAGAGAGGATTCGCGAGGAAACCCGAGGAAGCTGAAAGCCGTATCTGCCTCAACGGCGGTAAACCAGTGCTCTTAGAAGGGGTCTGGATATGCAGTCTAGGAGATAAAGCCTTCATAAATAGCGTTAAATCTGAAGTAGAGAATACATGGTGGTTTAGTAGAGAGACGAGAAAACTCATCAATATTATCTCAGATGAAGTAGAAGTAAACAACCCTTATGTGAGAATAGATAAATTATGCTCTATACTTAAGAAGAGCATGCCGAAATATGAGGTTATAATTGAAAGACTACGAGAGCTAGGTGTTAAAGCTACCCGCACTCACTTCGATCCACGAGGACTGAGAGTGAATAGTGATGTAGGGGTACTCTACGAGGTATTAAAGCACTTATAGTATACAGTGTTGACAGGAAAACATTAATATTCTTCTTCGAGCTACAAGAGTAACGGGGGTATTCTTGGGCCTAGCTGAAGAGGTACGTAGCAGTATATTGAAGCATCTAGCAGAATCTTCACGAGGTGTCATCCTGACTATAAGAGTGAAGCCAGGTGAAGAAGAATATCTCACCCTAGAGGGCGGAGAGCTAGTATTCTACTCCAGCGAGCAACTAGGAGGTGGCAGGGATAACGCTGTGCTAGTGAGATTCCTCTCGAGAGGATTAAAGATACCTGTATCGAAGATAGACATAGTCTACGGTCAACGCCACTCGCTTAAAAAGCTACTACTTCAAGATGTAAGCATGGATGTAGTAGCTGATAGGTTAGTCAGGCTTGTAAGACTCATATAACTGAATGAAAGCTGTGTAAGCTGAAGCAGGGTTTAAGCATGAACACCTTTGAAACCCGTAGAGAAGTTATCACAAGGCTGTTACGGGAGACAGGGAGACCACTTACAGTCTACGAGATCATGGCTACCCTGGGAATAAGGGTTCCACCCGAAGAAATATACCTTGACCTCCAGCATATCGCTAAGAGCATTCGAGCTAAGTCTAATGGTAGTGAAGTACTATTAATGGAGCCGCCTAGATGCAAGAAATGCGGTTACGTATTTTCAGACATGGAGAAGCCGAAGGAGCCTTCAAGGTGCCCTAGGTGTAAGAGCGAGTGGATAGAACCTCCACGCTTCATCATAACATCAAAACCTTAGAGTTTTAATCTGCATCTAGTGCTTCAATTAAATTTTCAAACTCTAAGTTCCTTATCCTTCCTCTATTTACTCTCTAAGTATACTTATGATGTCTTCAAGGCTTGCTACCACGTGTTTTGCATGCATGCAGGCATTCCCACACGGCTTTAACGCGATTGAATTCTCAATAACCTTGAAGACCTCGATATCCCACTCGCTATCTCCAATATAGTATACGTTCTCGGGTTCTATGGAGAGGCTCTTGGCAAGCTTTACTATTATAGAGGGCTTCTCCTTTAACGGGACAAGTGCTTCACCGCCAGGTATTAGCTCATCTCCATGGAATCTAAGCTTGTTGTAAAAGCACATCTCTATTCCTAGTTCCCTGCAGACTCTCTCGACTAGTATATCGATACCACTGCTTACAACAGCGAGAGTATACCCTAAGTTCCTCAAGGCGTCAACTACCCTTCTAGCTTCAGGTCTCACTTTAATACTCGAGAGTACTCTCTCAACATCCATTCTAGTTATGGGTTTACCCCATGCACTTATCATTAAAGCTACATCAATCTTCATCCAATCAAGATACGAGATGAGATTCCTCCTGTACAGCTCCTCGAAATACCTGCTGCTACGGCTTCCAAAATACTTATGCATTACCTCCCAACTGCTAGCATCCTCGGTTAATACGCCGTCACAGTCGAAGACCACTAATCTTCTTGGCAAGCTCCACCACTCTCCCTATAAATCCTTCTAATCTCCCTTCGTAGCTTTCTGTGTAGGTTAACTTGAGTCTTAAACCTTTTTTAAGAGCTGTTACCTCTAATCGCCAGCCTTCACGGGTTTCAGCTATAATGCTATTATTCTTGACTTCTACGTGCTCGAATAAACCAGTGCTCTGGAGGATCCTCTCTAAGGTCTTCAATTGATCCGTCTTTGAGTTCGCTTGACCCGTGCTACTTAGTAGCTGTTCTACGGCTTCTCGAACCTCGCTTAGATCGCTGTAGGCCTCTAGTGTTTCCCTCAGTATTTCATCTATAATATGCTTCATGCCTGCTGATTCAAGCATGCTTACTATACTAGAGAAGAGGCTACTCTTCAAGAACACAGCAATATTAAGAGGATTACCACCGTACACGCTGAAACCGTAAGTGCTTTCACCCTGCTGGAACATTCTTCGAACTTCGCTTAAAATCTTCGCGTTCTCAGGGGTAGTCATATACTTATTCAACACGGGGTTCACTATATGCCTAATGAAATCCTTACGCATTGAAGTCAACCCGGCCACGCTAGCTTGAAGATGCAGATAGTATTCTTACCCCTAAGTATAGAGTTAAACCAGCATAAATTAAGACTCCCAGCGTTTAATGTTCTAGTACACGTTAACACAGGGTAGGGTGGAGGATAGATTAGAGAAGGATCTCGGGCTACTTATCTACCGAATCTCCTCTCACGCATCTGGTAGCTTCTAATAGCTCTCCAGAAATCTATTCTCCTGAATTCAGGCCAGAATACATCGCAGAAGTAGAGCTCGCTGTACGCTAACTGCCAGAGTAGAAAGTTGCTTATGCGTTCCTCACCACTAGTTCTAATGATGAGGTCGGGGTCTGGCATGCCACCTGTATATAATCGCTTGCTGAAGACCTCCTCACTGATGTCTTCAAGCCTTAGCCTTCCTTCTACTACATCCCGGGCGATTGATCTCACAGCTTCAACTATCTCCTGTCTACCCCCATAACAGAGAGCTACGTTTAGGTGATATGAGTTGTAGCTTGAGGTTTCAGCTTCAAGCTCTCTGGCTAGCTTCACGATGTCACCGGGAACTAGGTCTAGTAGCCCGAAAACCTTTACTCTTACTTTCTTCTCATGTATTTCCTTCATGCTTTTCAATTCAATGAAGCCCTTCCTAGCTAGATTAAAGAGGTTTTCCCGTTCACCTTCATCCCTGTAAATACAGTTCTCAGTGCTCATAGCATATATCGTCACATACTTAATCCCGAGATCCCATATCCATTTCAAGACCTCCTTGAGCTTCTCGTAGCCGTAGAAGTGGCCCATTGAGGGGTCGATACCCAGCCTTCGAGCCCATCTTCTATTGCCGTCAGGGATAATGCCTATATGTCTCGGGAAGGGTCCATCCCGTATCTGCATCCAAAGCCATTTCTCATAGATTTTATATAGCGGCTTCGAAAGATGCAGAGCAGCTTTAAACATAAGTCTTCGAAAAACTCTACTCATGTTAATCTAGCCCTCAACTGAAAAACAGTAGTAGGTAGCTGAGAATTAAAGCCTATATTAATACTAATGTTCTAAGCTCTAAGACGTAGAGCTGGCAGGCTTACCGCTATCCTTGAATCCTGTAAGCAGGTGAAAAACTATGATTCAACTAGTACTACTTGAATTGGCTGATTGGATTTAGGGGCTGATTCACTTGCAACACTGACTTTTATAGCTGTGTCGACAGGGAGGTTTTCAAGGGCTTCAATCTTATCCAGGTGTTTCTTAACACTTGCCTTCTCGTTGTTTAAGATATCGAGGCTCTTCCTCAAGTGATCCATTGAAGCCCTGTACGCTTTCTCCGAGATCTCCCCGCTTATATAGCTGACTTTTACTGCTGTCACTGCTTTCTCAAGCTCAACTATCATGTCTTCTATTTCGTGCATTCTCTTTGTGAGAGTTTCCTTGACGCTTTTAGTCTCCTCTTTAAGCTTGAGTAGGGTGTCGTTAAGCTTCTTCTTAAACTCCTCGTACGTGTAGCTTGGAATCTCCTTTCTACTGTAGAGTTCCTCGAGGCCGGCGAAACGCTTCTTAACTCTTTCAAGCCTCCCCTCTAATACGAGTGCATTGTACTCCCATTCAGGTATCAGTATTATATTGCCGCTTTCAATGCGAAATCTATCAACACTAATCTGCCTAAAATCTACATCGTTGAAGCTAACTTCAAATGATGCAACCTTTCCATCAGAGTCACTGTAGAATCCTACTAGGAAGCCAACACGCCTGCCGTAAGGATCGCTTACAGGCTTCCCAAGGTACTCATCCACCTTGTCAACTGTTACCTCTAACATCCCATGACACCTATCCAGTCATCCAGCTGGAATAGTTTAAAAACTAGGGGTCTAGATTCCACTGAGAGAGCCCGTTTATTAAGGCTGCCATCTGCTAAATCACGTACACTGCCACGTGCTCGTTTTCTTCAAAGTAGACTTCCCGCTTACCTTGGAGAACTATAACTGTGGAGTCCTTGGTGACGACAACATAGTTTACTAGTGAGTAGCCTGGTGTAATTATGGTTGTATAGCTACCAGTGTAGAGCCGCGTGCTTCTTACAATGTAGTCGCCGAAGTCTACTTCATCAGTAGCCCCCTCGCACTTCTTCAATGCTGATACAGCCTGGTGGTGTATGTAGACTACTTTCCCCCGGGACCCGTAGACCTCCTTAACTTCAACACTTCTAGCCCCTTTTACTAATACAACTCGAGGAGATAACTCTACTGAGAAGTTCTCGCCGGCTACTATAAGCCTCTCCCCGGAGCGCTTTACCTCCAGGCACCCATCATTAAACAAGACTCCGCGGGAAAGCAACACCAGCACCCTTGCTACACTAGAGGTTAATCTAAGCAAAGCCGTCTGCGATTAAATGGTTAGTGGACGCCATATAATAATTATTCCTTCAAGCAGTCTCATGGCTCCCCACTTAAGAGTTTAAGCCTGGGAAACCCGTATAAGAGGGTGAAGGTGGTTGAAACGCTACCGGAGGTAGCCTGCGAAGCACCAGCATCATACTGCGGGCTACTAGAAGAGGTTTTCGCGGATCTAGGCTACCACATAATAGTCTATGAGGAGGGTAGTACACTTCCAGTCGACGTGATGGTATATGCCGGCGGGTCTACAGGGCTTAGAGAGCTAGCTAAAAGAGTAAAGAGACATAGGATTAAACTCGTAGTTATCCCGGAGAACGTGGCCCTTGATAAGGATATCACAGAGGAGTTAAGAAGCCTAGGGAATAATGTAAGGGTGTTTATAATAGCACACTCGCTGAGAGACCATAAAATACTACAGGATAAACTGCGCGACTCAAGAATAGCCTACATCCCCATACACCTGTACACGCCTAAAGTAGATAGTATAAGAGATCCAATACCGGTAAGTGGGGGTATAGCAGCAGGCAGCAACGACTGCAAATGGCTAGAGGAGGTAGCCGAGCAGCTAAGCGATGTGGGCTTTAACCCTTTAATAATAAACTTCTCTACTCGGGCTTGTAGTAGCCCGTGGATTATAAGCGTGGTCACAGATAGAGTATTCAGCTTAACACCACGTATAACCATCGGAATAGTGCGGGGTGGAGAGCTAGCAGGCTACCCTGTCTTCAATGCTCTCTACAGGAATACCCGTCCCATTATAGCATGCGGTGATATAGAGGTACCCGTGGAATCTAAGACTATTATTAAAACCCTGGATTGTAGCGTAGACAGCCTTGTTAAAACACTAGTATTCATGCAGGGGAGAATAGAATACTATAGAAGGGCTGGTGTATCAAGACCACGCTACACTAGTCTAGATAGTGAAGACCTCTCAGAGTTAAAGGTATTCCTGGCTGAGCATCTAGGCTGATAGAGAAGACAATAGTGATTTAACTTCACCTGCCACCTTTACTGCATCATCTCTGCTCGTCACCGAGGAAACCCTTGTCTTAAGATTCAATACGGCGACCCTCCCGGACGCCTTATCCCTAACTCTTATAACATCTTTGTCACGAAAGCTGTATAAGTCTAAGAGCTCGATATCAAGCTTAGCTAACGCTTCTCTCAACAGCACGCTAGCAGTCTTAGGCATTCTGCACCACGCTCCTATTAAATACTCCAAGAATATCAAAGAGCTTATAAATAAAACGGGATTATTAATAAAGCTACTCTCACCTACAACAAGCACACTCCCTAGTACTTGAAACAATAGAGTTTAAAACAGCAGGATACCCTGGCTGGAGACCGCCTAGGAAAACTATAAATTACCCTGATACCATGATTCACAGTAAACTAGATTGCCGATGTGAAGTGAGTGGGATACAGTCGTGAGCAGGATTCAGAAAAAGCATAACTGGAACCCCTATACCAGTGATGTTCAAAGATTCAGCGTATACCCTAGAATACAGGTTCCACAGGAGGATTCAGTGAAGCCTGGCAAGATTATGACTGTTGAAATAGGTGATGTAGATAAGCGTGGCAACGGCATAGTCAACTACAAGGGAGTAAAGATAATAGTGTTCAACGCCAGCTTAGGCTCGAAGGTTAAGATAAGAATAGCTAGAGTCAACAATGACGTAGCCTACGGGGAGATCCTTGAGACTCTGAGTGAGACTGATGAGAGATACTAGGGAGAGCGTAGAGCACGGAGTTCTAAAATTATTTAGTTAAGGAGCTTTAGATTCTAAGCCAATATTATTTTTTATAGCCTATTCTCCTAAGGAACTCTCTCCTCTCCTCTCTATCCCTATCCCCCTCCACGCCTAGAGGAGGGAATCCGTCGACAACCCCTATTACAGCTCTCCCCTGGTTTGTCTCAGCTAATACCACTTGTACCGGGTTGCCTGTAGCCACATATAGTGAGACTACTTCATGAATGTTCTTCAGCTGGTTTAAGATATTGATCGGGTAAGCATTTCTAATGAATAGGATGAAGGTGTGCCCTGCTCCTATCTGCAGGGCGGCGTCGATGGCAGCTTTAACTAGCTCTTCATCGTTCCCCTCGTATCTAACAAGTCTTTTACCACTAGCCTCGTTGAATGCAAGCCCGAATCTTATACCGGGTACACTGGTTACCAGTGCCTCATAGATGTCTTCAACGGTCTTTATGAAGTGGCTGCGCCCAATGATCACGTTTGCTCCTTCAGGTATCTTAATATCTAGGACACGTATTGTGACGCTCATATGCCTCCCCTAAATTAAAATAACACTAGTGATGCTTTAAAGATGGAGAGATAATAACATTGTGAAGATAGGGGAATACAACGTATTACAGGTGTTATAGGCTTGAAGCTGATAGTCGAGTCATTCAAGCTCACCTCATCAGAGGAGGCTGGTGAAGGCTTTAAAACTATACTTTACAAGCGTGGAGAGGAAGAGTGGAGTGAAGTACTAGTTAACGTAGATGAGTCTAATAGCGAGGTACTTTTAAATAGAATGCTTGAATTAGCTGGTAATAAACTCACAGTTAAACACGCGAGGAGGGAGAGCGGAGAATACACCTTCATCAATGTTAAAGCTCCTGGAGCAAGCATAACTCTAGGTGAAGGTTCATCAAGCATCGCTGAGACCATGCTTTCACCTAAGCCTAAATCATTAATCGGGGTGCGCCTAGTTAAAGTAGATAGTGAAGGAAAATACAGTGTTATCCGCTGGCTTAAACCATCAGGTGAATCTATTGCTTACGAGGGCTCTATAAAAATCGAGGACCCCGGAGTTCAATACGACCTAGTACTCCTGGATCTAGAGGATGATGTAAGAATACTACTACCCCACGAGTTAAGCTTACCTAAGCTACGGATCCCTGAGAGGAGAGCTAAAGAGAAGCCTTCTGAGAGGAAGAGTAGGAAGAGCAAGAAGAAAAAGAGTAAAAGAACAAAGAGGAAGAGTAGGAGAGGGAGAAGCAGAAAGAAAAGTAAAAAGAAGAAGGGTAAGTCTAAGAAGACTTAAAGCGGAGATGGTGAGAGCATGCCTATACACCTCAGAGATGCTTCACACGGTGATATATCCGAGAATGTTATTGCTGTAGGAGACCCGGCACGCGTAGACCTTTTATCAAGCCTCCTCTCGGATGTAAAAACAGTAAATCTGCATCGTGGATTCAAAACTGTGACAGGATTCTACAAGGGTAGAAAAGTATCTATTGCAACCCATGGAATTGGAGCTCCAAGCGCAGCAATAGTCTTCGAGGAACTCCATCAGCTCGGCGCTAAGAGAATAGTGAGAGTTGGAACAGCTGGTGGTGTGAGAAGGGATACAAGGATAGGTGATGTAGTTGTAGCGACGGGAGCATCGTATACTGTGAATGGCTGTGGTTTAGGACAGTATATGCCTGGTTTATGCGGCCCAGCCGCTCCTGACCCTCTTCTAACAGCAAGGATTATACAAGAGCTTGAGGAGAGGAAACTAAGCGTTAAGAAGGGGCCTGTTTTCTCCAGCGATGCCTTCTATGCTGAAGACCCCTCAATCGCTGAGAGATTATCTCGCTACGGTATAGTAGCTATAGAGATGGAGGCAGCCATACTCTTCACTCTCGGGTGGATGCGCGGTCTTGAAACCTCGTGTGTTCTAGTCATAAGTGATGTTCTACACGGCGAAGAGGCGATGAAGGAGTTCCTGTCAACTAAGGAGCTTGCTGAAATCTTCTTGAAGGTTGGTGAAGTCGTCTTAGAAGTGTTTAACAGGTACTACTAGGTAATCGCCATGCTTCCAGCTGTAAGAATACAGGATACACTTTCAAAGGAGCTTAAAGAGCTTAAACCAGTAGAGCCCGGCGTAATCAAGATGTATGTGTGTGGTCCAACAGTATACGATTACACTCACATAGGACATGGTAGAACGTACGTTGTCTACGATGCCTTCAAGAGGTATCTCTCACTGAGAGGCTACCACGTAGTCCACGTGATGAATATAACTGATATAGATGATAAGATCATAAACCGCTCGCGAGAAGAGGGAAGAGATTGGAGAGAGATAGCTGAAGAGTACACGAGGGATTACATTTCATCACTCCAGAAACTTAATATCACAGTAGACCATCACCCGAGGGTCACAGACCACATTAACGATATAATAGAATTCATCCAGGGATTAATTGAAAAAGACTACGCTTATATCGCCCCGAGTGGAAGCGTCTACTTTAACGTCGACAAGTACGCTGACTACGGCCGTCTCTCAGGACGCTTAAGCAGGGAAACATGGAGCCAGGAGCAGGAGTTTATCTCAGAGAAAAAGAATCCATACGATTTCGCCTTATGGAAGGCTGCTAAACCAGGGGAACCATACTGGGAGAGCCCGTGGGGTAAGGGGAGGCCTGGATGGCACATAGAGTGCAGCGTGATGAGTAGCCGCTACCTGGGCTCTAGATTCGATATTCATGGCGGTGGAACAGACCTAATATTCCCGCACCACGAGAATGAGAGAGCGCAGAGCGAAGCCTTCTTCGGCTCCCAGCCATGGGTGAGTATATGGATGCACACCGGGCTTGTAATGGTTGGAAGGGAAAAGATGAGTAAAAGCCTAGGTAACATAATACCATTAAAAGAGGCATTCGAGAAATGGGGTCCCATGCCTTTAAGGCTATGGTATCTCTCAGCACACTACCGTAAACCCCTCTACTTCTCCGAGGAGTCTATAGAGAGCTCAGTTAAGCTGTATGATAAACTGATTGCAGCTACCCAGCTACTTTCAAGGCTAGCTAGAGAGTCCACCGGGCTCCACTACGCTAGCGATGATGATTTAAGAACGTTAAACCAGCTTATCACGCTGCATAAAAGATTCCATGAAGCACTCAGCACGGATTTTAATACTCCTGAGGCTCTAGCAGTCCTCAACGAGTATCTGACAATACTCTTCAGGGATATACAGTATAATCCTAAGCACATCTTAGTATCAACCAGCATAAAACTCCTCAGAGACTTCAATACTGTGCTCGGCGTGCTGGGTGAGGAAGTCAGAGTTCTCGAGGAGGCTGAATCTCTAGTCGACGAGCTAATCGAGGTGATCGTAGAGGTTAGAAGAGAGCTGCGTAAGAGAGGTATATATGATCTATCAGACACCATTAGAAGCGAGCTCGCACGGCTAGGTGTCCAGTTAATGGATAAAGGACTTGAAACCACTTGGATTAAAACTAGAAAGCAGGCTTAACTTTAAACCCGAGGCTTCCAGTATTCCTGGGTTACTGCTCTTCCATGAAGTCTTCGGGCTCGCCGTAAATTATCTTTAATTCATCTATCCCTAGACGCTTCTTCCCCTGTGTCTTCTCGAGTATCTCGCGCTTTTTCTCCTCTAGAATCAAGCTTAGCTTTGCTTTCTTTAAATCCCTGTTAAGATCGTTTAGCTTGCTTCTCAGCTCGACAAGCTTAGAGTTAAGATTCTCCAGCTCCTTTGAGATTTCATCTATATTCTTCTGTAGTGTCTGAACAGTATTCTTCAAGTTATTGTAGGTGTTTACTGCATCTTCAAGCTGTTTTCTCAAAGCATCCCTTATCTCAGTCAGCTTAGCTATCTGCTCTCTCAGAGATTGGAGCTTGCTTGTTATATCCTTAACCTGTATTCTCAAGCTGGAGTATAACGCCTTGAACTCTAGTACCTCATTTCTCTCTTTCCGCAGCTTCTCAGCTTTCTCGAGCAGGTCTTTAAGCTTCTTAATCTTCTGTACTACTCTATTCTCCTCCTCCAGTGTAAGCGTGTTTGTCTGGAGGTACCATTCAAGCCTCTCTATTTCTCCTCTAAGCACGCTTACAGGGGTTCTAGCCTCTCTTGACATGCTCTGAAGAATACTGTTTTTCTCCGTGATTAACTCTCTAAGTGTTTTCAACTCCTCGATCTTGCTTTTTCTCTCCTCGGCGAGCTTCTTGTACTCCTCTATGAGCTTTCTCCTCTCCTCGGATGTTTTTCTTAATTTTTCTTTAAGCTCTCTTATCTTATCCAGTTTCTCCTTCTTCTCGACTCTCTTCGCGCTTACTTCCTCTATGAGCTTTCTCCTTTCCTCCTTCAGCTGTTTTATTCTCTCTCTTACATCCCCTAGTTGTTTTGCTACCTCGTTTATCATTGCCTGCAGGCTGTCTAGGCTGGCCTCGGGCATATCATGCTCGCCTATCTATTACTCAAGATTACTCTAGCGTCTACTGCAATGGCACCTTTAGAGTAAGCCATAACTGGGTTGAGGTCTATTGACTCGATCTCCGGGTTTTCCTCCATGAGTCTCGCTGTCTTAACTATTATGTCTGCAATCGCCTTCTTATCGATTGCTGGCTGCCCTCTATAGCCTTCAAGTATTTTAGCTGACTTAACCTCGCTTAGCATGTCTAAGGCGTCGTTAAGTGTTATAGGGGTTATCCTGAATGATACATCCTTTAATACCTCTACGAATATGCCGCCTAAGCCGAACATTATTACCGGCCCGAATATGCCGTCTCTTACGCCGCCTACTATTACTTCAAGACCCTGTGGCGCCATATTATACATGAGGACACCTACGATCCTGGCGTTAGGAGCCCTGCTCTTCACGGTTTTAAGCATTTCATCAACAGCTCTCGCGGTTTCCTCAGCATTCTTTAATCCTAGCTTGACTCCTCCTACATCACTCTTATGTGTTATATCCGGTGAAACTATTTTCAGTGCTACCGGGTAGCCTACTCTATCAGCGAGCTCTCTAGCCTCCTCAGGGCTTTTAACAACTACTACCTCTGGTGAAGGTATTCCATAGTACTTCACGAGCTGGAATGCCTCGTGCTCGAGGAGCTTTATTCTACCCTCCTTTAAAGCACTAGCTATTATTTCACGGGGCGTCAAGCTTTAACCACCTATTCTAGTGTTGCTTTCAACTTAATCATACTGTAGGTATATAATATTTTGAGTGCTCTGGCAGCTCTCTCCGGCGACTCGAAGACTGTGACACCGTTCTCCTGGAGCCTCCTCGATATTCTAGCGGCTTCTTCTCCCCCGATGACGACAGCTATAATAGGCTTCTCGTACTTCCTCTTGGCTTCAACCAGGTATTCTACTAGCGTGCCTTTTACACCGGGTACCTGGGGAAGTGCTACTACTATGACTGCGTCTACATCGCTTCGGGGAATTATCTTCTCGAGAACCGTGATATATCTTTCATCGCTTGTATCACCTGTTAAATCTATCGGGTTATCTACTATGCAGTGGGATGGTAGAATAGCCTTCAACTCCTCTCTCAGGTCAGCGGGTGTTCTCGGCACCTCGAAGCCCTGGAGGGTTAGCGCGTCGGTTAGCATCACGCCTACTCCACCTGCATCGGTGACCACGTAGACTCTGCCCCCCTTCATTAACGGCTGGTCTAAAAGTATTCTCACAGCATCCATCATTTCATCAAAGCTCTCCACCTCTACAACCCCGGCCTGCTTGAAAGCCGACCTGTACACCGAGTAGTCTCCTGCGAGGGCAGCTGTATGGCTTGCTGCAGCCATGCTGCCACGGCTTGTCTTACCGGCTTTAAACGCTATGATCGGCTTAATTCTGCTGACTCGTCTAGCTGTCTCTATAAATGCTCTACCCCTGCCGTCCTTCAAGCCCTCTACGTACATGAGTATAATCTTAGTTTTATCATCGCGGGCTAGGTACTCTAGGAGGTCGACGTCATCTACGTCTACTTTATTACCGTAGCTTATAGCTCTTGAAACCCCTATATTATTATAGGCCATCCAATCCATTAACGCCGACGCGAAAGCCCCGCTCTGACTGATGAAGGCTACATGTCCTCTGGGAGGCCGCTTCATCTTCTCCTCAGGCAGGAAGAATGTGTCTACACCACTCCAGTTATCGCTTACTCCAATACAGTTGGGGCCGAGAATCCTCATACCGTATTCAACACCTATCTTCCTGACTTCCTCCTCGAGTCTTGCTCCCTCAGGTGTACCAGTCTCCCTGAATCCACCGCTTATTATGATTACAGCCTTACACCCCTTCTCGCCGAGCTCTCTTAGAACTCCTGGAACACTTGGTGCCGGAATAGCTATGACAGCGAGGTCGGGTGGCTCAGGTAGATCCCTCACGCTCCTATAGCACTTTAAACCTAGTATCTCATCGTAGCCTGGGTTAACCGGGTATATCCGCCCCTTGAACCTCCTAGCTAGGACTTCCAGTATCACTCTGCCGACCTTGCCTTCCTTAGGGGTTGCACCTATTACTGCAATACTCTGCGGATTGAACATTTTCTCCAGGGGATTAGGCATTTAAGCCACCATAAGGATCTTCAATGCGAACCTCAGGGTAAAATATTATTTAATGCCAGCCTTGTATTAGCTAGTGGAATCGATTAAGGGGGTGCAGGATGGTTACACTACTCGAGCTATTCGTTGAGTTCTTGAAGATAGGGTTCTTCATGTTCGGTGGCGGGTACGGGGGGATAGCCTTAATCTACAAGGAGCTCGTTGAGATAAAGAAGTGGATTACCAGTGAGGAGTTCACGGAGCTCCTCGGTATAGCTGAAAGCACCCCTGGACCCATAGCGATAAATTCTGCGACATGGATCGGCTATGTGCTTAAAGGAATACCTGGCTCTATAGTGGCGACTCTGGGAGTAGTTCTACCAGCATACCTAGTAATACTATCTATAGTAATAGTTCTTAGACCCTACATGAATAGTGAGGTAGTGAAAGTACTTTTCCGAGGTATAAATGCAGCTGTAGTTGCACTAATACTCTACGCTCTACTCAGGGTTGGCGAAGGCGTTCTCCTCTCGAATAACACTGTAAACTACATTACGGTAGCAATATTCATACTCGCGTTCACTCTACTATACGGGTGGAACCTGCATCCAATAATAGTGATACTAGCGTCGGCAGCTATAAGCCTCATCCTGAAATACTTTCTCGGAATATAGAACCGCATTCTTCTTTTAACTTAAATAATCCTTAAGTTTTATAATCAGGAGGTGTTAGTCAATAGAAGCACCAGGAGGTGCTTGAAGTGTCCTACTACCAGGGCAATGATTTGAGAAAACCTTCAGGCGGGTTGAAGGGCAAGCATAGAGGTAAGAGGAAGCACGAGCTCGGCTCTCCACCTACAAACACTAGTATAGGGGAGAGCGATGTGAAAGTAGCTGTGAGAACCTATGGAGGCAACTATAAGATTAGATTGAAGAAAGCACTCTACGTTAATGTAGCTATACCGAGAGAGAAGACAGCGAGGAAAGTGAAGATAATTGATGTTGTTGAGACGCCATCAAACCCCCAGAATGCTAGATTCAAGATAATATCGAAGGGTAGTATTGTGAGAACAGAGTTAGGGCTAGTCAAGATTACATCAAGGCCCGGGCAAGAAGGCGTATTAAACGGCATCCTCGTGAAGCAGTAGGATTCTAGGCGGTGAGGGTCTTTTTGAGCACCCGTGACTACGAGGGAAGAAGAATCATCATCTACCCTCACTACATTGATGCTAGGAGAAGCCGGAGGAAGGGGCGGAAGATAAGTCTAAGCAAGGCTGTCCCTTCTCCGAGTATAAGCGAGATATTAAAAGCCTGCGAGAAGCTAGGCTTAAACCCTACACACGAGGATAAAAGTAGTCCTAGAAGCTATGATATCAGGGGGCGTGTAGTAATCGATAAGAAGGCGAGGAAACTAGAACTGCTGCACGCAATAGCGAGAGAGATTAAAGCTATGAGGTCTCCAAGATAGTATCCTCTATTAAGAATCCTATGGCATTTGGTAGAGATACATGAACGTATTACTGGCTTTTTTAATCGTTTATGTTGAAAATATAATAATACATTTCCTTTGTATTAAACTGCATCTAAGGGGCGTCTCCCTTATATACAAACCAAGATAGATCATATATGACGCTAACCTTACAGGTGGCGCTTATGCGTAGATTAGGCTTTATCGAAGTAGCCTTGAGAAGCGGCCTCCTCGTTGTCAAGCCACGCGGGGTAGATGTGACCAGGTTGCTGAACTCTCCAGTCTACGATGAAAGCTACAGGAGGGTGGGGAGGATAGTAGATGTTATCGGTAGAGTAGATGACCCAAGAGTTATCGTGAAGCTGGAAAGCGGGGCTCAGGTATCATCTTCCCTCCTCTACTACTCAGCTAGAGAGAAGCGTAGAGGGAGAAGGCGTTGAAGAGCCCGTTGAGATGTCGCTACTGCGGCTCCACGAATATAATCTACGACCCTGAGCACGACGCCTATGTATGCCAGGTGTGTGGTTCAGTGCTAGATGAAAGACCAGCTTACCAGGGCTATGAAGGCTTCTCTAAGAGCGAGAACACCCCCCGCTACAGTGGAGCCTTCACGCACATGGTTCACGACCATGGGGTTGGAGGCACGGAGATAGCAGGAAGCTTCATGAAGCATATTAGAGAGGGGAGGGGGTGGGTTAGAGCTAACAGCGAGATCAGAGTTGAGAAGAAGGATAGAAGACTTAAGAGAGCACTCCAAGAGCTCAACGAGTACCTCAGGATACTGGATCCACCTATAGCGATAAGAGAGACTGCTGCAAGACTCATCCACGAGACTGTCAGAGGCAGGAACTACAAGGAGAAGACTATTAGGAGGATAGTTCTAGCAGCCATATACCTGTCATATAAGATCCATAAGCAGCCAAGATCCCCTAAGCTCTTCTCGCAGGAGCTAGGAATATCAGAGAGCGATCTATGGGATGGCGTTAGAATGATACGTGAAGCCACTAGTAGCGTTAAGCTGGGAAGCGAGCACTACGATCCACGCCACTACGTGGGCTTCATAACCCGCAGGTTAAACATGCCTCCCGTGGTTGAAGCACTCGCTAACCTAATAGTCACTAGCGTAGAGGAACACGGCTTCATAAGTGGTAAGAATCCTGCAAGCCTAGCAGCTGCATCAGTATACCTAGCAGGCATCCTCAGCAACAATAAGAGGAATCAAACAGAGGTTGCAGAGAAGGTAGGCCTCACTGATGTTGCGATTAGAAACACATACGACTCGATAATAAGGAACATAGATATTGAAATCCTGCTTTAAGCTACCACAGCATTTTCTTGAAGACTGCGAGCTGAATGGGCCCGCGGGGATTTGAACCCCGGGCCTCCGCCGTGTGAGGGCGGCGTCCTAACCAGGCTAGACGACGGGCCCTATCGGTTAAATGAGATGAATTGCTGGGAGCTAATAAGTCTTAGGCTTAATATATAGCATTCAGGGTGCTGGGTGTGTGCAGGCTCCTAGCTGCATGGTTTAGCAGAGAAGGCATGAGCCTCCTGGATGAAGTAGTAGATGCATTCGTAGAGGGTAGTAGACGCGACCCGTATCTTGAAAAGGCGACTGGGGGGAGAAGTAGCGCCCATGATGATGGATGGGGGATTGCAGCAGTAGGCTACGGGGATACCCCCAGCGTTATCTATCATAGAATGTTGGAGCCCATATTCTCGGAGAGTAGTATTAGAGCACTAGAATTCATCAAAAAGAGGTTGAAGAGGTATAGAGAGGTCTACCTGCTAATCCACTCCCGTAAATCCTCTAGAAATGAACCCTACGGGTACGATTATACTCACCCATTCATAAGACTCATGGAGAACGGTGTACTGTGGTTTGCTCACAACGGGGGAGCCCGGAAGGAGGAGCTTGCTAGAGTACTCGGCGTCTACCCGTGGGTGAGAGTAGACTCAGAGCTCCTAGGATACTATATTATGGGGAGGATTGACGAGTGTATTGAAAACAACAGTATTGATGAGTGTGTTAGCAAAGCCTACCTGGAGGGATTAAAGTTTATTCCTGAGGGCTCAGGATACAACACGGGTCTACTAGCATTAATCTCAGAGAATGCTTCACTCTACGTATCCCATAAGGTTCCCGGTAGCCCGCTGCCAGAGCTCCTCGAGTACTATGAGATTGTAGCGTATACATCTCCAAGCATAGTGCTAGCAGGCTCTATAACACTCAGAGATTATCTTCCAAGCGTGTTCTCTACTGGATTCGAGAGAACTATACTGGAGCCGGGAGTCTACAGGATTGAGCAGGGGGGCGTCAAGTTGATCACAAGGTTGTAGTAGCAGGGATCCAGGGGAGTCTAGTGTTCTGCAGTAAAATCCATAGGATAGGCTTCATAGTCAACCCTATAGCAGGCATGGGTGGCAGGGTGGGATTAAAGGGTACTGATGGCGATGCCTACAGGATAGCTCTTGAGAGAGGGGCTCAACCTATATCACCATTAAGAGCTATTGAATTCCTTAATAGTATTCAAGCCGAATGCTTCGAGATACATGCTGCACCTGGTGTAATGGGGGCTGAAGAAGTAGAGGCAAGCAGGCAGAGGAATAGGCTTGCCGGTGTAATCGGTGAGATCAGAGGAGAGGTGACAACAAGAGATGACACTATAAGGATTGCTGCAGCTATGAAGAGAGTTGTAGATGCACTAGTCTTCGTGGGAGGAGATGGAACAGCTAGAGATATACTTGAAGCTGTTGACGGCGAGCTACCGGTTCTAGGAGTGCCGAGCGGCGTGAAAATGTATAGTAGTGTATTTGCTCTTAACCCTCGTGTAGCAGCCGAGATTCTAGCCAGGTTTATTAGAGGAGAAGCCTCCATTGAGGAACGCGAGGTACTAGATGTAGATGAAGAAGCATTCAGGTCAGATAGACTCTCACTGAAGATCCACGGCTACCTTAAAACGATAGTCTACCATGGCTTAACTCAAGCAAGCAAGACTATCATGGCTGGGGCTGACGAAGAGCTCAGCAAGAAAGCCATTGCAGAGTACATTGTGGAGAACATGGAGCCAGATGTACCCTATATTCTCGGGCCTGGCTCAACAGTTAAAGCTGTATGCAGGGAGCTGAACGTGGAGTGCACTCTACTAGGAGTTGACGTGGTCGTCGATAAAGTACTAGTCTTAAAGGATGCATGGGAGAAGCAGCTGCTCGAGATACTAGACAAGTATGGGAGAGCTAAGCTAATTGTAACCCCGATTGGAGGCCAGGGATTCCTACTCGGGAGGGGGAACCAGCAGATATCTCCGAGAGTACTATCCCGTATGAGGAGGGAGGACCTGGTGATTGTTGCCACGGAATCTAAGATCAAGCAGCTTAAAACCCTCTACGTGGATACTGGTGATCCAATTCTAGATAGAGCTCTCGAGGGATACTATAGAGTTGTAGTCGGCTATGGGAGAAGTATTGTGGTAAAGGTTTCCTCCGGGCGCTTCTTCGAGAACAGTAACAGTAATTAAGCCTGTCTCGATAGTAACCTTAATTGTGGTAGCCTTGAGCACCACCGGCGACCTCGTTAGGAGAGCCTTGGAGACAGCATCCGACTCCAGCAGACTTGAAAACCTGATATTAGAGTCTATACCACTACTCCAGGAGAATGGGGCGGCTTTTAGAGTCTACAAGCCCGGTGTCATAGAATTCCATGAGGCTACTAGTGTATCCTTCATTGGCGATGTGCACGGAGATTTCTACTCGCTTACATCAATCCTGGAGAACGTTGTTCCAAGGATAACCAGTGGAGGTACTGCTGTATTCCTAGGAGACTATATTGATAGAGGGTATGCTCAAGTAGAATCTATAGCACTCACATTAATCCTAAAGAACACCTACCCTGATAGAGTCGTCTTGCTTAGAGGTAACCACGAGCCGCCGGAATGGCTTAAACCATACCCCCATGACTTCCCTGATGTTCTCCGCAGGATGTTTGGTGATAAATGGGTTAGACTCTACGACTCCTTTAAGGATCTGTTCTCAAAGCTACCTCTCATAGCCTTCAGAAGAAATGGGTTCCTGGCGGTGCATGGAGGCCCGCCTTTAAAATCCATTAGAAGCAATAGCTTCGAGGAGGCTTTCGAGATAGGGTTGCCAGGCTTCTCAGCTGAAACCTTGGAGTCAGTGCTCTGGAGTGACCCCACAGAGCTTAATGTAAGTATTATTCCATCTCCGCGTGGAGCTGGATACCTATACGGCTTCAAATTCACGGAGAAAGCCTTAAGCTTAATTAATGGTAGATTCATTGTGAGAGGCCACGAGTATGTTAACGGGTATAAGGAGACTCATGAAGGGCGAGTTATAACAGTTTTCTCAGCTCCAATAGTATACGAGTTAAGGTACGCCGGGCTAATCATATACGAGGAGGGGGAGGAAGGATACAAGCTAGAGAAGATCCTAGTGGAACCTAAGTACGCTAAAGGAGTTTAACTTACACAGGCTTACTAACACCTGCTTGAGAGGGAAGTTCAAGCCTCCACGTGCACTCCGAGTAAGCATCTAACTGTTTCAGAAAGCGTGTAGGCACATTTAATAAGTCTCTTAGACTTCTCTACCCTCATAGGGTGTAGGATGTGCCTAGGAGAACGAGAAGAGAGCTGGCTGAAAGCGTGGAGAGAGCAGTAGGCGATATAATCGAGGAGCTCATAGAGAAATACTATAGTGATAGAGTAGAACGCTACATGGATTACGAGGAGCTGCTATACATGATTGGAAAGGAGATTTCTAACAATGTATTCAAAGGTAGGGCGATACCAGAGGAGATTGAAGCCTACCTCTACAAGCTGAGGGAGAAGAAAGGGTATGCTAAACTAATTCTAAGCTACCTTATAGGTAAAACACTCGAATCCATGGAGGAGGTTAAAGGCTATACTACGATATCCGAGTAGACTCCTAGTGAGAGTAGAGGGTGTCGAGTATACCTAGCAGGAAGCGCGGGAAGAGGAAAAAAGAGGAAAAAGAGGAGCCTAAAGTTAAAGACAAGGGGAAGAGCCGTAAAAGCGTGTCTAAAAGGCCTGCCCGAGTCTTTGATACCAGCAGGCTTGTCGAAGAAGTCCTTGACCAGGTTTACGCTACTCTAGGACTAGATGCACTCGACGTAGACAGGGAGGTGGCTTTACGGATAGCCCGTGAGATAGCAGAGCTTGCAGCCTCAGGGTATACGAGTAAGCCGAGCCTTGATGCTCTTCTAAAGAAGATCCAGCGTAATAAGGCTGTATTAAACGAGCTTATTGCTAGCAGGATCCTGGAGCTTGTTGAAAAACCATCGCTGAGGACCCTGGAGTTTGTGATCGCTAATGGAGGAAAAGCTATAGTAAGAGATATCTCGAGGCTCTACAAGCTGGCGAGAGAGCAGGGTAGAGACGACCTTATAGACGCTCTCCGCGCGGTATGGGATAAGCATGGTGTTAAAGGCCTTGTTAAGTGCCCGAGATGCGGGTTTAACAGTATCTCCCCTGACTACTCTTGTGTTGTATGCGGCTACGTAGTTTCCGAGAAATACGTGAGAGAGGAGCTAGGCTTCAACGAGAAGTTCAAGGAGTATCTTAAGACAGCTAGTGTAGCCGAGCTCCGTACTATACTGGAGGCTAGGCTCGTGCTAGCTGATCAAAAATGGGTTTACCCTCCTAGAGGTTTGAGTTTACGTGGGGGAGAAGCCTTATACCCTATTCACTTAACTAGAAGCGATGTAGATTTAATTGTGAATGAAATTAACAGTAGAGATATAAGGGTTTAACCTGCTTTTCAGCTCGGGATTCAATCCTAGGGTAGCCTCATACACGTATATTCACTTTAAGCGATTTGAGGACGCTTCGCAGTCCTCTTCTTAAAGCTGTTACATTTAAGTCAATTGAGCTTAGACTACCATAGTGCTCGAATACCTTCTCACCCATATAGTATGCTTCAACATACGGGACGTCTACTTGTCTTTCAGCTAGCTCTGGTGTCTCGTTGACGTTAACTCTGCAGAAGAGTATCCTTGGATCGGCGGCTTTCTCAATGTCTCTTAGAGCCCAGGAGATGTATTCTGAATCCTTGACGCCGGGCATGTAGTATTCTATAATCACGACTTCATTGCTCATTATAGCCCGCATGAACTCCTCTCTGGTTCGCAGCTCGTACATGTCTTACTCACGCTGAGACGCTTGCACCTCAAGTTTATTTATTAGACGAACCCTTTAATAACAATCCTGGTTCATGCTGCCTGTACCTGGCATTTTTAAACAGTTATGGTAAAAAAGTTTATATAGAAGCTCATCCATGAGATAGCACACGGATTCTATCATGCTATGGGTGAGGGGTTATGGCGTTATATGGCGTACCCGTGTTAATACTAAAGGAAGGCACGCGTAGAACAGTCGGCAGGGATGCTCTGAGAGCTAACATAGCTGCTGCTAGAGCACTCGCGGAAGTATTGAGGACGAGTCTCGGACCTAGAGGACTAGATAAAATGCTGGTAGACAGCTTCGGCGATGTCACTGTGACAAACGATGGCGCGACAATCGTGAAGGAGATGGAGGTTCAGCACCCAGCTGCAAAGCTACTAGTTGAAGTCGCTAAAGCTCAGGATGCTGAGGTTGGAGATGGAACAACAAGCGCGGTTGTACTGGCTGGAGCCCTCCTAGCTAAAGCCGAAGAGCTCCTCGACCAGAATATTCATCCAAGCATAATTATTGAAGGCTATACAAGAGCTATGAAGGAGGCTCTAAGAATACTCGAGGATATAGCTGTTAAGATCTCACCAACTGATAGGGAGATGCTGAGGAAGATAGTTAGCACTACTATAGCCAGCAAGTACATTGGTGGTGACGTGATATCAAAGAAGATAACTGAGCTAGCTATTGATGCAGCTTTAACGATAGCTGAGCCTAGGCCTGATGGAACATTCAACTTCAAGGTAGATGACGTTAAAATCGAGAAGAAGAAGGGTGGCAATGTCCTAGACACTCAGCTAGTTCACGGTATAGTTCTAGATAAGGAGGTTGTTCACCCGGGAATGCCGAGGAGAGTAGAGAATGCTAGAATAGTGCTCCTCGACGCCCCACTAGAAATAGAGAAACCAGAGATCTCAGCTAAAATCAATATTACAAGCCCCGATCTAATAAAGGCGTTCCTAGACAAAGAGGCACAGATGCTTAAGGAAATGGTTGATAAGATTGCTAGTGTTGGTGCTAATGTTGTTGTATGCCAGAAGGGTATTGACGAGGTAGCCCAGCACTTCCTCGCCAAGAAGGGAATACTAGCAGTAAGAAGAGTAAAAAGAAGCGACCTAGAAAAACTGGAAAGGGCTTCCGGCGGTAAGATAGTCAGTAGTATAAGAGACTTGAAGCCGGAGGATCTAGGCTACGCTGAGCTAGTAGAGGAGAGAAGAATAGGCAACGATAAGATGGTGTTCATTGAGGGATGCAAGAACCCCAAGGCTGTGACAATCCTGGTTCGTGGAGCAAGCGATATGGTCATGGATGAAATCGAGAGGAGCCTCAAGGATGCCTTAAACGTCTTAAGAAACGTTCTCTCAACACCGAAGATTGTTCCCGGCGGCGGTGCTGTGGAGATAGAGCTGGCTATGAGGCTTAGAGAGTACGCTAAGAAGATCGGCGGTAAGGAGCAGCTGGCAATAGAGGCTTTCGCAGCAGCACTAGAGGATATACCCTTAATACTCGCGGAGACAAGCGGTAAGGAGCCACTCGATATTCTAATGAGGCTGAGGCAGCTTCACAGTGAAGGCAAGAAGTTTGCTGGCTTGAATGTTGTGACAGGGGAAGTACTAGAGGACATGATAGAGAACAACGTTATCGAGCCACTGCTAGTCAAGTCATCAATGATCAAGGCTGCAGCTGAAGCGGCAGTCACGATCCTGAAGATAGATGACATCATTGCTGCAAGCCCAGTGAAGAAAGAGAAGGAAGGCAAGAAGGAAGGCGAGAAGGAAGGCGAGGAAACTAAGACTCCTAGCTTCGAGTAGACACCACTTATTTTTTAATTCAAGTTAAACCTAACTCTGGCAGCTGCTCGCCTAGTATAATGTTAGGCGTTCTCCTGGGTTTAGGTAGAGATGGATGTCAGGGGTTGACAGTAGTAGCGGGGTAGCTGAATTCTATGTTTTTAAGCTGTTGAAAGTTAACATAGTTAAGTGTTCTGTTTAGTCGTAAGGTGGTTGCATTGAGCTTCGATGTGATGGATATCTACGGGAAGGTCTACTCTGAGAGATTGACGAGATTCGAGGTCGCCCGGATCATAGGTGCTAGAGCTCTCCAGTTATCCATGGGGGCTCCCCCTATAATCGATGTCTCAAGTGTGCCTGTTAAAGACCCAGTATACATAGCTATAAAGGAGCTATTAACTGGTTTACTACCTATGTCTGTAAGAAGAAGTAGCTCTGAAGGGGAGAAGCTTGTCCCAGCAGGAAGACTTATTTCACCGAGCATTAGAAGAAGCCTTGAAATGGTTCTCGAGAGCTGGGATATTAGTCGTAGAGTCTAGAGAGTATACTGTCAGCGGTAGACGAGTTGTAGACTTCATAGTTGACAAGCCGCTTGAAGCGGAATTCTTTAACGAGTTATACAAGCTTCTCTCCGAGATAAACATCCAGGTTCTACAGTTGAAAGCTGAGAAGCCTTTAATCAGGCTCATAGAGGTTGATGGGGGAGCTAGAGTAGAGAGGTTTAAGCTAGCATTAACGGTAGCATCGCTTATTACAATAGGGTTAACAGGATACGGGCTTTCAGAGTCCTTTCTGTACTTTCAGCAGCAGAAGGGTGCTGGAAGCACGCTTGAACTGCTATTACTGAATACTCTAGCCTACACGCTCCTCTTTACTCTTGTTCTACTAGTCCACGAGCTCGGCCACATCTACGCTAGCAGGGGGAGTGGCGTTAAAATTAGAGGACCTATTCTAATCCCGGCACCCCCAATCCAGCTGGGGTTCATAGGCACGCTCGGCGCAGTCATTTTCATGGAGAGAATCCCGGCTTCACGGAGAGATCTAGCTAGAATAGGAATTTACGGCCCGCTGGCAGGCTTCGCGGCTGCAACAATCGTGGGGTTAGCTGGCTTAGCTCTATCACCAGTGATCCCTGAGAGCGAGGCGTTAAAAATGATTGAGAGCGGTGAGTTAAGCGCGTTCTCAGTGTCAAGTCTGGCAATGCTGTTGATCCTCATGGTTAAAGGTAGCGGCTTCATAGTCATGCACCCCCTTCTATTCATATCATATGTAATGTACATTGTGACATTCTTGAACCTGCTTCCCATCGGCCAGTTAGATGGGGGTCATGTGGCTAGATCCTTCATGGATACTAGAACTCATAGGATGCTGGGGCTGGCTACTATAATATTACTTTTCGCTACAGGCGGTATCCTTGCTTTCATGGGGTTCTCTTCTTCATCATTCTACATTAGTCTAGGTGTGGTAGCCTTACTACTCTACACTATAGTAGCTCGAGGAGGACATCCAGGCTGCGCTAACCAGTATAGTGAAGCCAAATGTATTCCCTGCCTAGTAGCCTACATAGCCCTCCTTATTCTCACAGCACCAATCCCGGTCTGGTGAGTTATGTCTCCTAGTATATGGGATCTCAAGGGTAGAGTACTAGTTATCGCGGAGAAGCCTAAGGCTGCTGTAAGGATTGCAGAAGCTCTTTCACCAAGCTATGTTAAAAAGAGGAGCGGCTCGGTGACAGTATACGAGGTCGCTGGTCGTAACCAGCAGATAGTTGTAGCAAGCGCTGTAGGCCACTTATACGGATTACACACTAAGATGAAAGGCTACCCTGTCTACGAGTATGAGTGGGTTCCAGTCTACATTACAGGTGAAGGCAAGGAGTATGCTAGAGAGTACCTGGAGATACTGGGGAAGCTATGTCGGATTGCAGACTACTATGTTAACGCATGTGACTACGATGTTGAAGGAAGCGTTATAGGCTACCTGATAATAAAATTCAACGGTGACTTGAAGAGGGCTTTTAGAGCCAAGTTCTCCGCTCTCACAAGAGAGGAGCTCACAAGAGCCTTCAACAATCTAAGCGGACTCGACTATGAGATGGTGGAAGCAGGGCTCTGCCGTCATGAGCTAGACTGGATGTGGGGTATTAATGTTAGTAGAGCACTCATGAAGTCTATTGAGGAGGCTGGAGGCAAGAAGATTACGCTTAGCGCTGGAAGAGTTCAAACACCCACTTTAAAGTACGTTATCGATGAAATCTCCAAGAGGAACTACTTCATACCACTACCCCAGTACACGGTGAGCGTTAAAGTAAGAGTAGATGGAGGCGAGATGCTGTTAGAGTACGCTGGGAACCCAGTCGAAGAGCATAGTAGGGCGGTAGCAGTAGCCAGGGAAGTAGAGAGTCAAAGCTACCTTGTCGTCGATAAAGTTGTCGAAGAACTCGTTCAATTGAAACCTCCTCCCCCCTTCAACCTAGGCGACCTGCAGAAGGAGGCTGCTAGAATATACGGGTTTAGCCCGGCTAGAACACAATCAATCGCTGAGAAACTATACTTGGAGGCCTTGATAAGCTATCCGAGAACTAACAGCCAGAAGCTTCCTCCCTCAATAAACTACAGGAAGATACTAGAGGGCCTGCAAGCTACTAGGGAATACAAGAGTCTTGTTTCAACCCTTCTCTCAGAAACCCGCGGGATCCTAAAGCCTGCTGAAGGAGACAAGGAGGATCCAGCACATCCAGCCATATATCCTACAGGGGTCACGCCAGGCAGGCTTGAGAGAGACGAGTGGCTGGTATACGACCTTATTGCTAGGAGGTTCATGGCGGCTTTCGCGCTTCCAGCTAGGATAGCCCGCTACACGATCTCTGCTAAAACTCCTCGGGGGAGCACGAGGTTCCATGCAAGCGGGCAGAGAGTAGTAGAGCTCGGATGGCTTAGATACTACGAGTTCCATAAGCCTAGTGAAGTAGAGTTGCCGAGGCTAAGGGAGGGCGTCAAGCTAAGTGTGGTGAGAGCACTCGTGAGGGAGCACTACACTAAGCCTCCTAGAAGGCTAACCAAGATAGATATATTGAGGTGGATGGAGAGCGTTGAGATAGGTACAGAGGCTACTAGAGCCCAGATAATAGAGAAGCTATTTGAGAGGAAGTACCTGCGTCTAGCCTCTAGAAGTGTTGAAGCAACAGAACTAGGGTATGGTGTAGTAGAAGTCATAGAGAAATTCTTCCCCGACCTCCTAAGCGTTGAACTCACACGGAAATTCGAGAAGTACATGGAGGATATTAGGCGTGGAGTTAGAGAGCGAGGCATGGTTCTCAAGGAAGCCAGAGAAACACTATCCATGCTACTCAGGAAATTCGATGATAACAGGCTTCAAGCCGGGAGGCAGCTGGCTATACGGCTGGGTATAGTAGACTTAGGGAGCCGTAGGTGTGCGGTGAAAACTTGTAGACGCGAGGCTACTGTGAAGGGGTTGTGTGAGCGGCATGCTGAAGCCCTTAGACTAGTATACGAGTACTACAGGGAGTGGTCTAGGAGGAAGAAGATAGAGTTCAGCGAGTATATTGAGAAACTGGGGAAGCTGAAAGCTACCGGCAGATGGATTAAAGATGTGATAGAAGCTGGATTAATAGAGGGTTAAGGTCTTAGGGATCTGAGAAGAAGTGTTATGTAGCCTAGATAAGGGATCTTGAATACATATCCATTGAATTCAACCACCTTGCCAACTATCCTGCTGTAGGGCACGCCTAGGCCTCTCTCGTAGTTAGGGAGATCCTCAATCACGTTGTTATCACCCTCCGTCCTATAGTAGTATGTATTGGTTTCATGGTCTACGACTACTCCTATAACTCTGTGGATTACAAGCTCGCCTCTAGGAGTCGTGTAGACTACTACATCACCTACTCTTATATCACCGGGGGAAGCACTCTTCAAGAAGACTATATCCCCCTCTCTTAGTGTTGGAAGCATGCTAACTCCTTTTACAACAGCTAGTAGTGGTGTCTTAGAGTCTAGTGCTGAGATAGCGAATAACACTAGGAGGACTAGTAGTAGAGTTGTAAGTATATTCTGCAGGGATGGATCGAAGCCTCCATCAGTCTTAGGCGTCAATGACCCCCTCCAAGAACTCTTCTACTCCTCACTCAACAGTTCATCAAGGTCTATGACTATCTCCTTAGGTGGCCTGGGTTCCCCGTGATCCTCGATTTTTCTCTTACTGCCTTCAATCTCGACTTCTTCGCCTCCAACCTTCAGCTTGCTTACAACCCCCTTCCACCTGTAACCGCAGTTCCTGCACTTGAGGACCCCCATTACTGTAATAGTGATCCTGCCTTTAGAGTCTGGTAGAGGGGAGGTGAGCTGCCAGGTTCTCTCTACATCTACATTGCTGCTACCACACTTAGGGCATTTTAACACCTGCTTCTCCATGACTGCTACACCAGAGGTAGTATTACTATTGCTGTGACTAGTGGTAGCGGTACTAAAATAATTTTCCAGTCCACCAGCCTTCCTGCAGTAAAGTATAGTGCGAGGGCTACAAGAATAGCTAGGAGTAACTGGGGCTTCGAGTAGACTGCTGAGCCAGCGGCTAGCATCACGCTTAGAATAGACACCGGGAAGGAGAGGTATAGGAGTGGATTCTTGAGTTTACCGAGTATTCTAAGAGTAAGCAGGCACCACGCAGTGTAGGATGTAGTGATGTTAGCTGTCAGAGTTAACCATAATAAAGCCTCCATGAATCAGTCACTCCCGGTGGACTCTATGACTGTATACATGGATGTCTACGATGATATATATGTAATCAGGGATGTAAGGGGGAGAATGGTACTCGACAGCAGAGGTAACCCGACGGTACAGGTTAGAGTAGTCACAGAAGGCCTCGGTGTAGGTGTAGCTAACGCTCCAAGTGGTGCTTCAACTGGCAGGCATGAAGCTGTAGAAGTGAGAGATGGTGGTAGAGAGTTCAAGGGTAAAGGGGTTTCAAAAGCCGTTGAAAATGTTAATAGAATGATAGCTAAGGCTCTCATAGGCATGAACTCGAGGCGCCAGCTTGAAGTAGACTCAAAGCTCATTGAGATCGACGGTACACCAAACAAGGCTAGGATTGGAGGCAACGCTATTGTTGCAACAAGCCTTGCTGTAGCTAAAGCTGCAGCTTCAACAATGGGCGTTCCATTATACTACTATCTCGGGGGCAAGGCAGCTGACGTGTTGCCAGTACCATTACTCAACGTGATCAACGGGGGAGTCCACGCCGGCAACAAGCTGGACTTCCAGGAGTTCATGATCGTTCCAGCCGGGTTCAGCAGCTTCCACGACGCTATGAGGGCTGCAGTCGAAGTCTACCAGGATTTGAAAGCCGTAATCAAAGAGAAGTACGGGCCTACAGCCATAAATGTCGGTGATGAAGGCGGGTACGCGCCGCCACTGGAGAAGATAAGGGATGCACTAGACCTCCTCATGGAGGCTATACGTAGAGCAGGCTACGAGCCAGGCGGGGAGGTAGCTCTAGCACTAGATGCAGCTAGCTCGCAATTCTACAGGGAGGATAAAGGCGTCTACGTAGTGGAGGGTAGAGAGCTGAGTAGAGACGACATGATTCAGCTCTACGAGAAGCTAGTAGAAGACTACCCTATAGTAAGCATAGAGGACCCCTTACACGAAGAGGAGTTTGAAGGCTTTGCTGAAATGCGTAGAAGGCTTGGAGGCAGGATACTAATAGTTGGAGACGACTTGTTCACTACGAATCCCTCGAGACTCTCAAGAGGGATTAGCGTAGGGGCTGGGAACGCTATACTAGTGAAGGTAAACCAGGTTGGTACTCTCTCTGAGACCATGGAGGTAATTAAACTAGCATATGAAAGCAACTATAGAGCTATAATCAGTCATAGAAGCGGGGAGACGGAGGATACAGCGATAGCTGATATTGCTGTAGGGCTCTCAGCAGGCTTAATTAAGACTGGTGCACCGGCTAGAGGCGAGAGGACAGCCAAGTACAACAGGCTTCTAGAGATAGCTGAGGAGCTGGAGAAGCCGAGGTACCCTGGATTCAAGGTATTCCCTAGAAAACCGTGATTTTTAAGGGATAATTAAGCCTACAATCATCAAGATTACAGCTAGGGCAATAGTCAGCTTGAGGAACTGGCTTACAGTTAGATTAGGTATTTCTTTCAGAGCTCTAATAAACACTACAAGGGCGAACGAGAACCCTATGACCAATAGTATTGTAAACCCTGCTAGAAACATCCAGACTCCTATACCGCTAACCTTGCTGAAAGCGCTTGCTAGGGCTTCTATTACAGGGCTTATCTTATCGACAGCCATTTAAACCCCTTAATCTTATGCCTTAAGGAAAAGTAATATAAATCATCGGGCTAATTGATATACTTAGAGGTGATGATGGTTAAAAGCGCGTAGCCGCTGCGCGATGACGTGCACCAGGCTTCTGATCGCGTTGAGATCATACTTCTATGACTGTTCCCTCCCCCACCTCTCCTTTAAGAATAGCACTAACTACCTCGTCAGCGTTGAAGCCAGACGTCATGATCACTCTAACCCCAAGCTTGCTTGAAAGCCTACTCATTGATTCAATCTTACCGTATATGCTCCCAGTTACATCAGCTTTAGCCTCCTCTCTGAGGTTATCGAGGATTAAGCTTAGATTACTCTTATCTATTCTTCTCACGAGCTCTGGATTACTACACTTAGATGGGTTACACGTGTAGATGCCTTTTACATCTGTTAGAAGCACTATTCTTGAAGGCTTTAACACTTCAGCGAGGAGCCCGAAGACTTCTTCAGTGGAGATTACTACCGGGCCTTCATCTGATGGAAGGCACTCACCATACACTACGGGTATCACGTTAAGGGAGAGCAGGCTGGCAACCGGCTCGTAAAACACCTGGAATCCCCCTCCAGGTTTAACAGTGATGAACGCGCTAGTCTGCACGCTAGATGCCGGTATCCCAGAGGACACTAGGTAGTCTACTATCAGTCTATTAAGGAGTCTAGTTGACTGGTGACATTTAGAGATGCAGATAGCTGGGTCCCCATTACAGTATCTTCTTACAGCGTAGTGGGCGAAGCTGCCTCCCCCGTTGCCTAACACGAGTCCTACTCTCCCGTATACTCGACGTAGAGCTTTAACCACGGTGTCAAGGGCCTCGGATTTCACTGTGACAGGCTTGCTTTTAACTGTGATTAAGCTTCCTCCGAGCTTCACGTAGACTAGTTCAAGCCGGCTTTGATTCAACATGAAGCATCCCTGTAGACTACACTAGGTTTTTATCATGGTGGAGACATTAAAGTAAATAGCTGCATGCCTTTACTAGTGGTGTCATCTACGTATGCTAGAAAAGCTTTCGTCTGCCGGGAAATGGTGGAAGGTGATTGCAGCTAATGTAGTCCTGCTCGTGCTAGCGGTCTCAGAGTGGAACTACTATGATGTAAGATACTTCGTGAACTACTGGTTTGAAGACTACTTTCTGAAGGGGAGATTCTTCGAGATTTACAGTGGGCCTCTAAGAGCGAAGGTAGCTTACCCGCCTCTAGCCATATACTTCTTCGTGATCCCATACTACGTTGCCTGGAGCCTGTCACTCAACATCTATCTTACTAGGCTTATAGTTAAACTCCCCTTGCTCGCAGCATTTAATGGAGTATACTACATCCTCAATAAGAGGTACGGGGGGAGAGCTGGGGATTTATGGCTGCTGAATGCTATTGGATATATTGTTGTAGCTGAATACCAGTTTGACCTGATCGCGACACTACTCCTTGCCGTAGGCTTCTTATATGCTGCTGAGAAGAAGTATACTTTATCAGCTGTAGCAATAGCTCTCTCAGCACTAGTGAAGCAGGTGCTGGCCATCCTGGTCCTCTTCCCTATTATATCTCAGTTGAAGGAGGAGGGTTATAGGAGTGCTTTCAAATCGCTTAGTATAGTTCTAGCTACAGTTCTACTCATATCAGCACCTTTCATTCTCGTTGACCCCTGGGCTTTCATCGAGAAGACAACGTTCTTCCACGCTGTCCGCTACCCGCAGAACTATAGTTTGTGGGCTCTCCCATTATACATGGCGTGGTATGATTTGAATGCTCTACCGCAGTGGATTACGTGGGCTTGGATAATACCATTTGTTGCAGCAGTGCTCGCGGTTACAGTAGCCTACTACGTTAATCCTCCTGTAAACGAGGATATGCTACTAGGATACTTTACAATCCAGCTCCTACTAGTCATCATGCTGAATAAAGTTGGCAATATAAACTACTATACCTGGGTATCCCCCTTCCTTGCAGTCTTTCTTGCCAGGAATATCCGTAGGGTTAGCTACCGTGTTCTCGCGCTATACATGCTTACACCAGTGCTCACAGGCGTTATAACCGGGATGCTAGTAGAGTTCCCGGCTACAGTAATAGGTGGTGATATACTAATAGTAGAGGATCAAGCCTGGATCTCAGCTGAGCAGCGCGTGATTCTAAGCTATGGTGTAGACTCACTGCTATACAAGCTTGTAATCTACCTTAGGAGCTCACCTCATATGAGGAGCTTATTCGAGCTTCTGTATGAGGGGAGGAGTGTTACTATGATAATCTCAACACTACTATACAATATGTTCCTAGCGTACATGGTGGTGCTTACAGCGAGAAGTATTCGCGAGTCAAGTACCAGGGGTTGAAGTCTTTAATAGAGTCTACTTGGAAACGGATTCACCGGCACGGGGTTTACTGTAATGCTGGCTTTCGTAGGATTAGGGTACTCCCGTAGGCATCTAACGCAGGAAGCCCTTGAACTATTAGGGATGGCCGACAAGATCTACGTTGACACCTATACATCGATCTACGAGGATGGATACGAGTGGATTAAACGAGTGAATCCTTCAGCTGAAGTAGTCTATGCTAGGCGAGCGGATCTCGAAGGCGAAGGAATCAGTAGAGTAGTGAGCGAAGCGGAGAGAATGAATGTAGCTGTAGCCTGCCCCGGCGACCCTTTTGTTGCAACTACTCATGATGCTATTAGAGTTGAAGCCTTGAGGAGAGGGGTTGAAGTAAGGATTGCATCAGGGGTCTCTATTGTAAGCTTAATCTACAGTAGGCTTGGACTTCAATCCTACAGGTTTGGTAAGATGGTTACACTAGTATACCCCAGGGACTTCAAGCCTTACAGCGTCGTGGAAACCATCTACAGTAACCTAGAGCGGAACCTTCACACTCTAATACTACTCGACTTGAGAGTAGAAGAGGGGCTAGCTATGACTATACCTGAAGCGATCACTATTCTCGGCGAGCTCGACGAGAAGGGCATGCTAATGGATCAAATAGGTGTAGCTATAGCTAGACTAGGATGGAGTACAGAGCTTGTGAGAGCTGGTAGACTACGCTACCTGAGAGAGCAGAGCTATCCTCCCCCACCCCACTCGCTGGTTATTACAGCTAAACTACACCCCGTGGAAGCCGAGAACCTTCTGTACACTGCCGGGTTGAAGCTTTAACCGCAGGCTTCAGAAGTAGCTTGATGCTTTTTAAAGGGTGAATACAGTAGACTTAACAATGGTGTTGGACGAAATGTCCAAGCAGCTTGCTCGAAGCACTGTAATCTACCTCATAGTACTCGTAGTGCTAATTGCCACTACAATACCTGTTAACGCATCAATAGTAGTACAGGACTCTCTTGGTAGAACTGTGAGTATTCCAGAAGCACCTAGAAGAATAGTTTCACTCGCCCCCTCAATAACAGAGATTCTAGCATACCTGAATGCACTGGAATACGTGGTGGGAGCAGACTCCATATCCCTTAGTGATGAATGGCTGAACGTATCCATGGTACTGAAGTCGAGAAATACTGTTGATGTAGGAGGATACTGGTGGTCTAGTATTAAAGCTGAGAAGATACTCGAGTTAAACCCGGATCTAGTGCTAGCTGATAGAGGAGCCCATGCCCCGCTCCTAGACTTCTTCAATAGATATAATATCACGGTAGTCTACCTTTCGGGGGGATCCGCTAGAAGCATTAGTGATGTTTTAAGCGATGTATACACGGTCTCCCAGATAGTGAATAGAAGTAGCCTCTTCAACGAGTTTAACAGAAAGCTCAACGAAGAGATAGAGAAGTACAGGAGTCTTATAATTGAAGAGTACAGGGGGGTTAGAGTACTCTACGTTGTCAGCTTAACCGGGGGGATATGGGTAGCGGGCTCTGGGACATTCGTAGACGATCTTCTTGGAAGGCTTACATTAGTGAACGCTGGCAGCGGTGTGTACGGGTGGGGGATGCTTAGTCTTGAGGATGTCGCCAGGCTGAACCCAGACATAATAATAGTAGGCTGGGAGTGGGGTGCTACCTCCATGGAGCCCCAGTTAAAGGAGAGCGGGCTACTAAACCTCGGTAAACCTATCGTAGTATTAAACCAGAGTGAAACTGACATACTCTCAAGGCCAGGTCCTCTAGTACTCTACGCTCCCAGCGTAATCTACGGGGCTTTAACCCGCTCGAATATCACGTCTACGAAACCTGTGGTAGCGGGTGAATCCAGCTTCCCCACTGCTACTGTAGTAGTGGTAGCTGCAACCATAGTAGCTTTAATCACGCTGCTAGTACTAGTGAGGTTTAAGGCGAGGAGGACTTGAAGTCAACCTCTTTTTTCCTGCTAGCTACGCTTTTAATACTATTAGTTTTACTACTCTACGATCTTAATGGTGTAAGCCCGCTGGTATTTAACTATAGGCTTAACAGGATTTTATCAGCGTTATTTACTGGTGCTATTATAGCTCTAGCAGGAGTTCTACTTCAATCATCTCTACGCAACCCGCTTGTAGACCACTATCTACTGGGTGTTGGAAGCGGGGCTCTCACAGCAACGTATCTCTCAGTGATAGCTTTTAATGGATACTTTCTCGGAGTACAGGTGTTCTCGATGATGGGGGGTCTTGCAGCCCTGGCTTTAACGATTCTTCTCGCTGAGAAGCTTGCTGGAACATCCTCCTCGTATATTCTAGCAGGTATAGGCGTGAACTCTCTTCTATCAGGGGCTTCAGTGCTACTATCCTATATCGCTGTGAGAGTATACCCGTACGCTCAGCTTCTGCTTGTTGGCAGCTTTATTACATCTACACCTGAGAAGCTTCAAGTGCTAGCTGGCACCCTCGTGTTCTCTACTGTATTGTTCACTCTTATAGCTAAACCTCTTAACACTCTCAGTGTTAGCGATGAGTTCGCGGTTACAGCAGGGTTTAATCCCCGTATAACCCGTCTTACATCAATCATTGTGGCTGGCCTCTCGAGTAGTATTGTCACCTCGATGTACGGGTTGATAGGCTTCATCGGGCTGGCATCACCCCACATGGCTAGGTACATAACTGGTAGGAGTGATAACAGGGTTGTCGGGCCTGTAGCAATTCTGCTGTCTTCGACTCTACTGTACTTAACGGATTTTACTAGCAGGAGGGTTTTCACGGCTGTCTGGGGTGAAGTACCTGCCGGTGCTGTAGCTTCTCTCATCGGGGCCCCCTACTTCATCTACCTGCTAGTCTTTAAACGGGGTGCATTAAGATGATTGAGGGTAGTAGTGTAACAGTAGAGTATGCCCGTGGATTGAAGGGGTTGGAGAAGGCTTCATTCAGGATCATGGATAGAGCTGTAACCTGCCTTATAGGCCCTAACGCCTCAGGGAAGTCTACGCTTCTCCGAGCAATAGCAAGAATCACCAGCTACAAGGGCACAATACTCTTAGATGGCCAGGAGGTTTCAAGAACACCTCTAGCAGTTCTATCAAGGATTCTCTCCTACAGCTCGCCTACACTAGTATCTACCAGCCTGTCATTAAAGGTTAGAGAAGTCCTTGAGATGGCGCTTTACCCTCTGGGAGCAGTGGATCCCGGGGATGCTATTACAGGGGTCTCCGTGGAGCTCGGCGTAGCAGGCTTACTCGACAGGTACGTGGATGAGTTGAGTAGCGGTGAGCTTCAAAGAGTAATTCTAGCAGCAGCCTTCATTAAGAATCCACGCTACCTGCTACTCGATGAACCTGATGCCCACGTAGACGTAGGCTTTAAGCCTGTGCTATCGAGAATCATCAGGAGGAGAACTAGCTCTTCGACTAGTATTATAGCAACCCACGACCCTATCTTTGCATCGCATACATGCGACTATATCCTGCTACTCAGGAAGGGGGCTATAATCTTCAGTGGCCGCCTCGAGGAGCTCTTAGAGAACCCTAGACTAGTAGAGGAAGCCTATGGTACAGCGTTCACAGTAGCCTCTATGCCTGGTGGAAGAAGGGTGCTAGTACCCTGCTACTAGAGTTCTCTGCACAGGCTTGCTAGAGCACTAAGTACTATGGATTCAGAGAGTATTGGAGTGTACTTCCTCCACAAGACTATAAGAGAGTTATCTACGAGTATCTCCTCCGGGAGAATCTCCAGGTACTTATCCTGTAGCTCCTCGGGGACACGGGGGAAGACAGGCCTCCCGGTGCTTAACCCTATGACTTCGATACAGCCTCTATCTCCAGCCTCCACGATAATCCAGTCTCTTAACTCGACAATCCTTGACTCAACAGCCTTGAGGAGGCTTGGGCTGACAGGAGTGAAGACTGTTGCATAGTATTCTCCAGCCTGTGCAGCGAGTATTTTAACCTCACTAAACCCTTCTGCAACCTCCACGTATAAACCTGGCATCGCCTGCTTCAAGCCAGCTATGTACTCGTATATGCTTCTAACTCTTCTCTCCGGGATACCTGTTTTCCTCGAAACGTATACTCTCCCATACCCGCTTCTGAAGACTCCTAGCAGGACTGCTAGTAGCTCTCTCAGAGGGAACCTGGAGCCTGCTGAGAGCTCTCTAGCTAGATCCAGTAGCCTGCAGTCTATCATAGTGTTAAACTACTCCACGCTTAATCATGTCGAGTACTTCACTAGACTTCACTATTCTCGCCCCGAGAATAGACTTCATGTAGTTTAAAGCCCATTCATGATCGCTCTCGCTGAAAGCGCTAACTGCATCTTCAACAATAATCAGCTTGTACCTATTGTAGAAGGCATCAATAGCCGTATGCATTACGCATATATGAGTGTGTATTCCGGTCAGGATCACAGTGTCAACGCCGAGGTCTCTCAGCACGTAGTCTAACCCTGTCTCCCTGAAGCCACTATAAGATCTCTTGTAGAGTACTATGTCGCCGGGCTCAGGCTTAAGCTCATCAATGATACTGGACTCCGGGTCCCCCTGCATCGCGTGGCGGCCCCATATGGATAACTCGTAGTCGAATGGAAGGTGGCTGTCAGCCAGGTATACGACTGGGATACCCGTGCTTCTAGCTGCTGATACAAGCTCTCTTATAACTGGCACTATCCTGACAGCGCTAGGGCTCTTAAGACGGCCGTACACGAACTCCTTCAACATGTCGACTACGAGTAACGCGGGCTTCAACACTACCCCCTGTTAAACTTTAAATGACTCTACTGGGATTAAAACACAATAAGTGATGAGCGACTTCGGTTCCGAGCACTCCAGCAATGAAGAGCCGTGTGAGGTCTGAAGCCTCCCTAGGAAACCTGTTAATTCTAAGCAGGGCTTCTACTAGAGCCTTAACTCCTCGTAAACCCCACTCACGTTTAAGTACCCGTTGAGCCGTGATTACAGCAGATGCTGCTACAAGTACCACCCCTATAGTAGCGGATAGTAGTGCGAGCTTAATGTAGGGTTTGCTCTCATCGTGATCTCCCAGCCCGTACCATGCTTCAATATCGACTGGAGTGCTACCTGTGTTTAAGATAAAAGTGGTGTACGGCTCGGTAGAAGTTATAGTTATGAACACCCATTCCCTCGGCTTGACGGCTCTGATCTCATAGCTATTACCCGGCTTTCTAACAACTAGTGTTAAATTAACGTGCCCTGAGGCCGGCGTGGTATTAGTAAGCTTGACTCCAAAGATAGTCCAGTGGCATGAATCATGAATACTAAGTGAGAGGAAGCCGATATTACTGCACGATGAAGGCCCAGCGAAGGCTTCGTAGATTAAGTAGCCTCTCCCTGAGATCGACCGGGGATTCCGCTCTACTACTCTCCACTGGAAAGTATAGCTGTAAGCCTCCCCGGGTTCTAGAGTAGCTGTAACAGGGCCGATCATCGTGGAGATATCTGTGAATTCCTCGGATACCTGGAGGAAGTAAACGCTGGCAGCAAGCAGTAGAATACCAGTTAGAGAGAGTATAAGAGCACGCGTGCTACCCACCCTCGAACTCTATATACTATATATGCTGGTGGAAAGGCTGAAGGAATACATGCCACGAGAATCGGGAAGTAGAGGTCTGAGTCAACTACTCTCCGTGCTTCAAGTATCATTATGAATGGAGGGCCTAGCTTCAACACTATAGCTCCACTAGCTGGGCGAGCTGTTATGTAGCGAGTGCCTTGGACTAGGTCGATAGCATCATCGATAACATGTACGTCTACAATTAAAGTAAGGTTGTTCCAGCCTCTTCTTAGGCTCCCTAGAACCTCAGTGTAATCCCCGGTAAGAGCATTCTTGATGCTTCGAGATCCTTGAATACACTTATCTTCAGTGTAGGCTAGGTCGCCATCCATCGGCCATACTGAAGCCCACAGTGTATCTCCATTCTGAAGGTAGATGATGCTAGAGAGAGGGGATTTAAGCACAGGTCTACCGTTGAGGAGTAGCGTGTAGTTATAGTAGTATCCTACTAGTAGCTTGTAAACTTGCCCCTCTAACACTACTTCGCCTTTAGCCCACTCGCTACCCTCTACTAGTATTCCCGGTCTAATACTGGGGTAAAGCAACGCGTAGCGGACTCTCTCCAATCTAGCAATTTTTTCTCCCACTAATTCTTCCTCCTCGCCCCTGTAGGTTAAAAGATAGGGTTGAGGAGGCTCCTCATTCATATAGACTGTGAAGTTGAATGTAAATCTACCTATATAGAAGACTCTAGCGTGAGCCCTATTGTATTCTACAGCCCAATTTAAGTTCTTTTGAGTAATATTGTATATACGTATTGCCGGATAGTTGAGGATATCAGTTTTAAACCAAGTGTAGTTATCAGGAACCGGCAGCTTTACTTCCAGGCTCTACTCATTCTCTCCAAAGTATACTTTAACACCTCCATAGCTACACGTTAGTCCCTCGCAGTCACCAATTTCACCCTTATACATCATTCTGGCAAGCCACATTGATCCTATAGGATCACCTATAGTAGGCTCGTAAATAGGGTGAAACAGGTAGAGGATAACATAGCATGTAGTCGCGAGTAAAGTGAAGAATACCAGGTAAGAGATAACTAGTATCTTCAGCCTACCCAAGTTTAATTCCTCACCACGATCTAAGTATAGTCGTATATTTATCCTTTAATCCGGTACCTTTAACAGGTCTAGCGACTCGTCGAAGGTATGTTCTGCTACACTACTCTAGAGAGCAGGATACCTCTACTCATCACATAATTTAGTCTTCTGTAGCCGGAAAACACCTCTAGCATATATTGCTGTTCCAGCTTTGTAAGTACCCTGAACTCTCATCAGTGAACTAAATATCCAGGTTTCAGTAGCATTTTTCTGTTGCCTGAGCTCTACCATTAAATGGAGGGTTAAGTAGTAATAGTGGGTGAAGTTTACATTCACCTGCTACATATCCGTATTCTAGGTGTGAATCGGCCTTGGAACCGGTATTTCTACTGATGTCAGCAGTGTTAATGTTGGTAGCTGAATTAAAAGTTTTGAATGAAGTTTACTTTCTTCCATTAGAGTGGCCCTAAATACATGTATACCCAGTAGACTCATATAAAGTTCCTCTTATTCCGCTTCTTGAGAGGTCCTGCTTCACCTTCCTTACCGTTTAGCAATTTCATCTTAGAGTTGCCGGCGTGATAGCACTTGAATAGAAAGTTCGAGATGAGAGTTTATACCTGAGGGTTACGCGGGATATTATGATGCTTTATTCTAATATCATGGGTATCTATAAGATTGTATGATTTATAGTCGTCTTGGTAATCTAGTAAAGTTTTAAAGGCGTCTAGGATAGTATAGGTTAGCTGGAGATGGTATATGAGTGCTCAAGCCTCACTCTACGAGAACGACCCTGTCTACCAGATGGCTGTAAAGCAGCTTCGTGAGTCAGCATCGCTCCTAGGGCTCTCTGACGACATTGTAGAGGCCTTAAGGCACCCTGAGAAGCTGATTCAAGTCAAGGTGACTATTCGAAGAGAGAATGGGAGAATTGAAACGTACCTGGGCTGGAGGAGCCAGCATAATAGTGCTCTAGGACCCTACAAAGGCGGGATAAGGTACGGTGAGGATACTACTCCAGGTGAAGTAGTCGCCTTATCAATGTGGATGACCTGGAAGACCTCGCTTGCTGGAATACCTTACGGTGGAGGTAAAGGCGGTCTTAGAGTAGACCCTAAGAAGCTCACTCCAAGAGAGCTGGAGGAAGCTAGTAGAAAATTCTTTGCTGCGATAGCAAGAGAGGTTGGACCAGACATCGATATACCAGCCCCCGACGTATACACGAACCCGCAGATAATGGCATGGTACTTCGACGAGTACAGTAAGATAGCAGGGTACCCGGCTTGGGGTGTTGTCACAGCTAAACCACCTGAGCTAGGCGGGCTTCAAGCCCGTGTTATATCAACAGGGTATGGTGTAGCTCTTATAGCAAGGGAAGCAGCTAGGAGAATACTAGGCGGGCTTGAAGGTAGAACAGTAGCAGTCCACGGCTTCGGCAACGTGGGTACTTATGCAGCAGAATACCTTGCTAAATGGGGTGCTAGAGTCGTTGCTGTAAGCGATAGCAGTGGATACGTGTACGACCCGAAGGGACTCGATGTAGAGGAGGTTAAGAGAGTTAAGGAGAGCACTGGTAAAGTGACAAGCTACAGTAAGGGTGACGCCAGGGTTTCAGGCAACCACATGGAGCTACTAGAGCTACCAGTAGACATCCTTGTGCCAGCAGCGATACAGGATGTTATAACCAGGGAGAATGCTGGGAGAGTAAAAGCCAAGGTGATCGTGGAGGCTGCTAATGGGCCGACCACCCCGGAGGCAGAGGCAATACTACACGAGAAGGGAGTGGTCATAGTACCAGACATCCTAGCTAACGCTGGAGGTGTTGTAATGAGCTGGATTGAGTGGAGTCACAATAGAATGGGGTGCTGGCTGACTGACGAGGAGGCTTTAGCAAGACTCGATAAAATGATGTCCCTGAACTTTGATAGAGTCTACAGTGACTGGATGAAGAGGTTCTCTACTCACCCCATGAGGACGGCGGCATACGCTATTGCTGTTGACCGTGTTGTTAAAGCAATGAAGCTGAGAGGTTGGATCTAGCTTCTCCTCCTGTATATAACTCTATCGTTTTTATCCCTGATTTCCTCTACCCTGTGGACTGGGATGACCTCGCTACGCGTGTAGATTAAGCCTCCTCTGAAATCCTCGATGACGCCGCCGGGTATAGGCTTTAAGACCTCGCCCTGCTCAGTGCGGAATCTAATGTAAACCACGTACTCGTCTCTCCGGCCGCCGAACACTACTCGTTTAAGCCACTCTTCAATCTCCCCTCTCTTACGCTTCACTACTAGGCACCTTTACAGTATTCTGGATCCTCAACCATACTTATTAGATTACAAGTCCACACTATTTTCACGGATATAGTAGCGTCGTGGATAGCTGTATTCCATTGGGTTTAATTGAGGTGGTAGCGTGAACAAGAAGAAGGCTACTGGGATCGCATTGATAACTGGGTCTATTCTAATAGCAGTCGTCTACACCTACCTCTTGTTCTTCTCTAATGTAAAAGAGCTTGTATTAAAGCTCACAGTATACGCTTTCGTAATACTTCTTCTAGCATCACTCTTCGCGCTGGGATTCACACTATTGAAATCCAAGCTCATCCAGCCTGATGAAGATGGAGATCAGTTGGAGTGTAGTAGTAGGTAGCTATTTCTCCCTGTAAGCTAGCTTCGCGAGCAGCCACTTTAAGGCGCCAGCTGCCTCCCCGCATATCTCTCTCGAGTCTTCTAGTGCTGCTAGAGCTTCACCTACATACCTCTCGATGAGCTTCTCGCTGTAATCTAGGCTTCCTGTTTCACGTACAACTCTCTGCACGTATACTACATCTTCTAACGATACCTCTCCTGGCTCATCGTATATCCTGCTTAGCTCCCTCTTAACCTCCCCGCCTCCCAGCTCGTATGCTTTAACGACGAGCAGCGTCTTCTTCCTGCCTTTAACATCGCTTCCAACAGGCTTACCTGTCACCCCGGGGTCCCCGTAGAGTCCTATTACATCGTCTCTAAGCTGGAATGCTATGCCAGCTGGGTTAGCGTATGATGAGAGTTCCTCTAGGAGTCTCCTGCTGTGCGTGCCGGATGCAATAGCACCTAGGTGTAAGGGTAGCTCAACCGTGTAGGATGCTGTTTTAAGCGAGTGGACTAAGAGCACGTCTCCCTCTGATACCTCGCTTAAAGGCTTGTAGGATAAGAGGACGTCGAGGAACTGGCCGTAGGCGACTCTCCTCAATCCGGCTGCATAGGCTTCAAGTAGCTCGGCTGCCACGCCTCTACTGGCGCCAGCCTTAACTATATGCTCAACAGCTGCTGCTTCAAGGTAGTCTCCTACAGTTATAGCCTGGGATACACCGTAGTGGGGGCAATCCCTCCTTAGTTCTCTTGCACACTTATCCCTGAACCATGCATGCACGGTTGGACCGCCACGCCTCAACTCATCTCTATCCATGACGTCATCGTGTGTTAGAAGATAGCTTTGAAGCAACTCAATGCCTGTCATCAAGCTCAGCGCGGAGCTTACATCACCTCCACCCCACTGCTTACTCCAGTATCCTATTAGAGCTAGAAAGGCCCGCAGCCTCTTCCCTCCTCTTAAAGTATAATCTGACGCTACTTCAACTATATCCAGTGTTAGCGGAGACGCTCCTGAAGCCTCAGCCCTCAGCCTCGAGAAAGCAGCCTTCAAGCCATCTTCAACAAGCTTCAAGCTATACTCAAGCAGCCCACTATACGTCCACGAATCCAACCCCACTCCCTCTTCTACCAGCCCTCCTAGTGACAGCTTTAACTCTTTAAATTACATTAAATCCAACCCATCCCTTAAAGATGCAGAAAGCATTATCCTGGATTAAACAAGAGAAACCTCTTACAGCCTCTCTTCTCCAACCACTCCTAGACTTCAACACTCGTTGAAGATGGGTTTATAAGTTTTTCGGCTAGCATTCTACGAGAGGTTTTCTACGGGCCCGTGGAATGCTAACAAAACTCTCATTGAGGAAAAGTTTAAAACTATTCAAGCATATAGAACACTAGTGGAAAAACCCAGGTGGGAACCAGTTCAAAACAAGCAAAACTAAGAGCACGTGAACGACTCGCCGTCGCCTTTTAACCCACGTTAAAAACAAGCAAAACTAAGAGTGTTACGTTAAGATTATTAGCTTGGGAGTGAATATGTGGTTTTCGTGGAAGCCATGGGTGGGATACTTCAGGTTGCACTTGACCTCACGGAGCTCGTGAAGGCTGCTGATATAGCTACTAGGGTGGCTTCCCACACGTTGTGTAGGAGTGTGTGGATTGAGGTGGGGACTCCGCTCTTGAAGGCGTGGGGTAAGATAGCTGTTAAAGCCTTGAAGAATCTTACTAACTGCTTTATTGTTGTTGACACGAAGACTATGGATGTACCCAGTATTGAGGGGGGTGTGCTCCTGGATGCTGGTGGTGACGCGTTCACAGTTCTAGCTGTAGCGGACAACGAGGTTGTAAGGGAAGCGGTTGAAACCGCTAGGTCTAGGGGTAAGATGGTGATAGCAGACTTAATAGGTCACCCGAGGCCTGTTGAGAGGGCTGTAGAGCTTGATGGAATGGGTGTGGATGTAATCCTCTACCATGTCGGGATAAGTGTGCAGAAGGCTAGGGGGTTGACAGCCCTGGATATGGAGAGGGAAGTGGAGGAGTTGCGGAGGAGGGTTTCAGCGAGGATTGCTGTTGCAGGAGGGTTGAAGCCGGGGGCTGTGAGAAGCCTGGTTTTGAAGGGTGCAGACATAGTTGTCGTCGGCAGCGCTATAACTAGGGCTGAGGATCCATTGAGAGTAGTTGACGAGATACTCGAGGAGATAAAGGTGTAGCTGCCTTCACACCACCCTCTTTAAGCACGGCTTGAGCAGGTTTAGAAGGAGGGTTTCCTCAAGAGTTTACCCGTGGATTCAAGCGTGTACTTAAGTTTCTTTTGATGCTGGCTTAACAGGCTTTTAAGCTTCTCGGCAGCCCTCCTCTTGCATTGACCGCATAGTATCCGGCCGCTCACGCAGTCATCGTATATTTCTTTAAGCTCTTTTTCATCGTCTACTAAGTGGTACATGTAGAGCTCGAAGATACTGCACTTCCATGGCTCTCCACCTAGTCTCCTCTGTTCTTCAGCTGTCGCTCTTCCACCGGTTAAAGCATTCATGAGCTTCTTTTCAGCTGTCTCTGGATCCTCGTCTAAGTGTATAGCGTACTCTGGTCTACTCTTACTCATCTTGTTTCCATCTAGTCCTCTGAGAAGCTTATGGTATATTGAGCTAGGCCTCTCTAACCCTAACTCCTGGCTGAATCTATCCGCTATATCCCGTGTAAGCCTTAAGTGCGGGTCCTGGTCTGCTCCGACAGGGACGAGGACGTGCTTGAAGCCTCCGTACCTGTCTAGCTGTAAGTGTAGTATGTCGGCTGCCTGTGTTAGAGAGGCAATGATCTTACCGGGGGTTAACTCACCGTAGATTGCCTCCATTTCAGCCATTGAGATCTTTCTCGAGAATAATTGTATAAGCCTATAATATTCTACATCCATAGAAGTCTGATAGTAGAATTCTGTTTTCTCGGTGTCCAGCCCCCATGCTACAGCGTGGGCTACGAATTCAACCCCCCTCTTGATAACCTCGCTTCTCTCCTCGCGTCTAACAATGTATGCTTCAGCATCAGCTATGACGATCTTCACGTGGGCTCCTAGCTCCTGGAGGAACTTTAACTCCTCGTAGACCATTGCTGTACCCAGGTGGGGTCTACCGCTAGGCATGAAGCCTGTGAGCACAGCTACCCTGCCTCCGCTTCTCAACGCGTTAAGCCATTTATCGAAGTCGCGGTGCCCGAATACTATACGCCTCTCAAAGTACTTGTGGCGTCTCGGCATTAAGCCTAGTACTTCATCAATAGAGTGGATTCCGAACTCCTCGAGTAGCTTCAGGTAGTCGTCTATACTATAATGGCCCCATGGATCTAGTTTCACAGCCATATTCAACCACCTTTCACGCGGGCTCGGCCCCGGAGACTCTTCGTCACCAGTCAACCTGGACTAGGATACATCATCGCCATCTCATAGAGGATAGCTTGAAGGCAGTAAAAATATTTCGGTTCACCCGGGGTGATCATGCTCACGCTAGTGAATCTACTATAGGGGGTAAAGTTTATAAGGATTGGAGGGGTTGAATCACTATTAGAGGGGGAGGGGGGATTAAAATGGAGGTGCTTACCACCAAGAAGGTTATAGGCAGGCACGTCTACGGCGAGCTCTACGGCTGCGACTCTAGAATACTAGCTGACGAGGAAAGATTAACCGAGATAGTACGAGAGGCAGCCGAGGTCGGAGGGTTCACTCTACTCGATATTAAAGCCTGGAAGATAAACCCCGGGGTAAGTGTTATCGGGATAGTGCTTGAAAGCCATATAAGCATTCACACATGGCCTGAATACAGTTTTGCAACAGTAGACGTCTACACGTGTGGCCCTAGAGGCGAGCCTCTTGAAGCATTCATGCATATTGTGAGGGCTTTAAAAGCTGAGAGGTATACACTAAGAGTCACTAGCAGGGATTTCGAGGATACTAATGCCTAAAGCTGATGTATGTATTGTGGGGGCTGGGCCAGCCGGGCTATCAGTAGCTGGTTTTATAGGCCTCCAGGATACAGTGGTATTCGAGGAGCACGCTAGACCCGGGATACCTCTTCACTGCAGCAGCTTAATTGGTGTTGAGACTGCTAGACTTGTGAGAAGCCTTGTAGGCAGTGTATTCGACGCCTCCTACAAGAGGGTGTACTTTAACGTCTTCAACAGGTTCTTCGAGGTCTCCTACAAGGAGAGCTTCATATTCCATGTAGCCAGGCCGGAACTAGAGGAGAGGCTTGCAGAGCTTGTAGAAAGGAGGGGTCATAGAATACTCTATAAAGCCCAGGCTAAACCGGGGGGTGTAAACTCGATACTAGCAGGGGGTGGTGAATACAAGTGCAGCATGATAGTTGTAGCTGAGGGAGCTGTGGGAAGGTTTAAGCGCAGTCTATTAAACTCTAACCCTAGATTTATAACTGGAATACAATCCAGGGTTAGGGTGGAGAATATAGATACAGATTCAGTATATGTCTCCTATGGTGATTTAACTCCTGGGTTTTTCTCCTGGATTATACCACTAGATAAGGATACGGCTTTAATTGGAGGGGGATTCAATAGGGTTGAACCAGGCTTACTCGACAAGACTATTAAGCATGCAGCTAGAGTATTCGGCGTGAAAATCGGGGGCCGTGTGGAAACATTCGGGGGTGTAATCCCGAGGAGTAAGCCTCTCTCTAACCCCGTGTACGCTGGTAGAATAGTATTCCATGGTGACAGCGTGCCTTTAGTTAAACCCTATACTGGAGGAGGCTTACACTATATTTTCAAGTTGTCTAAGCCTCTCGCTGAATCCATTGATAGAGGGGATATAGGAGGGTACGTGAAGGCTTACCGTGGGGCTGCTGTAAAGCTTGTATTAGAGTACTCTCTCTCAGAGCTTGCTAGGCGTCTAGCCACTGGGATACCAGTTTTCTTTGCAGCAGGTTTAAGCAGGCTCGGGTTATTCAACCCGTTAGACTATGATGAACACTACATGCTTGCATTAAAATCCACTGTGCTAGCATTAACAGGTATTCTCCCGTTAACTCTCGTGTTTAATCCAGGCTTGAATCCCGTGGAAGTAGTTCATGCAGCTAGAACACCTGGTTGAATCATCTAGTGTAAAACTGCCTGCAGCATGGTGGAGCTTACTCAAAATTAATTAGGCTTGACATTGGATATTAATAGTGGTGTTTGAATGCACGTCTCTAGGCCCCGAAAACACCGTCCTTACAGGCATGTAGACTCGTATAGGTGGCTTAGAAGTGATGGAACCCCTAACTTTAATGATAGTATTCATAGAGCTGAGAGAGAGCTTCAGCTTCTAGCTAGAAGAAACCCTAGGATGGTTTCTCCTTCAACAGTAGTAATGAGGGCTCTCGAGGAGATGGCTTCCCACGGGAGGGGGCTTATAGTATCATCCAGCGATAGAAGGCTTGAAGGACTTCTAACTCTAGGCGACGTGATAAGCTATCTTGGTGGTGGAGAATACTACAGGATTATTGAGAGCAGGCATGGATACAGCCTCTACTCGGCTCTCGAGAAAGAGGTTGTTGAGACCATAATGGTGAGGAACCCAGTATACCTCTACGTTGATAATACTCTCACAGAAGTACTTGAATCCATGATTACTCATGGAATAGGCATTATCCCCATCTTAAACAAGGATGGCACAGTCTACGGTATTCTAACAGAGCACGACCTCGTCAAATACCTCTACGGTGTAACCTCCACAGGCTTAAAGACCGGGGAAGTCATGTCGAAGCCTGTTGTCACAGCTAGCGCTGACGACACGTTGAAGGCTACTCTCGAGAAAATGGTGGCCTACGGGTTTAGAAGGCTGCCAGTAGTACACGAGGATAGAGTAGCAGGTATAGTGACAGCTGTCGACGTAGTGAGATACTTTGGAAGTCATCAGGCTTTAAGGGATTCTACTAGCGGTGATATAAGAGAGATTCACTCTAAGAGAATAAGGGATTTAATGAGGAGTGATCTCGTAGCAGTTAAACCCGATGATGATCTAGCTGAAGCTGTAAGAGAAATGCTGGATAAAAACGTGAGCTCTGTACTAGTGGTGGATGAGGACGGGGTTCTCCAGGGGATAGTCACTGAGAGAGATGTACTCTACGCTCTAGTTATCGCTCGCTAGCCCTCGTACCCGGCTTGAAGAAGGATTTTCAGGCTTACTTCTCTTCTTAATAAGGGACTGTAACCCTAGCGATACTGGGTTTAATGGTATGAGCGAGGAGCCGAAATTCATAGCTGACACAATGCTGGGTTCTCTAGCCAGGTGGCTGAGGATACTAGGCTATGATACAGTCTACGAGAATAGCATGGAGGACTGGATGATACTGAGGAGAGCAGAGCTTGAAGGAAGAATAATACTGACAAGGGATAGAGGGCTGCATAGAAGAGCTGTTAAAAGAGGATTAAAGAGTATTCTACTGGGGGATGAGGATCTCGCAGTCAAGCTGGCGAAGATAGCTAGTTTAACTGGTATAAGACTCTACGTGGACTACGATAAGACAAGATGCCCTGAAGATAATACTCTTCTTAAAAAAATCACTAAGAAGGAGGCTAGCGGTAGAGTCCCTCCTAGAGTCTACGCTCTACACGAGGACTTCTGGATCTGCCCGCGCTGCGGTAAAGTATACTGGGTGGGAAGCCACTGGAGGATGATTGAAGCCGTGTTAAGCGAGGCGAGAGACAAGCTAGGCTTATACCAGAAGCAGTTAAAGAAGGGGGCTGAAACACTCTAGATAATGTAAGCGGGGCTTGAGATGCATGAGGGATCCTAGGAGAAGCAGTGCTTTAGATTCAAGTAAGCCTCCTGCAAGCCCGGTTCACCCTTCAGAGCTCACCTTTGATGAAGGTGTTCTACTTGTTAGACTAGCGAGGGAGGCTATAGAAGCCTACGTATCGAGAGGTACGCGTGTAGACTACTCTAAGCACGGTATCCCCGTGAAGCTGGAGAGGCCTGGAATGACCTTTACAACCATAGAGAAGCTGGATGCATCAGGGAGGACAGCGCTACGCGGGTGTATAGGGTTCCTCGCCCCAGTGTACAGTCTAGTAGAGTCTACAATTGAGTCTGCAATTGAAGCAGCAGTAGGCGACCCACGCTTCAACCCAGTGGAGGCATGGGAGCTGGATGATATTATAGTGGAGGTTACAGTGCTCTCCCAGCCGGTGCTAGTAGAAGTTGAAGATAGATGGAGGCTTCCCTCACTCATAGCTATCGGGAGGCATGGATTAATCGCGGAGAAAGGATGGTTTAAGGGTACTCTCCTCCCTGCTGTGCCAGTAGAATACTGCTGGGATGAAGAGACTTTTCTAGCTGAAACATGCATTAAAGCCGGGTTGAAGCCTGACTGCTGGCTGGATGAATCAACTAGAATATACGTGTATGAGGGCAGGGTTTTCAGGGAGAAAACTCCACGCGGCGAGGTATACGAGAGAGATATGAATGCAGAGTATAGAACCACCTGCTCTGGAAGCAGAGATCGTTTAAAACACCATGCTTGATAAAGTACCAGGGTTTACAGGCGGCTCCAGGATAACACGGCCACGGTACCCGGGATGCATGGTGGAGTAGCTTGGCTCGGATAACAGTAAGGGATCTCCTTTCTCTACCATGGGATACTGTTATAGATGTAGTAGCGGGCTTCATTAAGAGCTACGCGGATGAACATGGGGCTGGAAGACTGATTGTAGGGTTGAGTGGAGGAGTAGATTCAGCTGTAGTATTAAAGACTGTGGTTGAAGCAGCTGGTGCAGCACGGGCTCTCGCTCTAATACTACCTGACACAAGGGTGACACCAGCCGGCGACGTCGAGGATGCTGTAAGACTTGCAGAAGACCTCGGTGTGGAGTACATTGTCATACCAATTGATAGAGTAGTTGACTCCTACAGCGTGATACCAGGGTTTACTCTAAGCGATAAGCTACCAGTAGGGAATCTTAGAGCTAGGATTAGAATGACTATACTCTACTACTATGCTAACAAGCTGAATGGCCTGGTTGTCGGTGCAGGCGATAGAAGCGAGCTCCTCCTCGGCTACTTCACGAAGCATGGTGATGGCGGCGTGGATATACAGCCGCTGGCATGCCTCTACAAGACTCAGGTGAGAGAGCTTGCTAGACGCATCGGGATCCCTGATGCTATCACGAGTAAGCCCAGTTCACCTAGGCTTTGGGAGGGCCAGCTAGCTGAAGAAGAGTTAGGGTTGAGCTATGAGGCAGTAGACCTAGTATTCTACTCGCTTATAGATAGAGGGCTCAGCCTAGAGGAGGCTGTAGAGGCGACAGGACTACCCTTAACAGTCTTCCAGAGGGTACTAGATCTCCACAGGAGGAGCCGGCATAAGAGGAGTATTCCCCCGATGCCGCGCCTCCCCTGGCTCCCTGAGCCTATTAGAGAGATTTAATCTTGATCACCGTGGTAAAGGCCTTCCTGGAGACTTCTAGTGAGGGGTTTTCTAGAGCTGCTGTAAGGTTTAAGGGGTGTAGAGTCAGGTTTACTACTACTCTAGCGTTATCAAGCTCTAGGAGGGCTTCACTAGACTTCAGTCTTCTGCCTCCTGCTAGCACTAGCAGGGAGCCTGGTGTCTCATGGATTGATATAGACTTTACTAGACTGCCTGGATTAAACCCGCCCTCTACGAAAACCCATTCATCCTCAATGAATACTCCTACCTCCCCACTAGCGTCGAGGAAGCCTTCAACTTTCTCCCTGGAGAGGAGTAGTCTACCGGTGAAAACTCCTTTGAAAACCATTTGGGTGGCAGAGTAAGCTTTCCCTTCAACCTCAATGATGTTGTTCTTCAGCTTAATGCGGGCTACCACTGTTTACACCTGAGGATCCAGTTAAACCCTTATGAGGAACTCCAGCTTTAAAAACTATTAGTGGAGCCCGGGGTATCCGGGGCTCTTCTACTCAGATCTCCCTGAGACAACTCTAGCAATAGTATAGGCTAGCATCCCGTAGATGGCACCGCTTAATGCTATAGCGGAGACCACTATGACGGCTTCACGAGCCGGGTATATATCGCCGAAGAGGAGTGCGTCCAGGGTGAACGCTGGTATAGCTGGCAGAGCCCCAGCGATTGCAGCTTGCAGTAGACTATACTTCCTGTAGAAGAATAACGTGTAGGATGCTTCACTGAAGACTCCCTGCGCTACACCGTAGATAGCGTTAGTTAACCCGCCTGGCGTCGGTATAATGGATTCTAGGAGAGCTGGCAGGAATTCTCCTAGCAGCGCGCTTCCAGGCTTACGTATTAGTGAGGCTGCAAGTGGAGCCGGCATAAACCATAACCCGTAGGTTACAAGCCTTGCAACTACAGGACCGCCTACAGCTTTTACAGCATAGTATACATCCCACCACACGTAGAAGAGCACACTGAACACAGCTGCTGTAACACCTAGCACAAGTATATCGATTAACGTGTATCTCGGGCGGCTTTGACTCATAATCCAGCACCCTTAACTACTTCATGTATAACAGGGTTATATAAAATCTGAATAACTCGGTTATCGTTGACTTGAGCAAGCTTAAACTAGGAGGTTGCATTAAAATCCCAGAGAAAAAGCTATTGGTGTAAGCTCATGTTGTTTAGTGATGCACACCTCCATACAAACCCTGTGAGAGGCTTAGGCGCTGGCAGGATAGCGGAGAGATTCCGCAGGGAGGGCGGGTGGTTTGTAGCACTTGTCGCTCTACCACCATACCACTACGGGGTGAGCGAGCCGAGCGTGGAATCCTACATAAAGGTTCTTGAAGTCCTCAACAGGGAGGCAGAGGCGTTCAGAGAGCACGGGTTGAAGGTGGCTAGATTAATGGGGTTTCATCCAGCTGAAGTAGACGAGTACTATAGGCGCGGGCTCGACGGGAGGAGGATCTACGAGCTGGCTGCAGGAGTCTTAAAGCTGATTAGAGATGCACTGGGGAGAGGCTTACTAGACGGTGTAGGCGAGGTGGGCAGGCAGCACTACAGTACTAGTGTTGAGAGAATAGTGCTGTCAGAGGTGATCATGATGGAGGCTTTAGAGGCTGCTAGAGACTACGATGCAGTCATCCACCTACACCTCGAGCAGGCTGGATGGATTACAGCATTCTCTATTAGCAGGCTGGCTAAAGCACTCAAGAGTAGTAGTGGGAGGATAGTGCTGCATCATGCAGGCATGGATACAGTTCTCTCAGCTGAAGAATATGGTTTAAGCTACACTATACCAGTGAAGAACTTCAGCGAGAAGCTCGCCTCGAAGAAGCCGCTTAATGCTACAGTAGAATCAGACTTCATCGATGACCCAGCTAGGCCTGGCGTGGCAGCATACCCCTGGGAGATCCCGAAGGTTATCAGAAGGCACTTGGAGAACGGTGTCTTCGACGAGGAGTACGCGTACAGGATTATGGTTGACAACATAGCAAGACTCTACGATGTAGCACCGTGACAGCTATCAGCTGGGTGCTAGTATTGAAGTGTGAGATCTGCGGTGAAAAAGAGGCTGTATACAAGTGCAGGCTCTGCGGTAGAGCTGTATGCAGCGACGACTACGATCACGAGAAGAACTTGTGTAGTATATGTAGTGAAGCACTCTGCGAGATCTGCGGTAGGCAGTTGTCGATCAGCTACTGCAAGATCTGCGGTAGAATAGGATGTGAGGACTGCCTCATCCAGGTGACACCAGTAGAATACGTGTGCAGGGACTGCGCCTTAAAACTGGGTTTAACAGCAGGTAGATACCGCTTTAAACTCACTTGAATCATAGGCTCTAAGAGTAGAGAGCGAGGTGCTGGAGTACATGGTTAAACCAGGGAAGCTACCGTGGAGCACTATGAGCAGCCTGCTCTCACTACTACCCTTCACTGACCCAGACCTCATTGTAGGGCCGGCTCAAGGTGAGGATGCCGCTGTAATAAGATTTAGAGACGGCTTCCTCGTAGCCCACGTCGACCCTATAACTACAGGGGTTAGAAGAGCAGGCTACTTGGCTGTACACGTTGCCGGCAATGATGTAGCTGTGAGAGGAGTGAGACCGAGGTGGTTTATGCCTACTGTACTCCTACCCCCACAGTACAGTGTGAGAGAGATTGAAGAGTTGTTCAGGGATATGGCTTCAGCTCTAAGCGAGATCAACGGGGTTGTAGTGGGAGGGCATACAGAGGTCACGCCAGGCTTAGAGAGACCTATTATAGTCATGGCTGTAGCAGGCTACACTACGGGGAGAGTTATCACTACTAGGGATGCAAGAGAAGGCGACTACGTTCTAGTCGTAGGGAGGATTGCTGGCGAAGGCGCTGGAGTCATAGCATGGGACTTCGAGGACATGCTCCTCAGGAGAGGAGTGCCGGTAGATGTGGTTGAGAAAGCTAAAGGCTTCATAAGCGAGGTCAGCGTGGTTGAAACAGCCCTAGCTATAAAGAACTACGTTAACACTATGCATGATGCAACAGAGGGAGGAGTCCTCCAGGCGATCAGAGAGGTAGCTATAGCAAGCGGAAAGGATATCATTGTTGAAAGAGAAAAGTTTACTATTGAAAGAGAGGTTGAAGAGATTGCAGGTAGCATGGGCGTTGACCCCCTTAAGCTACTTAGTAGTGGATGCATAGTTGCTACTACACCCCCGGGAAACCTCCTCCGGCTCCTCGGGAAGCTAGAGGAGCTTGGCGTTAAGCACAGTATTGTCGGGTATGTTGTAGAGGGAAGTGGGCGTGTTATAGTAGAGTCGAAGAGTAAGGGTAGAGAGGTAGTAGACACTGATATAATCGATGAGATTTATAAGCTGTGGTCTCAATGAGGTTGACAGCGGTGTGCCGCCATGAGTAGTGCTTTAGCAAGTATTGAGAGAGCAGTGAGAGTACTCAGCGATATATCACAAGGTATTAGGGGCAGGGTTGTCAGAAGCCGCGAGCTCGATGCTAAAACTATTAATGTTGCATCACAGCTAGCCGGGCTTGTGGAGGGTATTTCAGGAGGCCTTCGCACACTAGAGGGTAAGCTTAAAGCCAGCGGGAGTGTAGAAGGCGTGTCGAGGATTTCACCCTACACTTACCTTGTAGTAGATGGCGAGAGAGTAATTGTTCTTAGAAGCAGGCCGGAGTACATGGTTCTCTCCATCGAGTCCAAGGGGTCCTCCATTAGCATTAAAACCAGGAATTCAGCTATCAGCATTAAACCCGACTCCATATCGATTACTGCTAGAGGCGTTAGTGTTGAAGTCAACCCGTTCAGCGTAGAAGACTACCAGGTTAAGAGAGAGGAGCTTAGGAACGCTTTGAAGAGTATTGATAGAGTAGTTAACCAGAGGCTGATACAAGTAGTTGAATGGAAAACATGAGCTAAAAGGAAAAACTAGCTCGAGATGCAGGCTTAAGCAGTCTTTGCTGCTTCTCCCTCTGGAACAACGCCTCTGGGTAGCTCCGCGAACCTCTCCCTCATCTTCTGCTCTGCTACTATCTTCGCCTCCTCTAGAACCTTCTTTGCCTCGCTGTCTAATCCAGTGCCGACATCCATTGTTAGGTCTACTATTCCAGCTCCGACAGCCGCCTCGAGTTCTCTTACAGCGTACTGGAGGTCCACCCAGATGTCGGGTGCTACACCTCTCAGTATGTTTACAGCTTCCCTTATGACTCCTAGGACTGGCGCTATCTCGTTGATTGCTCCACCATATATTATGAACGTCTCGAGCTTTAAGGCAGCGTGCTCGAGAGCGTACTGTACTGTTAGTAGCTGCTTGCTGACTTTCCTTATCTCAGCTACCTCTTTAGCATACATCTTAGCTCTCAGCTCATCTTTCCTGGTTAGGGATTCCACTATCACCTCGAATAGCTCGCGGTCTCTCTCACTCAGCTTATCCAGGTAGTTGTTTATTCTGCCTATAGCAGTTTTAATTCTGTACTGTGCTATGATAGCCTTCTTCTCCATTGGATCCTTATCGTTCGTGAATAGCTTTCTCAGCTTATCCCCTATTGTCTCCTCACGCCTGTAGCTCATACGTGCACCCGCTTAGAATCTCGCTCTAGAATGCTTTTTAAAGCGGAGGGCTAATGGACTGCTGTAATCCCAGCCGGCTACCCCTCCTTCTCTGTACTCCGAGGCGGGATTACACGTCGTGATGCATGCAGCAGGCTTAATTTTAATAATGGATGCACTATATTGTATCCACTGGTACCCTCAGCTTAATGGTGGTCTACGTGGATGAAGAGTTGAGAAAATATATTGTGTGCTGGAGTAACTGCACGCTTAGACACATAGAGTCTCTCGCAATGATAGGCTTAGTTGAGAGAGTAGAAGTCGCTGACTGCGAGAAGAAGGGGTTTAAGAAGCTTGTGGCGAGACTAGTGGATGGAAGTATAGTTGACTCCTCATGCTACTATACTGAGGAGGCTGCACAATCCCTTAGAATCATAAACCTGTATATAGGCTTCGCCCGGTCTAGAGGGCAGCTAGGGAAGGTAAAGATTGCTGGAGGCGAGGCTTCACTAGAGTAGCAGCCTGCTCAACCCGTATTCAACGCTCAGTACTCGGAAATATAAGAGTCTTTACCCCTAGCTACATCCGAATGCTGGAGCCGGGATGATGAATGGTATTACCGGCGAGCTAGTGTGATGAGCTGGCCCCACACCTGACACCCAGAGTTCCCTTAATTGGCTTCGCTTACTACTACAGGCTTTCCTTTCTTCAATGCTCTTCTAAGAGCCTTCAGGGAATTCACGTAGGCTTGCAGGCCTATACGGGAGGAGCCGGCTCCCACGAACCCTATTCTGGATAGCTCGCTAACCGCCTCCTCGAGTCCTCCACCTAGAAGGATGGTTAGAGCCCACCCTGCTCTCTCAACCACTAGGCCTCCATACCTCTCAATACTCTTTAACACGCTGTAGCTTAAAGTACTGTAGGCTACGTACGCATCGTAGCCGCTGGAGAACGGGAGTAGCAGTGATATAATGTGGTATGCCTCCCCACCCCCCTCCTCGTAGTAGAATGTATTCTTCTTGAAGTACTGTGATGCACTGAGTAACGCTACAACAGGGTTTGAGGCTACTACTGAGGCTACTCTCACCCTGACCCTGGCTTCCTCTTCAAGTCTAGCTTGGAATTCAACATGGATACCCCTGCTTACAGTATTAGTTAAAGCAATGTATTCACCAGTATTGAGGCTGAAGGCTACGCCTCCATGAGGCTTAAGGATCCTGTTGATAAGCCAGTTCACCCTGAGATTATATGCTTGAAGGTACCGAGTGCTCACGCTTTTACTAGTGAAGTGGCTCCACGCGTCTTCAAGCCGTATTACCGTGTAGCGCGGCATAAAGCACCTCCCTGCCTGCATAATTAATTAAGCTGCCTTCACTATTATTTTCTCTGGTGCTCTCTGTGGGCGGTATCTTCGCTGCAGTATGCAGTGGGGTAGTTAGCAGGGGTCTTGTAACCACTGTTCTACGCCGCCTCCTCTACAGGGGTTATGATGGAGCCGGCGTAGTATTCCCCTCTAATGGAGGGCTGGAGGTTAGGAAGGCGCCAGGCCACCTTGATAGTGTTGCCAGGCAGGTTGACTTAGAGAGCATTCCCTCCAGGATTGTCCTAGCTCATACAAGGTATGCTAGCAGAGGCTGGCCTGTATACGAGAATACCCACCCGCTACTAGACTGCTCTGGGAGAATAGCTGTTGTAGGCGATGGCTTAATAGATAACTACGAGGAGTACAGGGAGAAGCTTGAGAGAGAAGGACACGTCTTCAAGTCTAGGACAGATACAGAGGTCGCTGCACACCTCTTCGAGAAGTATTATAGAGTTGAAGGAGACTGGGTTAAAGCACTACTAAGAGTTGGAGGCGAGCTTAAAGGATTATACTCGCTTGCATTCCTAGCCAGCGGCTTTGAAGGAGTCTTCTTCATTCAGAACGGGCAGCCTCTAGTCGTGGGGTTTGGATCAGACTGCACTTTTCTATCCAGTGATATTCCATCGCTCTACGGGATCGCCGACACTGTGTACGTGCTTGAGGAAGGCATGGCTGGACTAGTAAAGCTGGGAGAGTTTACTGCTTACAGGATTACTACAGGTGAACCCGTAGACCTCCAAGTCCTCCAGAGCAAGCGGGCTAAGTATAGTGTTGAATACGTTGATAAAGCCGGGTTCCCCCACTACATGCTGAAGGAGATATACGAGATACCGGAGGCTCTTCATAGAGTTACAATATCAGTTATGGAGAAGTACTTGAGGCTTGCGTCAATGATAGTTCACGGAGCCCGAGACGTGTACATTGTAGCTAATGGTTCAAGCCTCTACGCAGGCATGGTTTCAGCATACTACTTCAACGAGCTAGCCGGGATATCCGTTACACCTGTCTCCGCTGCAGAATTCCCCTACTCAACCCTTGAATCCGTGTCAACAGGCTCAGTAATCATAGCTGTAAGCCAGAGTGGTGAGACAAGCGATGTAGTAAACAGTGTTAAGCTAGCGAAGCAGAGGGGGGCTGTGATAGTAGGTGTCCTCAATAACGTTGGCTCCAGGCTTGCCTTGGAGTCAAACGTGTACCTTCCAATAGGTGTCGGCCCGGAGATAGCTGTACCAGCTACGAAGTCTTTCTCAGCGACAGTAGTCGCGCTTCTACTCCTAGCAACATACACTGGGATCTACACGGGGAGGCAGAGCTTCACTGAGTACAGTAGGCTTGTTGAGAATGTGAGAGAAGCGGGTAGAATGCTTAAAGCCCTTCTCCCTCAACTGGATTCAAGTGTCACTAGAGCAGTCCAGGAGACCCCGTTATTCGAGAACGCCTATGTAGCTGGCAGCGGGATAACCTACCCGATAGCTCTTGAGGGAGCATTGAAGCTTAAGGAGGCTGCAATGATACACGCTGAAGGAGTAGAGCTGGGTGAGCTGAGACACGGTCCTCTCACCTTGATCTCGGAGAAATTCCCTGTTATACTCGTAGAGCCGCGTGAAGAGAGGGCACGGCAACTATACTCTAGGATAGCATTAGAAGTCTTAAACCGGGGTGCTCCTCTCATAGCAGTTGCATCCAGCGACTCAGCGTGCAGGCATGGAGGTGTATGCATTGAGATACCGCAGCTGGATAGGCACCTCTACCCTGTCATCACTGCTCTACCACTACAATTACTAGCATACCGGCTCGGGGTAAAACTGAACAGGCCGATAGACAACCCGCCTGGGCTTGCTAAAGCAATAACAACCTAGTTCAAGCTAAACAGCATAGAACAGCATGGAGCCTCCTAGAAGACACCTATTTAAACCTCAAGTAAATCAATAAAATAGCTTTAGGGCCCGTCGTCTAGCCTGGTTAGGACGCCGCCCTTACAAGCCCGGTGCTAGGAGAGGCGGAGGCCCGGGGTTCAAGTCCCCGCGGGCCCACTCTCATCTTGGGATTATGATCCGGCATTTACGGAAAATCGAAGAAGAATGACTATAGCGTCTCCTACGTGAGCCCTGCTCCCTGCAAGCCACTGAAATGAATTATGCTCTTTACAGGGACATCTTTTCCTAGTGAGGAACTTTTATTTCAACATAGATCTCTTATCAATTGTTATTTGCCCCCATCTACGTGGGATTTAGGAATATCTGGATTCCAAAGGACTAGGAGGCTGTTGAGAGGAGGTGTCCTGCCCGAGGATGAAAAGGCATGAGGAGAAACTCGCTGATTACCATCATTGAGACTGAGCCAAAGCCTACGGATCTGCTACGCTTTTAATTGATGAGGATTTCAGATGCAGTACCCTGGAGGGGTCTCCCACCTGACCGCAAAGAAGTACCTTCAGAGGTTCAACAGCCTTGCATGGAAGACAAGGAAGGAGTAGATGGAGTCTGCCCGGAACAGATCAACGCCTTCCTTAGCGATAACAGGCTCAGAGGATGTTTTCCTTCCAGAGAATCCTCCTTCAATCTGAGAGAGGTTAATGGACGCAGGAAAATCTCTTGGTAAAGCTCGACAATGGAATTGATAAAAGAACAATAATTTTGATGAGCGCTCTGCTCACGACGAAGATCAAGCTGGTAGCTTTTTCGAAAAGTAGTGTATCTAGGAAGAAGAGGCTCGTATTCCCCTCTACATGGACGAGTTACAGAACTTTACAATAAAGAAGTTAATAGACACTCCGAGCAAAGCAGGAGAATACAATTTAAACCTAATAATGGCTCATCAAAATCTATCCTGGCCGAACATATGCTTCTACACGAAGCGCAAGAACGAGGGAGAGTTCCACCATTATGTACAGCTGATGTTTCACCGTCCATGAGGAGTTCGTGATAGCGAGGAAGAAATATTATGAGATACTATGAGCGTAGTCTTCAGGAGGTGATATCTGGGAGAGAAAGGCCAGAGAAGCCGAGAAGAAGTTAGGAGAGGACTGTCTAAGGAAAGAGAAAAAGACCCAGAAACCTAAGAGAAAATAGTAGCCACGATGAATTCTTCGGAAGGATATTCTGTGGGATGTTGAGACAGGAAATTTAAGTGATCTAGGCTAGAGGACTATAGGGCTAGGAAAGAGGGGGAATACAGAGAAGAATACATGCAAATACACTTATTAAACTAACGATAGGATGCCGAAAGAAAAAGCCATTCAAGTAGCCTTAAAATAGAGTTTCGCTTAAGGAAAGATGAGCCGAACAATTTTTATTGGGTTTAATAGATGGGTGGAAAACGAATTTAAGCATTGGTTTAAAGTAAAAGCTTGAAACCGATTAACAGATTTCTGTTTTTCCTTTTATCTCTCTTTCACACATCTTATTTCCATATGAAGTTTTCAGTAAACAAGCCTCTTTATGTTTAGGGTAAGCATCTTTATACTTCAAGTATTTTTCTGAATATAACTAGAGTGACCCATATAGCAAAGCCAATTACGTAATAGACCATTAAGCTGATGTATAAGATGATCTGACCTTCTGTGAATAACCAATATAACCCGCTACGTTCAACTATTTCACTAGGAGCATATCTAGATAATAGAACTGACGTGATAGTAACAACTATGAATATTATTCCCCAAATAGAGTAAGCTAATATAGTTGTCAAGAGGCTGTGTCTCATTTCAACAATAGCTTGTTTATTTTGTTTATTATTATCTAGTAATTTAAGATTTTTAATCAGGTCATGAGATGTGAAAATAAAAGCAGTAATTCCTGCAAGAGAAAAATAAGTTGTAAAAATGGTAAGTGATAATGGTATGAAAGTAAGGGTTAAAGTCAGAGCTGAAATAATCGCTATAAATATACTAAATACTCTTATTATAATTAACTTTGAAGTCTGCTCTAAATAATTAGCTTTAAAGAAAGTCCGCTCCAAAACAAAAATGATGTGAGAGGCTATTAAGGGAGGAATAATTGATAAACAAAAACCAAAGAGAGGAAATGTTTCTTCTCCTGTCACCTTGAATAAAACCTGATTCCTTCAGCGAATATGGATGCAAGAGAGTAGTAAAGATAATACAGGGACACATTTATAATGATCAAACCAACGAGGACATATTATCGAGGTAGCGCTACCTGCCCATTCCTTTAAGTAATTAACGAATTTCTGTTTTAACGTTTCATCCTGCTGCGTCTTTCCCGACGTAATTAATATCACCACTAAAATGTAATAGTGTTTAAATTATATACTTCACACAGTTATATAGTTGCAGTTATACAGTGTTTCAGTGACTTGCCAGCTCTCACATGCCTGAGAGCGAGCTTAGTATCTGAAGCTTCTAGTATCTCACATAGTTCGTTCCACGGGCTTTCTCCACCTTGGAACCTAGTCTTCAGCTCTTTCCGTGATCTGCACACCCTCGGCCTATATCGGAGAATGAACTACTCTTCTCGCTAAAATGGATTACACCTGTAATTTCTGGAGCTAGAGAACTCCTAGACATTTCCTAGTAGATTACGAAAGAGCCTTCTCTTCTCAACTACTTTGATGGAGGAGGGTTTGCGAGCTCGGGCTTTAACGCCTGCTTTAATGCTACCATGATATCCGTGTTCTAAGTATTCCTGCAAGCCCGTTGAATGTTTTAGTGAACCACTCGCCTTCAGGTATACTATCACTTAACACTAGTGTCCTCGCCCCCCTCCTGCCTGCTAGCTCTAGCCATTCTTCAATGTCTTCTCTAGTGTCGCTTATGAGGAGTACTGCAATCAGCCCCATTTCAAGGGCATTGCGGACTTCTTCCTCGCCGTACACTATCATTCCATCATCTTTCGCTAGATGGTACTTGAATTCCTCGAGGGTCTTTAAGGCTTCAGCGTATTCTTGTCCTACTAGTAGATCCTGGGCTTTCATGATCATTTCTCTTAACCCTGGCTCACCCTGATATGATACATCTATGAGCTCTGGCAGCACGATCTTCTTGAGCCTGTAGTCTAAGTAGTCTTTCTCAATGAAATCGTATTTAGCGTACGCTGGCCCTCCAAGCAGGATTGCTTTAAGCTTACCTTGCTCTAGTAGAGGCAGGAAGACTTGGTTGACGTGCTCTCCTACTCTCTTATAGAAGTCTTCGACCATCTGCTCTATTATTCTATCATACCTTCTCTGGCTCTGCCCGCCTTTATGGTGTTTTCCTGGAATGTAGTCTTCGAGTTCCTCTACTACTTGGAGTATATTGCCTTTGAGTAAGCCTATTGTAGCAGCATCTCGCTCTACTAGTAGAAGCCCTATGATATTGGATTCACTGACCATCTCCTCAAGGAACTCTGTGTGGAATACCTTGTCAGTCCTGTAGAAGAATAATGGGACTTCCTCGGGGGGTATTAGCATGACTGTAATAGAGTCGCCTGTATCAGGGTTCTCGCCTGTGAATAATACTAGTCCTTTATCAGGGATCTTCGGGATCTTACTTATCCTCTCAATAGCTACTGAGAGAGCTCTCTCTACAGCACTCCTAGTCTTCTTGAGCTTAATGTTGCCTGCAACCGAGAGCTCCTGGCGTAGCAGGTTGAGTACGTCTCCAATAGGTCTCCCTGGAGGTATGTAGAGGCTTAGCAGTATCGTGGCGTGAGCCTTCCACTTCTTAAGCTCCTTGATGATCTCTCTCAGCCGCTGCTTATCAACTCTCAGGGATTCAATTTGATCCTCACTGTAGCTAAAGACTCATCCCTTCCACCAGGATAGCACATAATAACTTGATGGGGGGTTTAAATATCACTGCCCGGGGGCAGGATGCTCCAGCACAGCTGGTGTAGTCTATGGAGTCCAGGATAACTAGGAGCCTGATTGCTACTGCTTTAATAGTGGGTGCTGTAGCACTAGCCTACGGCGTGGCTACATCCTCCCTTACTTCTCTTCTAGAGCTCTACTCCCCGGGTACTCTTCTATCCATAGCACTGCTTACAGCCGGCTGGGCTATCTCAGCTGTAAGACTTAAGATTCTAGTCGAGTCTACTGTGAAGAGGAGGCTCCCGCTAGTAGAGTACCTGGCTGTCAGGCTTATAGGAGGCTTGATGGCTAGCCTCACGCCTTCAGCAATTGGGGGTGAGCCTGCTAGAGCATACTATGTGTCTAGGAGAACAGGGATCCCGCTCACTGAGTCGTATGCTATTGTAATCTACGAGGTCTACTATGATGTTGTAGCAGTCAGCGTTATCGCGGTATTCGCGAGCATTAAGCTACTCCCTCTCAGCACCCCTGTACTCCTGGTATCTCTTTTCTCTGCTACAGCATGGCTGTACGCTTCGATCAGAGTGTCCAGTACAGGGAGGCTGAGACACCTGGATCCAGAGCCTGAAGAAAACAAGGGCTTCCTGGGGAGGATTACAGGCCGGCTTCGTAGATACTACTTTAAGTTCGCTGAAAGCTACAGTAGGGTTGCAGCTGGCACGCCTTTAAGCGTTAAGATCGTGCTATGGCTTCTCACTCTAGTCTATAATACCCTGTGGGGGCTGGCGGTAATCCCTCTCCAGCAGCACTGTACTCTAGGAGACATCTTGAGGAGTGTTGAAGCCTACTACCTTATGCAGTCATTCAGCATGCTGCCGACTCCAGGGGGTAGTGGTGCGGCTGAATATGCTCTCTCACTCCTACTCGATCCATCCACAGTGTTAAAGTACAGGGTTCTATACTACTACTATAATGTGCTTCTAGGAGTAGTAGCACTATTATTATATGAGAAGCTGGCTGCCGGGGGTTGAGTGAAAACTCTAGCCTGCTGTCTTCCCGCCGGCCTTCACAGCTGTTCTAATAGCTTTCTTCGGGCGTAGAGTACCCTTAGACTTACACCTCCTGCACTTTGTTGCACCCGGCGGGTTTAGTGCACCACACCTCCTGCACACCATCTTGTTGAGTACTCTATTGAAGACTATCTTCTGGAGCTCGGGGTCGTTTACAGGCACTGGTAACCACCTGTCTCCCTTATACATGGCTTAAACGGTTTTAAAGCTATATGTTTAACCCTGCTTCTCTAAGCCTATCTAGTATCAGCTCGTACTCGTCTTCAGGGTACTCGCCTGCAAGCTCCTTTACAAGCTTCCTGTTTACTCTTCTACCAAGCTTCCTCACGTACTCTCCGAGCTTATCGAGGTCTACTCCCTGCCTAGCTTTTAACACTAGGTAGGCTTCGAGAGGCAGCATCTCTACTCTAACACCATCAACCTCTACTTCCACGGCTTCCTCGAGTATTCTCCCAGGTATCTCGAGATCCATGTAGTTCTCGTAGAGCTCGACACTCAAGTAGCCGTCTTCTAATGGCACTATGAGCTTAACTGTACCAATCTCTGTTGAAGAAACCTCCCATCCACGCCTTGATGCAAGCTCACGGTAGAAATCCTGGTCTACGAGAGGGCTCGGCTCGTAGACGAATAAGTCTAAGTCTCCCTCCAGCTCCCTTGTACCGAGGAGTAGCTGTGGTATCGTGTCGCCAATAACTACAGCCTTCACGCCCTCGCTTCTAAGAGCCTCGAAGACTCTAGCTATATCACTAGGCTTAAACCCCACAGTAGACACCACTCTTAAATATGGAGTCCAGAGCATAAATAGCAGGATGCATGCCTGGAAGTGTACTCGTAATGGCTGGATTCAGCTATGAGAGAGCTATTAGAGCTCAGAGGATTCTAGGGAGCCGGGTTCTCTCGGAGGCTCCATTCTTCCCTAGGGTGGAGAGAGTTAGGCTGGCTGCCGGGGTTGACGCAGCATACTGGAGGGGGGTTCAGGTCGCCAGCGCTGTGCTAGTAGACTGTGAGTCAGGCTTCCTGCAAGCCTACACCTGCCAGTCTTCTAAGCCTTCTATACCCTACATCCCGGGGCTTCTAGCCTTCAGGGAGGCTCCAGTCTACCTTAAAGCACTAGGGAAACTCCCTGTTCAACCAGACGTAGTATTAGTCGACGGGCACGGGTTAAGCCATCCAAGAGCCCTCGGTATAGCAACACACATAGGCTTAGTCCTAGGGAAGCCTACTATAGGTGTAGCCAAGAAGCCACTCTACGGTAGAGAAGAAGTAGTAGAAGGCAGGAGAATCATAGTAGCACACGGCATGCCTGTAGGAGAAGTCATAGAAACACCAAGCGGGAGCAGACTCTACGTTAGCATAGGATACAAGATTAAACTAGAAGACGCTGTAAGAATAGTGAGAAGCCTCCTAAGAGAAAACATAAAACTACCACTACCACTACACCTAGCAGACACCTACTCCAAGAACAAGTGCATGAAAGAGCTAAGAATAAAACCATGAAAACAAGATAAGAGTGGAAAGAAGGGCCCGTAGCCCAGCCAGGATAAGGCGCCGGCCTTCGGAGCCGGAGAACCCGGGTTCAAATCCCGGCGGGCCCGCACCAACCCCTAAAGCTCCCCTCTTGGTTTTGCTTGTTTTGAACCTTGAAAGCCGAGGATGGAAACACGTATACGTTTACTCTTAGTTTTGCTTGTTTTGAACTGGTTCCCACTTGGGGTTTCTATTGTTGTTCTATATGCTTGAATAGTTTTAAACTTTTCTTCCACGGGATTGTTATTAGCATTCCATGAGCCCGCGGAAACCTCTCTCGTAGAATGCTAGCCGAAAAACTTATAAACTCTTAGTGTAGGGAGATCTAGGCGTGTGCTTACTGGTTTCTTCTGTAGGTTTTCTTAGAATGTAGAGTTTCTCGTGGCGTATTAGCAGGAAGTCTCTGTTCTTGAGCTTCACCCATTTCTCTCTTGTAGTCTTCATTTTATGCTGTATCTTTACTACCTCCTCCTTTAGTACGAAGCCTGTTTCCAGGAGTATTTGGAGGACGTAGTGTGATATGGGGACATAATGCTTACGTATTCTTGTATCGCCTACTAGTATTGCAGTGTAGTGGCCTGGCTTGAGCACTCGGTGCACTTCTACTGCTATCTGCTGCATCATCGCAAGGTATTCTTCAAGGCTTTTAGTAGTTGACAGGTCGCCTGGAGCCGCTCCCTTAGAATACTTTATTATATTGTAGTAGGGTGGGTGTGTTGCCACGAGATCAATGCTTTCATCCCTGATGGAGTCCAGCTTCCTCGCGTCACCATGGTATACTTCTACTCTAGCTTTAAGTACATCTTCAGCTTCAACAGGGTCTCCTGGAAGCCCTCCTCTAGAATACTGCTTCTCCAGGTATCTCTCAAGCCAGTAAAGCCTGTGCAGGGTTAGGATTACAGCATTATAGTTTATGTCTACTCCTATACAATTCCTGCCTAGAAGCTTAGCTTCAATACACGTAGTCCCACTGCCAACCATCGGGTCAAGTACTGTATCCCCGGGTTGAGTATACATGAGTATAAGGGCACGAGCCATCTGAGGAGGCCAGTTCCCACGGTAATCCCCGCGGTGAGTAGCCCAGGAGCCCCGCTTAGGAAAACTCCACACAGTAGTACTAGTATCAGTAAGCTCACTTGGAGTAGGGTGAAGCCGTTTAACCTCGAGAGGGTCAAGCCTAATCCTACAGCCCCCAATCTCAACAACCCTACTCTTCCCCACAAAATCCAAGTACTCCTCGTAAGTTACCCTCCTCACGTCTAGTGGCCCTCAAACCCGCCATCCATACAATATCAGCAGGTAGCAGTAATATTACTACCATTAAGCAAGTACACTGTGAAACCGTAGTATCTTAACTGCAGGAGAATAGGTTTCGTAGAAAATTATTTGGGGATTTTACCTTTATTTCCCTTGCTTCTCTAACAGTTCAACAGCTCTAGTATTCTACTTAAAAGCCTACTTGTGACGTGTAAAGATTTTTTAAACTTCTCAGTTTTCTTCTTATCTAATAACACATCTAATGATTTTATATATTCTAATGTGTAACTAACTGCTCTTTCTATAGCTTCATCTTCAGGTTGTCCCTGTTTAATCCAGTAAAGGTATTGTTCAAGCGCTCTCCTAGTAGCCTCTATGGCGTGGTTTAATGTAGCTTCATCAGGTAGTTTACTTAGGGATCGCTCTCTATTAACCTCCTCTACGGATATCTTCCCCACGTAGATCTCGTTCAATATATAGTCTACAAACTCGAAGCGTGGTATCTCCTCCTTTATCTCTATCGAGTTATTAGCTCTTACATGTTCAAGCTCTTTTGCAAGCTCACTAAGCGCATTGAAGCAATCGAAATACCCGGATTTATGCCCTAGGACTATGGAGTATATGCCATTCTACCATGTAATCTATTGAAGGAAGTAATCTAATGATTCGCTAAGCTTGAGTGAATCCATCAATCGTTCAAGTAGAACTCGCTGGATATAACAGTAGTCTCCGCTACATCCTAGGGTTGAGTAACGTGGCCGACATGTAGTCGACTATAGTTTCGTAGCCTCCCTGTATAATATAGCGGGTCTTAATCACAGTATATTGATGGAATGAAAGTAGCCTTCTCGATTTTCCTAATTCATCAGCCTCGAAAATTAACGCTTAGGAGAGCAGGCCATGGATATCGGGGTATTCAAATACTTAGGGGCTCTAATAGGATACTAGCTCCGCGGGTTTTAAGGGAGCTGTGAGAATAGTTGGAGCTAAAGTTCATAGTTTAGAAAACCATGATAGAGCTTTTTCAAGCCGTTCTTCTCCAACATGCTTCTTAACATAGTTGTCGAAGAGTTTTACAAGCTCGTTGAACTCCTCGAGGTTCTCGAGGTCTCTGAAGGCTTCTTTCTCTACATTATACTCTTTTCTACTAAACTTCTGGGGGGCTATTGTGTGGAGACGCTTGCTGAGATCCACTATTCTCAGTAGTGCCTCCCTGTCTCTTTCCTCGAAGCTAGTCCACGTCAGATCAGCATCTACTAGTGCGTTAACAGGTCTAGCGTACTGATCTCTCACGAAAGATCTCCCGGTCTTGATAGCCTTATAAGCCAGGTAGTTTAATGCCGATGCATAGAAGTAAGCCTTCTCCCTCATTTTTCCACAGTCTATGTAAGCTACAGTACTATGAGCTATGTAGTTCTCTGCGTCTGGGATGAAAACTACAGCAGAGAATGTCCTGCTACATCTATATATCACGTAAGCATTACCAGGTTTTAACGTCTTTATACTGCTTGGTTGCACTAGCTCATCCACTAACATCTTGAGCTTGTCTACTTCACTAGCTGTCAGCTTATTCTCATTGATTGTTAAAACCTCACTTAATAGCTTCTTAAGGTTGTCTTCATTCATCCTGGAAAGGAGGATATCATACATGCATGAGACGTTAAACGGGTGAATACAACCTATATATATCAGCTTAAAGAAGTCAGCCCTATACTTTCTTAGAAGGTGTTGAGGGACATGTACATCTTGTTTCATTTCACTGAATCTCACGATATACTCGTTTCCAGTCTCATCACTCCTCATGCCTGTTATAGTAAGTCCAGCATACCTCTTCTTACCCTTCTTTGCTTCACCACCAAATATGCCTCTGATGTAATCCCCCATCTTGACTATCTTTTCTACTTGTAGAGCTTGCTTAAGCGATGCGGGATCGACTAAATAGTATCCGATAAGAGGTTTTACGTACTCCTCGTAGTTCTTATGGTAGTCTTCTAGATCTATTGATATGCCGCCTGTAGATAACCGTAGCGATTTAGAATATCTCCCTTCTCCAGCCATTTTTACATCGGCTTTTAAAAGCTTTGAGTTTAACGTTTTCACGCCTTCTTTAGCTCGGCTGGTATCCTTCTCTAGCTTGATGAATACGAGTGCAGGGACATTCCCATGCTGGAAAGCATCATAGTCTAAGTCAATTATCTCCACATAATCTATGAAGTTTTCAAATGATTTAATAACACTATATGTTAACAGTATCCCCGACCTCTGAGAGGTTTTAGCATGGAATGATGCTTCTCTAGGCATTACAAATGCAACTGTACTCCTAGACATAGTTAAAGCACCGTAGAGAGCGAGGGATGATAGGTCGGAGCCCTGGATTATACTGTTTACTCCTTTAACTCCTCTAGCCCCTAGGACTTTCTCGAGTACTTCACGAGATTTATCCCTCAGGTTCTCAGCATAGCTTGTCTTAAACCTTGTTAATTGAAGCCATGGTGGATTAGTCATGATGATATCAGCATTGATGTGCTTAATGATTGCTGGTGCTAGAATGGAGAGTATGCTTGTAGCCCATACACCGTTTCCATACATTTCAAGGAGTTCTGCTAGGTTGCCGCTGAACTCTTCAATGTTTCTATGCACGTGTTCTTTGAATAATCTTCCAACAACTGTATAGTCTAGAACGCTGTGTTTAAAGAGGTCTTCTTCAAGACCCTCCTTGACATTATTCTTCAGGCACTCGCGTACACCACCCCTTGTTCCTTCACACCTCTTAAGGGCTATCCTCAAGATGTTGCCTAAAGCATGTTCTATCTGCAGGAGTGCACTCAAGTTTTCTCCTGCTCTTCTCCTTATCTCCTCTCTCACTTTATCGTCTATAGCAAGAGTTATCGTGGTGACTATATTCTCCATAATCTTCCACAGTCTCTCCAAGCCAACTGATCTCTCGGTTTCAGTGTACGATAGTATACTAGACTTTTTCTTGCCTCCGCTCTTGAAGGGTACACCCTGCCTGAACATGGTGTAAAGCGTGTCTGTGTGAAATACTAGCGGGCTTGGTACTTCCCGCTTAACCCCGATGCTCTTCTTCACTCTCGTATACGCTAGCACGAGCTCAGCTCTAGCAATAGATACAGCTAGAGGGTTTGCATCGTATCCAATAACCTCCTTTAAAGCCTCGTCAGGGGATGCTCCTTCCTTGATCTTCTCGTAGAAAGCCATTACAAGGAATGTCCCGGAGCCGCAGAAGGGGTCGAGTACTATTCTACCTCGAAGACCTCCACTTAACTGTTTCACTCTTCTAATAATAAACTCTACTACCCATAGAGGCGTGTAGTACTCACCAATCTTTCTCCTAGTCTCAGGGTCTATGAATAACTCGTAGAACTCTCTGAAAACATCTTCCGGGTAACCTATGCTCCAGTCAATCATGTTGACACGTGTAGCCACCTCGCCGGCGAGCTCTTCGATCAGCTTTACATCGCTTTCATCTAGCTTATCTCTCAGTTTATTGTAGGCTATGAACCACCAGTTTAAGTAAGGTAAAGCTACCTCTACATCAAGCCTTACCCCACTGCACATTTCAATAGGATCCATTGTTTTCTCCAAGACCCTGGAGAGACTGGCTAATACTATCATCTGGAGTATCGTGTGCTTCACGAATAATCGTTTTATGAACTCCTCGTCTGCCTCACTGTAGAGTGTCTCAATCATCGTCTTGAAGGATTCGTATAAAGGCTTGATGCTCTCATTACTATGTATCTTGATGAATACTTTCATCAATTTATCTTCATAACTAACCAGGTCTTTGAAGAGAGAGGATATAGCGTCTGGGCGAGGAGGAATACTGTATCCTTCCTTCTTTAGAACTTCTTCAATAATTTTCTCGAGCACCCAGTCAACTCTATCCCTACCCCCACTAGCAACAAGCCCTAGACTCCCCTTCTCAACCCTGTATATCTCCCAGTAATCATTGTTCGTAATAACCACGTAGAGAGCATTAGGGTAGTAAGGCAGGTACTTCTCTCGGATCTTGTTAAGACCATCCTTGAATTCTCTCTTATCCCCCTTAAACTCAAATATTACCCTGCCGAATAGATCCATGTCAACAAAACCGCCTTCTACCCCCACCTCCTGCGGCATTATAATACTCAAATGCTCCGTGCTCTCAATAAACTCGATCAGCTTCTTAATGCGAAACCTATCTAAACCCTGGGAGTGTTGCTCAAGCCTCCTTAAAACACTCCGAGTTAACTCTAATACATGTTTAGAGACAGCTAAACGCACATTCTCGTGAGGTCTTACATAAGTACCCGCCATAGCTAATCCCACATCACTAACTACCTTATGCTAGGCTCTTCCCTGATCATTATCACCTGCCTACTAGCCTAATTAATCTTTTAGGTTAGATAGAGAGCTACAATGTAGTTAAGCTCACTACTCCTGTCGAGTATCACCCACTCGCCGCGAAACCTCTCCCATAGAATGCTAGCCGCCCACAAAACCTAAAGGAGCTACTAAGGAACTATCATTTCACTTCGGCACTTCGGCTTTCTTGTTAGTCCTTGGGGGCCAGATAAAGGGTCTCCATCTATTTGGACAGGTTTATCTAACGGTACCGTAGCCGAAGGCAGCACCACTAGGTGGGATATCAAGATCCCAAGAGGGGATGTAAATTTAAGATGTTGGTTTGCAGTAATACAGGGTGGACAAGGCTCCGAAGGGTATTGGAAGTGGACTTTCTGGCTATACGTTCTTTCTGAAGGCAAGTGGTACAATGTTACTACAGTCCATGTTGATAGCCCCTATATAGGCGGGTCGCCCAATATAAACGCTGAAATAGCGGAGGGAGAGGGCGTTTCAGCCTGCAATGATCGCTTTACACTTGTCACATTCTCAAGGGCTCATGTATTGAAAAAATGGGCAGTGTCAATACATCCTCTTTCTTGTAGTTGACTATACAGGGAACGAACCTCCATTTGAGGACTGCCAAGCGATAGATTGGGACATAGTGGATTCGGAGTGGGCCATTACCTCCACAAAGGGGAGGGATACTCCAAGGGGCGTAGAGTGGAACTTGGCCACTGATCCAAGCCAACGTCCAAGCCCTCAAGTTACTAAGCTGAAACAGAAGGTTCCAGTTGAGGCGAGGTTCAAGGTAAGCCAGTTGACTATCAGCCCACGGGAGGTTAAAGTCGGAGAGAAGGTTGATATATTGGCCGTCGTCAAGAACGTGGGTAATGCCGAGGGCACGTGTTCGGTAACCCTGAAGGTTAATGGGACCTTAGTTGATCGCAAAAATGTCACATTAGCCCAGGAAGATCAACCCTAGCGAACTTCACGGTGGTCGAGGACAAGCCGGGTATCTACATAGTTGAGCTCAATGGCTTAGCAGGAGAGTTCAGGGTCCTGAAGCCGCCCACTTTCGTAGCCTCGAACCTTAAGATAGAGCTTGAAAAGGTGAACGTTGGTGAAGGAGTAAGCGTAGCGGTTAACGTCACGAACGTCGGCGACCTAAGCGGGACATATATAGTGGTTTTGAGGGTTAATGGCACAATCGTGGAGACTAAGGACATAGCATTAGATGGCCGTAGTTCGACCCTAGCGACTTTTACGATAGAGATCGTAGAAGAACGAGGGGACGGGGTTCCGAGAAGCACGGTAGACACGCCTTTCATCTATGCTGCTGTATGCGACGTGCTATTCAAAGGGAGAGTCTCACCTAGAATCAATGAGCCAATAGCTACATCTCTAGCAAGCAGCCTGCTCGAGCAGGGGAACAATACACTTGAAGATCACAGCAAGGTAACTTAAAGGTGCAACAACTGAAGCACCCCTGAAAACTCAAAACAAAACTCGCTAAAACCAACGGTAGCATTAAGGTTAAAGAACCACAGTACTCTACGTTAAAGCCGCTATATCTAGCAGTAGAGCTCTTATCTGCAAGGGGCATCACGATACCTTCACGTTATTCGGGTAGGAATCGTTTAAGGTAATAGTAGAGACATGGTGAGAGCTAGGGTAGCCGTTTACATGGAGAATATTAGGCTACCAGCAAATGCAACTCTAAGCGAGTATCATTATTATTCTACAGTCTACTTCACTCTACTATGGTTCTAGCTTGGTAGCCTTCAACTTATATTTAAATCGATGTTGAGCTGCCCGAGCTGTTTTCGTATGCTTTCAAGTATTCTTCTGAGCTCGTGTTCAGGTAGCTCTCCAATACCATATCCATCCACGTAGTTTTCTATCTTAATGTAGTGGGTGGTGAATGGTTTTTCAGAGAAAATAATACTGCTGAACTCAATTCTCCACGGGTAGAGGACACGGTTCTTTCCTATTTCATCCGGCCAGACTGGTGTTTGATCATCGTAGTATGTTCTCTTTACCAAGCCTAAGCCGTGTATCTCCCCTGTGTTTTTAATTTGGAATGCCGCGATATCGAATGGCTTAATATTATTGTATAATCTGATGAAAGCCCTCCAATTCTTCTTCTGCTTCACCCCTGCATCTCTATCCCAGAAGCCCCATAGTAATCTATCCCTAGCTACTTTAATATTCTCAATATTCCTTGAAGTAAAGAGCCACGAGCCCGCAGCCCGCACCAGCCTTAACCCACTATAAGTCCACACTTCATTATATTTAAACCTTTCACTTAAATCCTTGAACTATACAAGTGCTAGAAGAGTAGCTCCACACCCGGATTAAACACTAGGCTTGAATACTAAAGGACAAGTTGAGATTACTATAAGCTGGCAGCAGGAATCCTTCTGCTCCTCGCGATTATATCCCCATGATGAATTATTCTTAAATGGGTTTCGCGGCATAAGCTTACAAGCCTTATACTTAAAGAGACCTAAGTTTATGAAATCGGGTTTAGGTAAAGAGTTCTACTGCTTGAGTGTTCTTGCTATTGATACCACTTTTTCTGCTACTTCTACAGCGCTTCTCCCGAAGACTAGGGTTAATGGTTCTTTTCCGTGTTCTCCGTAATCGTATATTACATCGGGGACTCTACCTAGTCTTGCTACAGCTGAATCAATCCCCCACTTCGTGGTTGCACCTTCTACGGCTTTAACTTCTGGTGGCTCTATTCTTCTATCGAAGCTTCCATGCGTGTACCCGAGGGATGCTACTGTATCCTCAATCTCCCTGCTGTAAGCTATATTGGCTGCAGCTCTTATAGTAGGGTCATGGCTCATTGCTGCGAGTATAGCTCTAGCAATATGGCTTGAGACACCGAACTCAGGCTTCGCTTTCACTATTATTGCATCCTTATACCTTCCAATCCTGCCTGGTACTGCTGCTACGTCAAGCGGGCTTCTAGCGTATGGGTATGGAAGGGCCATCCCAATATTCATGAGTACCTCAGGGATTACTCTGCTCACAACCCTCCCGTTCTCTACGAGTATTCTTACAGCTGATTCAACATTCTCTAGTACCCTCCACCTCTCAGCTGGTATAGCCATGTATGCTACAGGGTTTACGGGGCCATGTCCTCTCCCTATATCCAGCCCGTACTCGATAGCTGTTGTAACTAGTTCTTTAGCAGCTTCAACTGCTTCAGGCACACTCCTACCCTTCGCTAAGCCTGCTGCTATAGCTGCAGCAAACGAGCATCCTGTTCCATGAGTTGTCTTAGAGTCTACTCTCCTAGACTTATACTCGTAGAACTCCCCCTTATAGTAGAGTACGTCCACCGAGTACTCCCCGGTGAGGTGGCCTCCTTTAACTACTGCAGCTTCTGCACCATACTCCTCTACGATTACTCTTGCAGCCTCCCTGGCATCCCTGAGGCTTTCTACTCTTAAACCTGTTATCCTCTCAGCTTCAGGGGCATTCGGGGTTACTACTGTGGCTCGAGGTATCATAAGTTTTACGAGGGCTTCAACAGCATCATCTCTTAGTAGTTTAGCCTTAGACTTAGCTATCATAACTGGGTCGACTACGAGAGGAAACCCGTACCTGTCGACTGTAGCAGCTACTACTTTTATAATCTCTGTGTTACTCAGCATTCCAGTCTTAGCAGCATCAACCCCTAGGTCCTCGGCGACAGCTTCAATCTGAGCTGCAACAATCTCAGGAGGGATATCGTAGATTGCTCTAACCTCATAGGTGTTCTGAGCAGTTATACTAGTTATTGCTGACATGCCGTGAACACCCATTACAGCGAAGGTTTTCAAGTCAGCTTGAATACCTGCACCTCCACCACTATCACTTCCAGCTATAGTGAGTGCCGTAGGAATAGGCTTACGCACTCCCACCACCCTTGAGAATCTCTAGAGTCTTGAAGAAGACCTGCCAGAAGGGGTCTCTTCTAGGTACAGGGATATCCTCGCTAACCCCATTCCTTCTCACTAGGGTCACCCCGCTCCCCCTGGAGACCTCTCCTATAACTGCTGCATCAATCCCTTTACTCCTCAATAATTCTAGTGCTAGGAGGGCTTTACCTGGTTTAACTGTAGCTATAAGAGTCCCCTCGCTTATAGCAGTATAAGGGTCTACTTCTACACCTGTGTACTCGCTGAAAGCTTTAACTACTCTTGCAACATCCTCCCGGATGAAGAGCTTCTCCTCATATACCTTTATAGCTACACCACTCGCTTCAGCTATATCGTGGAGTGCACCCCACACCCCGTACTCTGTTGCATCATGCATTGCTGTCACCCCTGTCCTCAACCCTAGCTTTGCGAGAGTGAGAGCATCTTCTACCACGCTTTGAAGCCAGAATACCTCCTTTGCTTTCTCAGCGAACTCCCATCCATACCTTGAAGCAACTACTTGAGGAAACATTGTTGCAAGTATACCAGCAGTCTCAATAGCAGGCCCCTTTGTCATTACTACTAAGTCGCCGGGGCTAGCCATTTCAGGTGTAACATACCCGTTTCTCTCAGCTACCCCCATCATAACAGCCCCGCCTATCATAGGGTAGTCTACTCCACCATACCTCCCTGTATGCCCTGCTGCAATCGCGATCCCTAGCTTCTCGCACTCCCTGTGCATGTGGATCCAGAGGGTTTTCAATTCTTCATCACTAATCTTCAAGGGGAGGTTTAAGTCTATGAAGAGGTATCTAGGCGGTACACCTGATACAGCAACATCACTTGCAAGAATGTGGATAGCAAACCACGCGCTCCTCTCCCACCCGTACTCCGGGACTACGAAAACCGGGTCTACCTCGATTATCAAAGCGTGGTCGCCTAGCTCTACTACCGCGAAGTCTACTCCAAACTTCGGTCCTACAATTACCGAGGGATCCCTTCTCCCTAGATGGGGGAGTATGACCTCCTCGAAAAGCCTTCTATCCACCTTACCTATAACACTCTCACTCTTCACGCACGCCCACCTCTAGCAAGCCGATTGTAGACTATGTACGCAATGAATACTACTATAAGGGTGGGCATAGAGCTACCTATCCTCGAGCCTAGATCGCTGAAGAATGGTACGTGGACTCCTAAGAGGATTGGAGCTGATAGCAGCATGTAGAGAGTAAACCCTGTACTCCACACTACGAGAGCCCCCCATTTTACATTAACCCCTGGATTCATTACTTTCAAGGGATCCCTGTACTCGCTTCTCTCCAACACGTAGTCTGCTATCATTACTCCTGTTAAGCTTACAAACGACCCGCCTATCAGTAGGAGGAACCACTCGTACTCCTCCATCGGGAATACTAGGGCTAGAAGTGTTCCTAGAGCACCAGCGATAACTATGTGTTTTCTCACATCAGCCCTAGGAGCCATGTTCTTATACGTTATTGCTGCACTATACACGTCGAGGAATGTTGTTGTGACAGTAGAGAATATTATTATAAGCATTGCGGGAATGCCGAGACCGTAGAATGCTATAACACTGATTGGATCCATCTCTCCCAGAACAATATTACTGTAGGCTCCGAGAAAGTAGAATAAGCTGCTTGCAGCAAAATACCCTGTGTAGCTACCCCAGAATGCTCCTCTAGTGTTCTTCGAGAACCTAGTGTAGTCGGCTATAAGTGGAGCCCAGGAGACAGGCATAGCTACAACCAGGTCTAACGCTAGCCAGAAGCTATGCGAGAAGCTTAATGGACCCTTAAACCACTCCCAGAACCCGTACCTCTCGAAGACCACGTAGGTGAGCCATCCTGTTAAAACTACTAGGAGGACTGCACTAAGCCTCTCCATAATACTCCACTTCTCCGGGCCCACTACACTCCAAAACGTGACTACTACTCCGAGGAGGAGCACCCACACCCAGTACGCTTCAACCCCGAAGACACTCAAGCTAACAGTATTCATTGCACGACCACCCACTATAAGCATTACTGCAGTCCACCCAATGAGCTGAAGATAGTTGAGAGCTGAGACAAGATGAGAGCCTCTTAAGCCTAGAGGCCTTCTAGCAATCACCATTGTTGGAAGCCCTGTTTCAACCCCTACAACCCCGATGAGCGAGAGAAGCAGGTTGCCTAGTACATGTCCTGCAATTATAGCGAGAAGAGCCTCCTTCAATGTAAGCGATACTGGGGGTGCAGCAAGTATTGCTCCAGCCCAGAACTCCGCTATACTTATCCCAACCCCAAACCATATCGAGAAGTTATCTATGAAATCATATCTTCTACTCTCCGAGGGTACCGGCTCTATACTATAGCCGTACGACAACGGAGCCCACCAGTATCATAGATTCAGTATTCATCACTTATAAATCTATCTATAACCAACTTATCAGCTAAACCACCATGAAGAAGCACACCCTGTACACTTAGCGGGAGCCGTAGTACTACAGGCTAACACGCGTAGCCTAAAACTAGGCTAAAATGCTTCCATAGAAGCAGGTAGAAAAAGATTTAATTTAGAAGCTAGTGGTTTATCAGCCTGTAGAGTGTTATCCTCCTGCTGCAGGAGGCATTATTACTACTACGTCTTCATCTCTAAGTTTCGTTTTAACTCCATTAAGGAATTCTATTGACCGGCCGTTTACTAGTATAACGATATCTTCCTGATTAAGGTCTACTTTAACACCTAGCTCCTCTGCTACTCTCTCTAGGAGGTCTTGTAGAGTTGAATCCTCGTTTAGATGTATCCATGCTTCTGGTTTAACAGCCTTCTCAGCTATTCTAGCTAGTAGTTTAACAAATACTTTCACTATCCCACCTAGAGGAGAAAAAGAGAGTAGTATTAGAGTCTTCCAGCTACCTCTAGGAGTCCTAGTTCCTCGAGCTTCTCTCTTCTCGGGATCCCTCTTTCATCCCATCCTCTAACCTTATAGTAATCCTTGAGAAGAGTGTCCTCCTCAAATACCTGGCCTTTAGATGGTGCTCTTGGCACAGGCTCTTTAACTATTCTCTCAGGCATTTTATCGTATCTTCCATCAATACCTTCTCTAATATTTATAGCTCTCTCCAGGTTGAATATTCTCTCACCTACAAGCCAGAGGTATCTTGGATCCTTAAACTCCTCTACGCCTGTTACAGCATAGAGCATTCTAGCATACATATCCATATTCACCATCTCCGTGCCCCACGGGAACAAGCAGAATACTGCTGTCTCAGCAGCCGCTGACTCATCCTGCACGTATTTTGCTAGCTCGCCTTTACCCTCAGTAGTAAACGGGTCTACTTTTCTCGGAATCCCCATTATCTCGAACTTATTCCAGCCGATCATATGGCTTGCCCCTATCGGTGATGTAGCAAAGTTTAAGCCGTGGGCTTTAGCTGACCTGGGGTCGTAGGCTGGGAGCTCTAAGCCTTTAACATGCATAGCGTACCTTTCAGCTCCTCTCCCTATAGCTTCAGCTGCTCTCTTCACACCCTCTGCTAGCAGGTCTCCTATACCTATCCGTAATGCTATTCTCCTAACTAGCTCTGGGATGATATCCGGGTCTCCCCATCTTAATTCGAGGCCATCTGTCTCGCTCTTCCCTATAACCCCCTTCTCGTAGAGCTCTACTGCGAAAGCTATTACTACGCCTGTCGAGATTGTATCGAGACCATAGCGATCGCAGAGCATGTTAGCGTAGACTATAGACTCCACATTTATGTTGCCGAGGTTACCTCCAAGCGACCAAAGAGTCTCGTACTCAGGGTGATCCCAGACTGTGCCAGCGTAAGGCCCCTTAGCTGCCTTCCATATCTTACCGCACGCTATCATGCAGTTATAGCATGCTACATGCTTGACAACATACCTACCTAGATTCTCCCCCTGGAATACTTCAACACCCTCTAGCTCCTTCTGCTTGAAGTTGTAGGTTGGGAAGTGCCCTATAGTGTAGAAGGGGTAGGTGGCGAAAGGTGTTCCAAGCTTATGGAAGCCTTCAAACCCAGGATTCCTCCTGTAGGATTCAATCTGCTCTCTTACAGCTTTATCAAGTGCTTCTTCATCATACACCTCTGGCTTCCTATCCCCTACTACAACAATTGCTTTAAGATTCTTCGAGCCCATACAGCCCCGCCGCCACCTCTAGCTGCAGTCCTCATGTCATCTGTGACTATAGCTGAGATCCTCACGAGTCTCTCTCCAGCTGGACCTATTAACACCATTCTAGCATTCCTGTCAGTCTCATCCAGCAGGAAGTCGCGTGCAGCATCAGTAGTCATACCCCAGATTCTCTCAGCACTCCTAAACTCTACTCTGCCATCAGCTATGTAGATGTAGGTGGGCTTCTCAGCCTCCCCTCTACTATTAACGCATCGAAGCCAGCGAATTTCAGCCAGGCTCCAAAGAAGCCTCCTCCAACACTCCTAAAGTATGTTCCCGTGAGCGGGGACTTGAATTGAGCAATCCATCTCGACGCAGACTGAACTTTAGTCCCTGTAAGCGGCCCCACCGTGAATACAAGCTTGTTCTCAGGGCTCAGCGGGTCGATGCCAGGTTTAAGCTCATCCCACAGGATTTTTGCTCCAAACCCCCCTCCCACCTACAAACCTCTTGACAAGGTCTTCTCTAAGCTCCTCCACGACAGCCTTCTGCCTCGATAAGTCTACTCTAAGAATTCTACCTGAGTAGCCGTACACGGCAATCCCACTCCAGTAGTCATTCTAGAACATATAGTCTTGTAAAGTTTACATAGAAACTAAATTACATGTAGACTTTATTAGGATATAAACATTACACTACCAGTAGGTGTGTGGCGTTGTCGTATAAATGGGAGGCTGAAATAAACCTTGAGAATGTCTTCACGCTGCAGCCAGCCCGCCCAGTCACCTACTTTGGTGTTGGAGCCTTAGAGAAGATAAAGGATATTGCTGGATGGCTGAAGGGGAGAGGCATAGACTCCATTCTAATCGTCACCGGTAAAACCAGCTATAAGGCTACAGGAGCGTGGGATAAGGTAAGACCCGCCTTAGAGGAGAAGGGTATACAGTACACTATCTTCGATGAAGTTCGACCAAACCCAACCTATGAGAGCTGTGATAAAGCCGCTGAGCTAGCTAGAGAAGTAAAAGCTGGTGCAGTCCTCAGTATTGGCGGCGGCAGCTCCCATGATACAGCTAAAACTGTTGCAGCCCTCCTACACTACCCGGGTAAGACAGCTAAAGAACTCTACGAGAAGATAATTGTAATCGAGAAAGCAGCTCCAATTATATGCATTAATACAACACATGGAACAGGCTCAGAAGTCGATAAATTCGCTGTCGCCCAGTCTGATGGAGGCTATAAGCCAGCAATACTTGGAGCTGCATTATACCCTGTATTCTCAATAGAGGATCCTATTTTAACGAAAGCCCTCCCCGAGAAGCAGACTATTGCTACCTCGCTGGATGCTTTAAACCACGCATTCGAGGCTGCAACAACCACTGTGAGAAACCCGTACTCCAAAGAGCTAGCTATGACGGCTGCCCGATTAATCTACAAGTGGCTTCCAATAGCTAGAAGAGAGCCTGGGAACATAATTGCACGCTACTGGCTCATGTATGCTTCAGCAATAGCAGGTATAGCATTCGATATAGCACTCCTACACTTAACTCACGCTCTAGAGCACCCGTTAAGCGCGCTCAACCCTAAGATCTCGCATGGAATAGGGCTGGCAGCCTTAATGCCATCTGTAGTGAAGATCACTTACCGGGTACTACCTGCAACAAGCGCTGACTTCCTGAGACCCATCATCCCCGACCTTAAAGGAGAGCCTGGTGAAGCAGAGCATGCAGCAGTAGAACTAGAGAAATGGCTTGCAAGTGTAGGCAGCCCCGAGAAGCTCAGAGATCTAGGGTTCACCGAGCAGGATGTCGAGAAGCTCACAGAGAACGCGATGACATCACCGGGAAGCCCAGGTTTATTCAATGTAGCACCAGTAAGTGTTACAAGAGAGCTTGTTAGAAGCATATATAGAGAGTCGCTGGAACCCCTCTCTAAATAACAGTTCTTTTAAACCCTTCTCCTCCCACCCTCTTGTTCCCACGCTAATCTTCTACTGCCCACTCCACGTGCTTTAAGCACGACTAATTACTGTGGGCTTCACATAATCTACTCTGGTGGCTAGCGTGGTTAACCGCGGCGAGCTTCTCTCTCATGGTGATGTTAGAGCTAAGGAGATTGCTCTAGCATTAATGGAGGAGGCTTTGAAGAGTGCTGACCCCTACCAGGCTGTTGTGAGAGCTCTAAGGGTTGAAGGAGACAGGGTTACCGTGGGCGGTGATGAATTCGAGTTGAAGGGTAGAGTGTATGTTGTAGCCTTCGGTAAGGCTGCATGCCCCATGGCTAAGGCTGTCGAGGACTTACTTGGTGATAGGATTGCAGGTGGAGTAGCTATCACAAAATACGGGTATAGCTTTCCATTAAAGAAGATCAAGGTTATTGAAGCCGGGCACCCAGTCCCTGATGAGAACTCTGTGAGAGGCGCTCTACTAGGAGTCGAGGTTGCCGGGATGGTGGGTGGAGACGACCTCCTGCTAGTACTGGTATCAGGTGGAGGCTCATCACTATTCGCTTTAACCGAGGAGGGGTTAACCCTCGAGGATAAAGTGAGAGTCAACGAGCTCCTCATTAAGAGTGGTGCTAGAATACAGGAGGTTAACACTGTGAGAAAACACTTATCGAGAGTAAAAGGTGGGAAGCTAGCCAGGCTAGTGAAAGGGACTGTTATAAGCTTGATTATATCGGATGTAGTAGGAGATAGACTAGACGTAGTAGCATCAGGCCCTACAGTCAGAGACCCATCAACATTCCAGGATGCCCGTCGAATACTAGAGTACTACAACCTCTGGAGTAAGCTGCCTGAGAGAGTTAGAAGACACATAGAGCTAGGAGTTAGAGGCGAGAGAGAAGAGACATTGAAGGAGGATCTACCAAACGTGCACAACTATCTAGTAGCAAGCAGTAGGATTGCATGTGAATCCGCTGCGAGGAAGGCTGTAGAGCTAGGGTTAAATGCCTACATTCTCACAACAACGCTGGAAGGTGAGGCTAGGGAAGTAGGCGTAGTCTTAGGCTCAGTAATCGAGGAGGTATACCATAAGGATAGACCATTCAAGAAGCCCTGTGCTATAATAGCTGGAGGCGAGACAACTATAACTATCACAGGTGAAGCCGGGCCCGGGGGACCAAACCAGGAGGTAGCATTAAGCGCAGCGAGAAAGATAGCCGGGCTCAGAAACACTGCAGTCCTAGCAGTAGACACTGATGGAACAGACGGGCCGACAGACGCTGCTGGAGGACTCGTAGACTCATACACACTAGAAGTCTTAAACGAGAGGAAAATAGACGTGGAAGAATACCTTAGAAGACACGATACGTATACAGCGCTAAAAGAGGCCGGGGCACTCCTAGTCACAGGGCCTACGAGAACAAAAGTGAATTCACTGGTAATAGCTATAGTACTTTAAGCGAAGCCAACACTAACCTCACTCAAACTACACTACTCTAGATGCTAGTGGAAGATATGAATGAAGGCTACAGCTCGAAGACTATTAACACTGAGAGCACTACTGCTATAATCCACAATGATCCTGCAGCCTCCTACACGTGGAAGCAAGGGGATTCTTATGTTTGAAGTATTTCAGCCTGCATAGGTTTTAATAGGCCTTAGCGTACAGTCATCCTTACCCCTGTAGCTCTAAGCTATAAGCTTGCAGGAGAATATATGGTTTAGGGTATTATTCATGGTTAGATGGGAAGTCTTATTATGGTTGAAGGCTGCTGACGAGGATCTCGCTGATGCCCGCGATGCACTTGAGAGGAAGCGGTGGTTTAGAGCAGCCTTCTACGCTCAGCAGGCTGTTGAAAAGACCTTTAAAGCTCTCTTCTTCGTTTACTGTAGGGAGGAGCCGCCGAGAATACATGCTGTAACAGAGCTCTACAGGACTCTAAGAGAGCACGGGTTCACTCTACCAGGAGACCTCGAAGAGCAGTTATACATCTTCAACAAGTACTATACGGTTACAAGATACCCTGATGCGGCAGGTGGACTACCAAGTGAGTCTGTAGATAGAGTTGAAGCTCAGAGAGCTGTAGACTTAGCAGTGAGGATTAGAGACTATGTTAGAGGAGTCCTTGGAGAAAGTGCTAGTAGAAGTTAAAAGGCTTCTAGAAGAACTAGAGAAGCATGTTAGAGTAGAGGAAGCCTACCTCTTCGGGAGCTACGTGAAGGGCACGTGGGTTAAAACTAGTGATGTAGACTTAATAGTGATTTCAAGAGACTTCGAGAGCTTAAAGTTCACGGATAGATTAGACTTAGTGTACAGAGTTGAATGGAGGCTCGGCTTAAAACACTTCATCGAAGTAATACCTTTAACCCCTAGAGAGCTCGAGGAGAGAGTAGAGAGTAGTATCGTGTTAAGAGACGCTTCACGCTACTGGCTGAAAGTAAAGTAGTCTTCAACCCCCAGCCTCCCAGCAGCTATGAAAGCTGGTTTAATAAGGAGCTACTCTCAGTTTTTTGCTTGTTTTGAACCCAATCCATCAAGCAGCATTGTCTTAGACTTCTAGAGCTCTTAGTTTTGCTTGTTTTGAACTGGTTCCCACCTGGGTTTTTCTATTAGTCTTCTGTATGCTTGAATAGTTTTAAACTTTTCTTCCACGGGATTGTTGTTAGCATTCCATGGACTCGAGGAAACCCCCTCGTAGAATGCTAGCCGAAAAACTTATAAACTCATCTTCAACGAGTGTTAGAGACTCTTCTAGAGTTGTCTGATCCTTTATTGTTGTTTCGGGTTTATCTCTAAGGATTAGTGTAGGGATGTCTGGGATTATGCTGTAGGGATTGTTACGCCTTCTGGGTTGCTATGGGTGTTTCTAGTATTCATCTAGCTGTGGGTCTACTGGTGGTTAAGACGTGTATGCTGGTCTTTAAACCACTCTACTACAATAGCCTTATTCAAGCTGTTATTTAAATCATTTTAATGGAGTCCCCGCCTGTAACTCCAGGTTTCATGGTGCTTTCAGCCTGCCGGCTTCCCGGGCTTACTCAGAGTGGGTCTAGATGGCCGGGTATTTATGGGAGGTTGATGCTAGTAGTTACTCTAGAGGTGCTGGTGTTCATGAGTAAAACGGCTGCTGGGGGAGAGAAACCTGTCTTTGATGAGATGAGTGTGGAGGATGCTGTAAGATACCTGCAGAGTAATCTAGAGAAGGGTTTAAGTAGGAGTGAGGTTGAAGCTAGATTAAAGAAGTATGGGTTTAACGAGGTACCTGAGAGAAAAGTAAACCCGTACGTGAGGTTTGCTAGGAAGTTTACTGGGCTTACAGCATGGATGCTTGAAGCTGTAATCATCCTTTCATTCCTTCTCCACAAGTATCTCGACATGTATATTGTGACAGCCCTACTCTTCGTTAACGGCTTCCTAGGCTTTATTCAGGAGGAGAAGGCTTCTAGAGCGCTAGAGGCTTTGAAGCAGAAGCTGAGGATTAATGCTAGGGTTCTAAGAGATGGTGTATGGCAGCTTGTCCCGGCTAGAGAGCTGGTTCCAGGGGATGTAGTAAGATTGAGAGCCGGGGACTTCGTGCCAGCTGACGTTAAAATTGTGGAGGGAAGTATTGAGGTAGACCAGTCTGCTCTAACAGGGGAGTCGCTGCCTGTTTCCAAGGAGCACTCCAGCATAGTCTACTCTGGATCCATTGTTAGAAGCGGAGAGGCCACAGGGATCGTGGTGGCGACAGGCTTAAACACGTACTTTGGTAGAACCGTTGAGTTGGTCCAGATAGCAAGGCCTAAACTACACTCCGAGGAAGTTATCTCCCAGGTTGTTAAATGGCTTCTCGTAATGGTGGGGGTTGCTCTCGCCTCAGCACTATTGGTATCCTATCTGATCGGGTTAAACCTGCTTGATATAGCTCCTCTTGCACTAGTCCTTCTTGCATCCTCTATACCAGTAGCACTCCCAGCTATGTTCACTATAAGCATGGCTCTCGGCTCAGTTGAACTCGTGAAGAAAGGGGTCTTAATAACAAGACTTAACGCTATTGATGATGCTGCAGCAATGGATACACTATGTGTTGATAAAACAGGCACTATCACAATGAACAAGCTTGAAGTCGCCGACATCCTCCCAATGGAGGGCTTTAAGAGAGAAGATGTCCTGCTCTACGGGGCACTAGCATCTCAGGAGGCTAACAACGACCCCATAGACCTAGCCTTCCTGAATGCAGCTAGAAGCAGTAATCTACCTCTAGGAGAATACATTCAGGAGTCATTCAAGCCCTTCGACCCGAAAACAAAGCATACAGAAGCTGTCGTCAAAGGGAAGGAAGGAGCTTTCAGAGCAGTGAAGGGAGCGATAAGTGCTGTAGCAGCACTAGCAGGAGTCGACGCGAAGATATTGTATGATAAGGCAGCCGGGTTCGCTGCGAAAGGCTATAGAACTCTCGCTGTAGCAGTGGGAGGAGTCAACGATCCATTAAAGATAGCAGGCCTCGTAGCACTACACGATCCACCTAGAAAGGATGCAGGGAAACTCATAGAAGAATTAAAGAACCTTGGTATCTCAGTGAAAATGGTTACAGGCGATGCTCTCCCCATAGCGAGAGAAGTTGCCAGCCGGGTTGGAATAGGGAGTAGAATAGTGAATATAGCTGAGCTGAGAGAGCTACTCGAAAAGAACCCTGAGCAAGCCTCAAGGCTGGCAGAAGAGAGCGATGGATTCGCAGAGGTATACCCTGAAGACAAGTACACTATAGTTAAAAGCCTCCAGGCCAGAGGCCATATCGTCGGGATGACAGGGGATGGAGTAAACGATGCACCAGCACTCAAGCAGGCTGAAGTAGGGATAGCCGTCAGCACAGCAACTGATGTAGCTAAAGGTGCTGCAAGCGTTGTCTTAACATCCGAGGGATTAGTCAACATAGTTGACTTAGTGAAAGTAAGCCGTGTAATCCACCAGAGGATACTGACATGGATACTCAACAAGATAGTGAAGACATTCCAGATAGTGATATTCGTGGTAGTAGCCTTCCTAGTATTCAAGAAGTTCATTGTATCAGCATTCGACGTTATCCTCCTAATGTTCCTCGTAGACTTTGTAACCCTCTCGATCTCCACTGATAACGCTAGATGGTCTAGGAAGCCTGATGTATGGAATATGCGGAGGATAGTATTAGCCTCGGTGATACTAGGCGTGCTGGTAGTCGTAGAGTCACTAGTAGTACTCTACGTGGGGTTAAAGTACTTTGGGCTGGAAGCAGACTACAATGCTCTACGCACATACTCGTTCACAATACTATTCTACTTCGGCGTCTTCACAGTATTCGTGGTAAGGGAGAGAGGCCACTTCTGGGAGTCGAAGCCGAGTAAAACCATGTTCTACGCTATCCTTGCGGACACAGTTATCGTGGCAGCCATAGCTACAATAGGAATGCCTGGAGTAAAGCCTATACCTCCAGCATACACAGCCACTGTGATCACGCTGACACTATTCTTCTCACTCGTAGTCAACGATAACGTAAAGTACATGCTACTGAGAAGAGAAGGCGTGGAGTAGCCTCAGCTAGCATTGATTACAGGCAGCCAAGCACATATGGAAACCATTTTAAACCTAGCTCTTCAACCTACACTAGCTTAATCACCAGTGAAACTGAGGAGAAGAATAGTGTAGAACATCCATGGAAAGAGTAGTCGTCAAGTTCCTGGAATAGCTAGCGGTAAGCTGGAAGAAAAGAATTAGAGGAATACTACTCCGGGAGTACTCTCTGTGATGTCAGGCTAGTAGAGGAAGCCATACCTCCTTATATATATAGTTTTTACGAACTGTGCTAAGGCTAGGTATGCTAGTACAGCTGGAGCTAGCACTATCGCGAAGTATAATGGTGGTAGAGGAGTAAAGCCGAATACTGCTCCAAGCGGGGTGAACGGCATGATTGTTTCAAGTGTTAAGCCTACTAGCATAGCAGTGAGTAGTGGCTTCGAAGGCCTGCTCTGGATAAACGGTATCTTCTCAGTTCTCAGCATGTTTACAACCATGGTCTGTGTCCACAGGCTTTCTATAAACCAACCTGTCTGGAAGACTGAGATGAACTTCGACTTTAAGGGCTCGCTTAGAGTAAAATAGGACCCCCCGGTAGCCAGTGGGCCTACCACGAAGAACATTAAAGTATAGGTTGTTATATCGAAGATCGAGCTTAAAGGCCCAAACCAAACCATGAATCGCCCTATATTCGAGGCATTCCATCTCCTCGGCTTTCTAACGTATTCTTCATCCATTCTATCCCAGGGTATCAGTGTCATCATGAGATCGTAGGTTAAGTTGAGGAAGAGGAATTGTACTGGAGTCATTGGGAGGAATGGTAGGAAGGCGCTGGCTACGAGGACTGAGAATACATTGCCGAAGTTAGAGCTAGCAGTGATAGTAATATACTTCACGATGTTGCCGAATGCTTCACGCCCCTTAACTACTCCTTCTTTCAGCACCATTAAGCTTCTCTCTAAGAGTATCATGTCAGCTGACTCCTTAGCTATGTCGACAGCGTTTTCCACTGAGATAGATACATCAGCCTCCCTCATGGCTGGAGCATCATTCACTCCGTCCCCTATGAATCCCACTATATGCCCCTTCCCTCGTAGCGCTTTAATTATCCTCATCTTCTGTGTAGGCGTTATTCTAGCGAAGACTGTAGCCTCGCTTACTACTTTACTCAGCTCTTCATCACTCATGCCTTCTATTTCATCGCCTACAACAACCTTCCTCACAGGTATTCCAACCTTTGCTGAAACCTTACCTGCTATTATCTCGTTGTCCCCTGTGAGAACCTTTACTTCTACACCGTGATCTCTTAGAGTTCTAACTGCAATAGGAGCGGTATCCTTCGGGGGGTCTAGGAACGCGAGGAATCCAACTAGTATCATATCCTTCTCGTCAGCTGCACTGAACACGTTTTCCGGGGGTACATCTTCTCTCCTAGCTACAGCTAGCACTCTCATTCCATCCTCATGTAGCTTCTCCACGGTATCCATTATCTGCTTCCTCAACTCCTCGGTTAACGGGATAACCTTCCCCTCGTACTCGACGCGGCTACATATAGAGAGAGTTTCTCTTACCGCACCCTTGGTTACAAGCTCTCTCTTCAAGCCACCGCTACTACTCTTCTCTACTACAACAGAGACCCTCCTCCTAGTGAAGTCGAATGGTATCTCGTCAATCTTCTTGTACACTTTTTCTAATTCCACTCCTTTTATTCCTCTCTCAGCACCGTACTCTAGGATTGCCAGGTCGAGCGGGTTCTTCAAGCCTGTCTGGAAGTAGCTGTTAAGGAAGGCGTATAATAGTACTCTGTCATCCTCCTCTCCTTTAATATTCAAGTGTTTTACTAGAACCATTCTACCTGCTGTTAGAGTACCAGTTTTATCAGTGCAGAGAACATCCATTGCTCCAAAGTTCTGGATTGCGTCAAGCCTCTTCACAATGGTTTTACGTTTAGCCATTGCTACAGCGCCTTTAGCTAGGCTGACTGTGACTACGAGTGGAAGCATCTCGGGTGTTAGCCCGACAGCTATAGCTAGGGAGAATAGGAGCGCGTCAAGCCAGTTCTTCTTTGTTATAAAGTTGAGTATAAAGACTACTGGAGCCATTACAACCATGAATTTAATGAAGAGCTTGCTTACTTCGCTAACACCCTTCTCGAATCCTGTCACAGTCTTTAATCCCACTAGTTTCCTCGCCATGGAGCCGAGGTATGTGTGCTCGCCTGTTGCTACTACAACACCTACCGCTGTACCGCTGACTACGCTGGTTCCCATGAAGCATATGTTATCGAGATCGAATATTGTTAGATGCTTAGCCTTCCTCTCTTCTTTTAACTCAGGATACTTCTCCACGGGCTCTGATTCACCTGTCAGGATAGCCTGGTTGACGAAGAAGTCCTTGGAGGATATAATCCTTATATCAGCTGGAATCATGTCTCCTGCTGTAAGGTACACTATGTCCCCGGGGACTATCTCCTCAACTCTAACCTCCTTTACACCAATATCTCTTCTCTTAACTGCCACAGTAGTGCTAACCATAGCTTTAAGCTTCTCGGCCTCCATGATTGAACGGTACTCTTGGAGGAATAAGATGACTCCGCTGACTACAATCATCGCTGAGACAATGATAATAGTGCTCCAATCTCTTTCCCCAGGCGGGGCGAAGAGGACGTCGGCTAGATAGGATACGAGTATTATGAGGAGGAGTATGCCTGTGAATGGATTAATGAAAGCCTTCAGGAAGTAAATGTACCAGGGAGCTGGCTTCTCGCGGACTACCTCGTTAGCTCCATACTCCTTAAGTCTTCTCTCAGCCTCCTCAAGTGTAAGCCCTTCTCTATCACTCCCCAGTCTTACTAGTACCTCATCAATGCTCATCCTCGCGTACTCTGATAGTCTTGCTAGAGCCTCCTCGCCTCCACCACTGCTCCTTGAAACCCTTCTTATCAAAGCCTTCATCAAAATCTACCACCATTAAGCATTGCAATCTACTCTCACCTACCCATCCATGTATTCAGTGGTTAGACCCTAAAAAAATAACAGGTGTTAAGCTGAAAGTGGAGGCTTAGCTTTCAGCAGTCTGGGAATCATCTATTAATACCCTCGTAGAGCTTACGTTTCCCTGACTGTTGAACCGGGGTTAGGCTTTGCTTGCAGGCTTAGAGCCCAGGGTTAAGCTCTCACTCTACTATAAGGGGGTTGAAGTCGCCGACAGGGAGCTAGCGGAGATACTCTACCTTGTCAAGGAGACAGGCTCAATGCTTTCAGCTAGCAGGATACTAGGGATACCTTACTCGCGTGTATGGGAGAGGATCGCCCGAGCGGAAAAACAGCTGGAAGTCCAGCTGGTTGAAGCCTGGCGTGGTGGAAGGGAGAGAGGCGGCGCCCGTCTCACCAAGGCTGGATTAGAGCTACTGAGGAGGTATGAGTCAGCATATCATAGGCTTCTCGGTGCAGCCCCCTTCACTGAGCTTGCAGGTGTACGAGGGCGGCTTGAAGGCTGGATAGCTGCTTCAAGCCACGACCTGCTTCTAAGCCATATTATCGCTTGGCTTAGAGAGAAGGGTTTAGTGATCGAAGCCTACTGGGTTGGATCCACAGCTGGATTATACTCTGTGCTCATGGGTGAAGCCCACTTAGCCGGCTTGCACTTATACGATAAGAGGAGCAGGGAATACAATAAGCCCTTCTACGAATCCCTGGGCTTGAAGCCTATTGCAGTCCTCGTGAAAGGATACCTGAGGAGTATAGGCTTTGCTTCGAGGAGACCATTGAGTAGAGATGAAGCTATCGAGAAGCTACTCAGCGGGGAGCTGAGACTCGTGAACAGGCAGAAAGGCTCCGGCACTAGAGCTCTACTCGACAACCTGATAGAAGAAGAAGCTTTGAGAAGAGGTATACCACTACAGGAGGCTATAGCAGGGATTAAAGGCTACGAGAGAGAAGTTAAAACTCATCTAGAGGTCGCCGAGGAAGTAGCTAACGGTAGCGCTGACATCGGAGTAGTCATAGAGCAGGCTGCCCGAGCCTACGGCTTAGAGTACACTCCAATATGGCTAGAGCACTACGATTTCATAGTAGCTAGAAGCTTCCTTGAAAAAGAAGCCGGCAGACAGTTCATTGAAGCCTTAAAGAAGCAGGCACCAGTTATAGCTGGAAGACTCCACGGCTACACTATAAGCGAGGACATCGGGGAGATTATAGCTGGCTAAGTAAGCAGAACGTAAAAATATAAATACTATTGTTCGTTATCGGAAAATTGGTAACGAGGTGTGTGCATGTGGACACCCGGACTAAACTGCTTGTAGCAGTAGCAGTCGTAGCTATCGCGGTGGTAGCAGGTGTAGCATACTATAAGTTGACTGCGGGGAGCGAGCCACTCCACATTAGAGCTACTACTACAACAAGCCTCTACCAGACAGGCCTCCTCGACGCTCTCGCAGGCGAATTCCGTAAGATAAATCCCAATGTTGTAATAGATTTCATTCCAGTGGGGACTGGGGAGGCATTGAAGAGAGCGGCTGGCGGGGATGCCTGCCTCGTCCTAGTGCATGCTCCAAGCCTTGAGCGAACATATATGAGCGACGGGGTAATCGAGTACCAGAAGATATTCGCCTACAACTACTTCATAATAGTAGGGCCCTCCAGCGATCCAGCAGGTGTGGGAAGCGCTAAGAGCGCTATTGAAGCATTCCAGAAGATATATGCAGCCGGCGAGGCAGGGAAAGCTTTGTTCATTAGCCGCGGAGACAACTCGGGGACGCATGTGAAGGAGCTAGAGTTGTGGAGGAAAGCTGGATTAAACCCTGAGGGCAAGCAATGGTATATCGAGGCTGGTCAGGGAATGGGTCAGACCCTTGTGATGTCAGATGAGAGAGGAGCCTATACTCTCAGCGATATTGGAACCTACCTCAAGTATAAGAAGGAGGGGAGGATACCCAGCATAAAGGAATTATTCAGCGGGGATGAAAACCTCATAAACATCTACAGTGCATACCTTGTCTCAAGCTGCGGGGGTAGGGAGAGAGATATGGCAAAGGCTTTCATAGACTTCATAGCGGGTAGTAAAGGACAGGAGCTAATAAGAAGTTTCGGTGTCCAGGAGTACGGGGGCAGCTTATTCTACCCTGCATCAGATAAGCTTGCTGAGCTAGCTGCAACTTGGCAAAAAATAGCTGAAGGCGGCTGAGAATGGAGTCTATTCTAGAGCCTCCTCTCATAGTATTTTTTAGAAGCCTATGGGTCTCAGGTCTTGCCACCCTCCTAGCGGTTTCATGGAGTATACCTTTAGCCTATATTCTAGCGGTATCAAAGCGTGAGAAGCCAGTTGTATACGTGATGGATGCTCTTGTCGGAGTACCCACAGTCCTCATAGGCCTCCTACTCTACTTCCTGCTGAGTAGAAGGGGGCCTCTAGGATTCCTCAACCTCCTCTACACGCCGTGGGCTATAGTGATAGGGCAGTCAGTGCTGGTGACTCCTCTTCTAGTCGCGGTATCCTATCGTATACTTACCGCTGGAGTCTCAAGCTACATGGAGCTTGCGTTAAGCCTTGGCGCTACGAGTAGACAGGCTGCTCTCATAGTATTCAGGGAGTCTCTCTCAGGCCTTCTATCAGGTGTAGTGATGGCTTTCTCTAAGGCTATCGGAGAGCTTGGGGTCGCGCTAGTCGTAGGAGGCAACATTAAGGGGTCTACCAGGGTGATCTCGACATCCATAGCGCTAGCTACATCGCTAGGTGAGTACGAGTATGCCGTACTCCTAGGTTTATCTCTAACACTCATTATAATCGGGCTCTCAATGATCAGGGTGCTGGTGGATGCTAAATGGGCGTCAAAGTAGAGATGCAAGGGGTATCATACAGCTACGAGTCTAGGGGGAAGCCGGCTCTAAGAAATATAAGCTTGAAGATGGAGCCTGGAAAATGCTATGCAGTACTAGGCCCTAATGCTTCAGGTAAGACAACACTCCTCAAAATAGCATCCCTCCTATACAAGCCGGAGCAGGGGGTAGTGCTCTACGATGGAGTAGACCCTTGGAGAACTGATACCGCTCTACATAGGAGGAGAGCTGTCTACGTGCACGAGAAACCCGTGATGCTTAAGGGTACTGTACGCGATAATATAGCGTTAGGCCTCAAGTTAAGAGGGGTTAGCGAGAAGGAAGCCGATGAGAGGATTAAAGCTATCACAGGTATCCTAGGTCTCAGCAGCCTCCTAGAGAAGAATGCTGCAGGCCTTTCAGCAGGCCAGAAGCAGCTGGTCGCTATCGCGAGAGCCATTGTAGTAGACCCAGATTTCCTCGCACTCGATGAAGCCTTCGCGAACCTAGATGCTAGTAGAAGAATGATTCTAGCCGACCTCATAGTCGAGTTGAAGAATAGGGGTAAGACTATAGCTCTAGCAACACACGACATAGGGGTAGCGTTGAGTATATGTGATAGCGCATTCTACCTTGAGGAAGGAGAGTTAAAGCTGGAGGGCTCAGTCGACGAGCTCCTCGAGAAGCTGTATACTCCAGTAAAGAAGGGTTTAGCCAGCACGCTGCACAGTAGAGTACAGCATTAACTGTAATCCAGCAGAGTAAAAGGAGAGGACGGGCTGCTTACTCACGCTGGAACCCTAATAATCCTCTTAACGCTTAAAGCCTCCTCTCCACGCGCAACTTCTATTCTCTCAGCTTCAATCTTGAAGCCGCACACCGGGCACTTGTAGGTGAAGTAGGCTTTCACAGTTCCATCACTCAGCTTCTCGGACTCCAGGATTAACAGCATGGTGTTGCCATCTCTAGGGCATTTAACCTCTCTAGCCATTAGAGTTCACCACCCTACAGTGCCATACATGCTCTAATAGTAGTCGTAAGCTATATTATCTTTTCACTCTAAATAAAGCAGACTCTGTAGACGGTGGTAGAGTTGAGGCTGGAGAAGCTATTGGAAGTCCTAGAGGCACGAGGACTCCAGGATCTCCTCGTGACGTCACCCGACAACGTGGAATACTACACGGGAGTAGAGTCAATTGCTGACGCCACACTACTACTACACGTCTCTAGAGACGGCGGGATAAGACTATACACGCCGCTACTAGAATACTATAGGTATAGGAGTCTACTACCGGAAAGCGTGGAGGTATACGCTCTATCAAGAAGCTTGAAGCCTAGTGATGCTAGAATAGCTGAGAAGGAGTTGAAGGAGGTTGTAAAAGAGATAGTTGAGTCAAGCAGCAGGATTGGAGTTGACGGAATCCGTGGCCCAGTAGCGGCTTTAACAAGTGTACCTCTAGGAGAGAGAGTAGTAGACGTCTCAGAGGATCTGTGGAGGCAGCGGATGATCAAGGATAGTGAGGAGATCAAAGCGATCAAGAGGGCGGTGGAAATAACGATCAAAGGTGTGAGAACACTACTAGACAACATTAGTGAAGGAGTCTCAGAGACAGAGCTAGCAGGCTTCTTCGAGGAGAGAGTGAGGAGAGAAGGAGTGAAGAAGTATGCTTTTGAGCCGATAATTGCATTCAAGCCGAACAACAGCTACCCGCACACCCTCCCCGGTAGTTTAAGGCTTGGTAGAAGGGATCTAATACTAGTTGACGTAGGCGTTAAATACAATGGTAGGTGTAGTGATTTAACGAGGATGATAGTGCACGGCAGGCCGAGCCCTGAGGAGAAGAGGAGTCTTGAGGCTGTTGAAGAGGCACTCTGGGAGGCAGTAGACTACATCCAGCCGGGGGTTAAAGCAGGTGAGGTAGCAGAAGTAGCATCTAGAGTACTCGAGAAGCACGGCTTACGCGATAAGTTCATTCATGGATTAGGTCACGGTATAGGTGTAGTAGTACACGAACCCCCATACCTGAGAGAAGGGAGTACTACAGTACTCGAGCCAGGAATGGTTTTTACTGTGGAGCCAGGTGTCTACTTCAATGGTAGGTACGGGGTTAGAATGGAGGAGAACGTAGTAGTCACCAAGAAGGGTGCGAGAGTATTATCGGGGAGGCTTAAGCCGTTGCTAGTAGCTTAACTGCCCGCCCTGAAACCCTTCACCAAGGCTTAAAGGCATGCCCTCCCTAGGGCCTATTATAAGCTTTCTAATAACTTTAACATCATCTACTCTTAACTCCTCTAGCGGCGGATACACTAGGATCCCACTATCTAGCTTAACGGCAAGGGCTATAGCTAGCGCGACATCAATGTTTCTTAAGCGGCCTGTCAGCGATACAAAGTAGTCAATTAAACCGAGAGAAGATAGTGAGGCTTCAAGGGATGCTGAACCCATAATCCTCAGCTTTAAGCCTCCGGCAGGATCGGCTAGAGCTCTACGGAGAGCTTCTAGCTCCCCGGTGTTATTAAGGTAGGCTGAGACTACTGGAATCCTTCTCCTTTCGACCCGCTTCTCGAAGACTCTTCCATTAAGGAGTGCTTTTCCATCAACATACTCTACTCTTACATCGCTGAAAACACTCTGGACTATACCGTAGACGGCTTCATGGATTAATGGTATAGTTTCACTTGCGTTATAGGCTACTATGGATATACTTGAGAAGGGTATCTGCATAGCATAGTTGAGGCTTCCATCCAAGGGGTCTAGAAGAATAATGTAGTCTGGCTTCTCTCTCAGCCTGTACACTCCTCTCTCCTCGCTAACCACCCACAGGTTTAACCCTGACCCTCTGAATAAGTCGACAGCATACTCCTCGGCAGCAATATCTATGCGTCTTGTCTCGTCACCTGAGACTCCCTCACCAATCACCGTGCTGTAGTAGGCTTCACCATAGTACTCTAGTAGCATCCTCCTTAACTCTCCTGCAACTCTCCTAGAGGCTTCAGCTATACTCATCCCTGCCACCGGGGTAGCTGATTAAAAAGCTGGTTCAAGGCTTTAAATTATTCCGATCACTTATTTTAATGCTGGTGGACGTGCTTTTGACCCCCCATTTACAGATTTATAGGCGGTTGAATGAAGCGAGCGAGCTTCTCTCAGAGCCTTTGAATCTAGCACTACTAGTAAGAAAAGTAAGCATTGTAGAGCCGGAGAAACTACTCTCATGCAGTGAGATACTAGAGAGTCTTGTTGAATCCGGTACGCGGATCCTCGAGGAGAGAAAAGGGTTAACGTACTCGATTATCAGGCGGGATAGAAGAATACTATTCAGAATACTGCTAGCAGGAAGTAGGATACTAGCTATTCTAGAGGAGGCTGCCGGGCGAGTCAGTAAAGGAAGAGAAGCCTTCAGGGAGCTGCAAGCACTGGTTTCAACACCTGGATCCCTCTGCACTATGGCGGTTGGATTAGTAGCTCCCGACGACCTACCAGGTGATCTAAGAGTGCTCGCCGAGGAAGCTTTAAGCGAGAAGGCTGCAGCCCCAGAGATGTGGACGGATAGAGTTATCTACGGCTTCAAGGTGACCAGGCTACTAGGAGAAGACGAGTTTACATTCAGCTTGGAGGCCCGCGACCAGCACGGCAACAGATTCACCCTCATAGTACCAAGGCCTGAAGCCTTCAGCGCCTTCACAACACTACTATTAAATGCCCTAGATGCTGTAAGCTACCAGTTAATGAAGCCCAGCATGTACGGTCAGATAAGCACTGAGATAGCTGAGCCAGGTGTCGTTGAGAAGCTATCCCGGTTTACAAGGTATCTTTTGGAGAGCAGGGGAGTGATAGCGGGCCTCGGGAATGGGGGAGAATACTTTGAAAACCCCCCACTAGTGATAGCATCATTCCTTGAAGGAGAGAGCTTACCCAGTAAAACTGATCTAGCAAGCATATTACTCGTGCTCCACAGAATGACAGGGCTCGCAGCCCACATGAATCTAGCCGGCTTCGGCTTTAATACTCTCAGGCCAGTAGACATTGTAATCACAGAGGATCCAGGTGAACCCTTAGGCCGTAAGCCAGTGCTAGCTAACCCAACATCAATCCAGAGGCTAGACTCGCTTTACAGAGGGCTCTACAGGGGTCTTGAAACCTTGGATCCACTATCACTCGCCACCAGGAGGCTAGCTTCAACGAGCAACGCGTTCATGGTATCAATGCTCGCGTTAAATACTCTTCTAGGTAGACCTGTACCCGAATACCTCCAGCTCAACAAGCTGGTACTTAAGGTAATACACAATATTAAAGTAGATACATCAGTAGAACCAGGGCTAGAGGAGTACGCTGAAAACGTTGAGAGAATACTGAGAGATGCAGTACAAAGCGGTAGAGTTGAAGCCGGCTTCACAGTAATAGACAGGCTCATCTCACAACGCCTTGAATCCCATGTAGCAGCCCTCCAGAATACTGTGCCCCCCAGAATACTCGAGTATCTGCTGAGAACAGTGAGCTTAAACCCGGATAGAAGATACAGAAGCCCGCTTGAAGCATTCACAAGCCTTGAGAAAGCTCTACTAGAAGACGGGTACACTGAGATCCTAAAGTACTGAGAAGATCGTGGAGAGGACAGAGCAGTTTAAGCATACGTGGAGAGCCGCCGCCGGGATTCGAACCCGGGTCCTCTGCCTTACCAGGGCAGCGCTCCACCAGGCTGAGCTACGGCGGCGAGCCGTAAACCATAATATCAAGCAGGGATTATATTTATACTTTACGTGAAATAAATGGCTAATAGTACACTCGATAACAGAGTTAGATGAGTATAATGGGGATCCAGCTCCAAAACCTTATAACCCCTTAAAACATGACCTGTATACGGCGGGGCTGGCTAGCGGGGTAGGGCAGCCAGGTAGCCCGCGGGGCTCATAACCCCGAGGTCGGTGGTTCAAATCCACCCCCCGCTACTTCCTCTTTCTCCTTGCTTTCTTCGAAGAAGAATCTCTAACTGTGCATAACCGTGCTGCTGCAAGCACAGCTACTAGAATCTCTGCTACTGCTATAAGCACGGTGTTCCCGCTTAAATCTATAGTGAGTCTTCCATCCTCTACTGTAAGCGTTAGTGGACCCCACGATGCAAACTGCCCGGTGACCACGGGTATGCCGGTTGAATCTACTCTTAATGTTTCAGTGGAGTAAGGCTTCACTTGAATACTGTATCTCTCAGTAGCATTCAACCCGTATACATCTATGATTACTGTGTAGGCTAATCCTCCTCTATTACTTACATTAACAGCAGGGTTAACGGGGAGAATAGAGATTTCAGCGGTCACATTAAGCAGGTATGGTGAGTAGAAGGTGAGAAGCCAGCGTCCAGGGCCGGCGGACTCGACAATTAAAGGCTTGAACGGTGAATACCCTGCTAACCCTGTATTAAGCACTACACCTGTTGCAAGCGAAGTATTCTCAATACTGCCTTGATCGAAGAGTACTCCCCCCTCATAGCTTACAATGTAGACTCCCTCCACCACCTCCACGTTCAGTGGAATGGAGGTTTTATTTACTACGAGGCTTGCATTCAAGACCCCGCTGGAGCCTACTAGATGCTGGTAGGGTGGGGTTATCAAGCCGCTTACATTAACCCATACGTAGACTCTCTCATAGCTTACAGTTACATTAGCATTGTACCCAGCTAGAGGGATCCTTAAGCTTGCAGCTTGAAGTACAAGTAGCGTCACGAAAACCACGATAACAGTAGTAGCTGTAAGCCGCTTGAGGCACCTGCGCTTAAATCTAAGTGTCAGCTGAGCCTTCACGGTAAACCCCGGCGACACCTCTGGTCATAGAAACCCAGTAATAAATACGTTCACTAATACTAACTCTAAGTCTTAAAGCATTGTAGAATGGAGTGTGGAAGAAGGCTGTAGCCTACCCCAGGGTATCCTAGCCAGGCTCAACCCACGGATACCCCTTTACGGACCCGCCTGGGCTGCGCCCAGCTACACGATTGAAGCAATTAATCAATCATCTAGCCGGGCTGCCTGGCGGCGGAGTCCAAGGGTATCTGGCTGCCCCTAGTATAATTGATCTTAAACGATCTTATAAACCTGATCCACTAGGTGTTCGTGGCAGGAGTGCAATCTGTGTCCCTGAAGCATTATCCATTACTAGAGACTGGATAGTATTTAGTGGCTATGGTACAAGCCTTGTTCTATCCCTAACGAACATTATTGCTTCCCTTATGTTCTCTAAGCCTAGCATCCTCATGAGTAGTCGTTCAACTCCTAGACCGAATCCTCCATGGGGTGGCATACCGTACTTGAATGCCTCAAGGTAGAATTCAAAGTCTTCTGGCTTCAACCCTTTATCTCTTAAAGCTTCAACAAGCCTCTCGTACCTGTGTTCTCTCTGCCCGCCGCTTGCTACCTCTAACCCCTTGTAGTCTAAGTCAAACTTCCTGGTGTGTACTCTATCATCCTCCCTCATGTAGTAGAAGCCTGTTGAAGTCCACGGGAAGCCTACTATGAAGTATAAATCGTAACCTTTCTCAGCCATTATCTCTCCAAGTGTTCTCTCAGCTTGATCACTTAGATCCTCGTTTTCTGAGACTTCTACTCCCTCGCTGCTAAGTATATCTATAGCCTCCTTGAATCTTAATCTTTTGAAGGGTCTTGCCGGTCGCTTTAACTCTACTCCGAGAGCTTCTAGTTCCTCACGGTTGTTCCTGGACACGTATTCTATTATGTATGCTATAAGGTTCTCGAGGGTGTCGAGTACATCTTCTACGCCTCTTATGAAGCCTTGCTCCACGTCTATACCCCATGACTCGTTGAGGTGTCTTGTGGTATTGAACTTCTCTGCTCTGAAGTAGGGTGTTATCTCGTATATCCTCTCGAAGCTAGCCATGAGGATCTGCTTGTATAGCTGGGGGCTCTGGCTTAAGAAGGCTTCTCTCTCAAAGTACTGGATTTTGAAGAGGGTTGCTCCTCCTTCAGCGCCAGCGGCAACAATTTTAGGAGTATTCACCTCTATGAATCCATTTGATTCAAGGTACTCTCTCGCAGCTTTAAGCATGCTGGCTCTAATCCTGAAGACAGCTCTCTCAACAGGGTTTCTTGCTAGAAGCCACCTGTACTTTACTCTCGTGTCAAGTAGAGCTGGAACCTTGCCGACAGTATCGACGGGTAGGGGTGCTCTGGGTTCACCGTAAACCTCTAGCTTCACAGCAACGTATTCAACTCCACGCTTGCTTCTCTGAGCCTGGGATACCTCGCCTTCAAAGCATATAGCAGTCCCCACGCTAAGGGAGTCTGCGAGCTTGAACATCTCTCTATCACGATCCTCCTTGAAGACAAGGACTCTAGGCTTAACACTTCCACTCCAGCTGACTTCAACTATGAGGACGCTTCCAACTCTAGCCTTACGTATAATCCAGCCGCACAGCCTCTCCAAGCCTTAACCCTCTCTTGCAGGCTCTACGCTATAGATGAGGGGAAGCAGGGTTAAAATGATAGTCGCGTGATCCTGGCTGGTGAAATGCTTAATAACCAGAGTATTTGTGATCACAAATACGTGGTGCAGAATCTTGCCTGAGCCTAAAGCATACTCCAGGCTGACTAGGAAGCTGACAGTCGAGAACCTCTGGCTCTACGTGGTTAAAATACTCTTAGATAAAGGTGAGCCTATGAGAGCCTACGATATAAAAATCGAGCTTAGAGAGAGATTTGGGATCAATCCTCCCGCAATAACAGTCTACACAGCTATCTACAGGATGGTTAGAGACGGAGTGCTCACCAGGAGGCAGAGAGGAGATGAAGCCGTGTACACGGTGTCCGAGAGAGGCTTAGAGGCATTCAAGAAGGCGTTAGTCTTCATGGAGGAGGTGCTGAGCAAGCTTAAGATCTAGGGGTGAGGCAGGCTTGATACGTGTAGCAGTTGTAGGACAAGGCCTCGTAGCCCTTCACTTCGAGGTTGGATTAGAGAAGCTTAGAAGCAATGAGATACCAGACTACGGTGTCCCGTTGAGAGACTGGCTCCCCTACAAGTACAGTGACATTGAGATCGTGGCCTCCTACGACGTCGATGAATCAAAAGTAGGGAAGACCGTCTACGAGCTAGCTAGAAGAGACTACCCGAGCTCCCAGATACCAGGTTCACTTAAAGATATAGTGGTTAGAAGAGGCATCCACCTCAACAGCTTGAAAGGGCTGCCTGTGAAGGCTAGAGGAAGGGAAGAAGGTAGGAGTGTCAGAGAGGCTGTAATGGAGCTGGTAGACGAGTGGAAGAGCCTTAACGTAGATGTAGTTGTAAACGTCATGACAACTGAGCCTGTTGAACCCGTGGGGAACCCAGCAGTAATTAAAACTACAGCTTTAAACGGTGATTTAACAGCAAGCCAGACGTACGCTTACGCTACAGCCCTATACTCCTCGATGCACAAGCCTGCAGCATTTGTAAACGCGATCCCCTCCCCGATAGCTAATGACCCGGGCTTCGTGGAGCTCTGCAGGGAGTGGAAGTGCGTTATATTCGGTGACGACGGTTCAACAGGGGCTACTCCTCTCACAGCTGACCTGCTAGAACACATGTACGAGAGGAACAGGAGGGTTATAGATATAGCTCAATTCAATATCGGAGGTAACACAGACTTCCTAGCTCTCACTCTCCCCGAGAGAAACTTGATGAAGAAGAAGACGAAGAGTGCTGTAGTCGAGGATATACTAGGCTACGAGGCACCAAACTACATTAGGCCTACAGGATACCTTGAACCTCTTGGAGACAAGAAGTTCGTTGCAATGATAGTAGAGTACTATAGTTTCGGAGAGTTCAAGGATGAAGTATACATTGTAGCGAGAATAAATGATAGTCCAGCTCTCGCAGGCCTCCTCGTAGACTTAGTAAGGCTTGGGAGAATAGCTTTAGATAGACAGGTCTACGGTACAGTATACGAGGTGAACGCATTCTACATGAAGAAGCCGGGGCCAGCCGGCTCTAAGGTCATCTCGAAATACCATGCATTCCAGAGGCTCCTCGAGTGGACTGGGATAAGAGACCCGAGATACAAGTAGCCTGTTTAGTTTTCATTTTAAACCTCACCGGGTATTCAAAGACCAGAGTAAAGCGTGGAGGGGTGAAGCTAGTTGAGGATAGTGTTGATTGGAGCACCAGGCGCCGGGAAAGGCACTTACGCTCAGGCTCTGAGAGACAAGTACTGTATCCCCCATATATCTACAGGCGACATCTTTAGAGAGGAGATAGCTAGAGGCTCTCAGCTGGGACTCCTAGTTAAATCCTATGTTGAAAAGGGGATGCTGGTACCTGATGAAGTAGTCGTAGAGGTAGTGAAGAAGAGGCTCCAGGAAGCCGACGCCTCCAAAGGTTTCATACTAGACGGGTATCCTAGAACTCTAAAGCAGGCTAGAGCCCTCGATGAATTCACCACTATAGATGCAGCAGTACACCTAGTTGTCTCAGAGGAAGTAGCTGTGAAGAGGCTCAGCGGTAGAAGGATCTGCCCTGTCTGCGGTAGAGTATACAATATATACTACGAGCCTAAGCCGCGCGTAGACGAGAAGTGCGATTACGATGGAGCCCAGTTGATTAGAAGAGCTGACGATGACCCAGAAGTCGTCAGGAATAGATACAGAGTGTTCCATGAGACATTCAAGCCTATAATAGACTACTATAGGGAGACACGCAGGCTTATAGAAGTAAACGCTGATAGATCAATCGGGGAAGTCCTACCCCTACTCGAGGAAGTACTTAAGAGGAATGGAATACTCAAATTAAAGCCTTGTAGGGAGTAGCCGGGTAGGATAAGATCATGGATGACAAGATAAGGGAGTACGTGGAGAGACTCATAATCAAGCTCTACGAGGAGAGAGACCTATTTTTCAGTGATGACGAGTTGAATAGTGAAGGCTGGAAGATATTTAATGAGATAGTATACCACACCCTGAAGGCGATGCCCTGGTATAAGAGGAGGATTAGGGATTTAAGGAGGAAGCCGACTGTAGAGAGTATATTCACTTTTACATGTGAAGCGTACGGTCTACCTAGCGATTGGAGTTGTTGACTCTATTTCTGAGTACAGGGATACAGCTACTACAGTTTAAGTGAGTGCAGCTTGGTGCAGGATTTCTTATCTGAACTTTAAACTCGGGTGGGAGCCGGCCGTACTCTATGCTGGCCTCGAAGTTGTCTGCCTCGCTCCTTAGCATTTCAATAATGAATGCTACATCCTTCTTATCTCTCCCGTAGACTACTAGAATAGCCTCATTACTGTTAACTAGCAGCCCTGTAATCACTCGATTACACTTGTATGCTTTTGCAACTATCCTCTCGACAGCACTACTGCGTATTCTCACTACAGCTGCAGTGTAGCCTGCTAGCTCGGGTGAAACCATTAATGCAAAGCCCACTAGCCCTTTATTAACAAGCTTCCTCAGCCTCTCCCTTAACGCTATATAGCTCACGCCTAGCTCGAGGGCAAGCCTCCTTAAGCTTACCCTCGGGTTCTCGGCTAATCTTCTAGTCAGCTCTACGTCACTGGGCTTCAAGCTGTCATCCACCACTTGATCACTGTCTTTTAAACGCCTTATTATATGTAGCCGTCTTCAACTCTTGCTCCTTCATCGATCCTCACGATCCATCCTCTCCTAGCTCCAGCCTTCAAGGCTGCATCAAGCACTCTCTTCTTAACCTCCTGCTCTGAGGGTACTACAGCTAGAAGGCTTCCACCCATCCCCGCTCCACTTATCTTAACACCGTATGCTCCTGCATCCAGCATAGCATTTCTTATTTTCTCGAGCTCTGGCAGGCTGACCTCGTAGAGGTCTCTTAGTAGCTCGTGCTGCTCGTTAACTATCTCGCCGAGCTTCTCCTGGAGTCTGGGCTCTCCTCTCTTAATTAAATCAATGGCTTTCATCGTGGAGGCATTCATTAGTATAGTGAACGCTATACGCTTAGCTGGAGCATCCTTAATAGCATCAAGGTACGGTTTTATCTCATGGTATTCTATTTCACTCCAGCGCGGCTCATCAAACCTGTAGCCAAGCTTCTCTTTCAGCTCCCGTGGTATAAGCGGGTTCTCCATGAGCTGCTTCAACCCCTCATTTATCTCTCGTTGTCTTACAGGGTGGATTTCAGCTACACTATGCCTTATACCGGAGTCCACGACAACCATGTCTAAGCTTTCCAGCGGGAGGACTTCTACTCTAACCGGCTCACGCGGGTAGAGTAGTATAGCACCCCCGTACGCTGACCCGTATTGATCCAGCCTCCCGCAGGGGACTCCTACATAAGTGTTCTCAGCTTTGAAGCTTACCTCGGCTAGACTGCTAGTGTTAAGCCCGAGGTTGAAGTAGGCGTCAAGGGCTTTAGCAAATGCTACTTCGAGAGCTGCACTACTAGCTAGCCCGCCGCCTATGGGGACCTCACTATATATTACTGCGTGGAAGCCTTCATTCAAGGATACCCCAGTGTAATCGCGTATAGCTGCGACAACAGCTCTCAAGTAGTTTCCAAACCACCCCTTCCAGCTTTGAATTGGTCGTGCAGGATCGAATTCATCCTTGTAAAGCTTTCCCTCCTCCATTAGGTTAAGGCTTTCAACTATGAACCTCCTTGAAGATTCAACAACAGCTACATAGGTTCTCAGGTTGACTGCTATTGGGACTACTGGCAGACCCTTGTAGTCCTGATGCGTATTGAGGAAGTCTACGCGCCCGGGAGCTGAAACTAGAAGCTTAATACTACGATATCTCTCTAGTATTCTCTTAACTGAGAAGCCGCCATGCATTCTAGCTCAGCCCGGGTAGCTAAGTAAACCCGATGAGCACTCAGGCTTTAAACTCTAAAACTACCATATGATCCTGCCGGTGTCTAATTTGAGCAACGAGCTACGGTGGAATCCTCTCCTTGGATGCTGGATAATAGTGTCCAGCGGCAGAGCTGGCAGGCCGTGGAGAAGTGGAGGTTGCCCGTTTTGTCCCGGTGCCCCTGAAACCGGCTACGGCTGGGATGTACTCGTCTTGGGAAACAGGTTTCCTGCACTTAGAAGAGATGCTGTTGTATCGAGAGGTAGCAGGGATATTTACAAGGTGGAGCCCGCCTACGGTGCATCTTACGTTGTAGTTGAAACCCCTGAGCATGAAGGCGACCTGGATACAGTGTTGTTCACTAGCCTCGTTAAATACATTGGAGAGTTAAAGACTGTTACAGCTCGTGAATGCAGCGATGAAAGAATAAAGCATGTTCTTCCATTCAGGAATAAAGGTGAAGTCATCGGTGTATCGCTAACCCACCCGCACAGCCAGATCTACGTCTTCCCATTCATACCCCCGCGGATCGAGCGGGAGCTAGTAATGCTCAAAGAGTACAGGGAGCAGCAGGGTGGCTGCCTGCTGTGCCGTATAATGGAGTTGGAGAGAGATGAGAAAACCAGGTTGCTCTACGAGAACAATGGCTTCCTAGTATTCCTTCCATTCTACGCCATGTGGCCCTACGAGGTTCACATAGTGTCGAAGAGGCATATTCCCAGCCTGCTGGAGCTAACGGATAGTGAAGTAGAGGATCTAGCAGACTCACTTAAAGTCGTGGTGGCAGGATACAACAGTCTCTTCGACTTCAGTCTCCCATACATGATGGCTATCCACCAGGCTCCATGTAGAGGTGAGAGAGAACTATTCCATCTCCACGTGGAATTCTACCCGGTGCACAGGGCGAGAGACAAGTTGAAGTATGCTGCAGGGGTTGAATGGGGTGGATGGGTTTTCACCTACGACGGTCTGCCCGAGGAGAGGGCTCTAGAGCTTAGAGAGGCCTTCAAGAAAGGATTAGAGAAGCTTGAGACCTCACCTGAAGGATACAAGGCTAGAGGCAGAGTACATGAAGGATGAAAGTCATGGGGGCCGGCTGAGCGTTAAGCCTGCCTCCTCAAGTACTCGAGATCCTCTACGCTCATCCACCAGCCGAGAGCTCCGAGAATCTCCTTTACGTGCTCAAGGCTTTCAGCCTTAGGTATTGCGATGACTCTTGCATGACTTATAAGGTAGTTTAATGCAACTTGAATAGGCGTCTTACCGTACCTTTCAGCCACCCTTCTCACTGCATTATTGAGGGCAACACCCCCTTTCTCCAGAGGCGTGTACGCCTGAAGAGTAATCTTCTTCTCAATACAGTACGGGAGGAGTTCTTTTTCAACGTAGTGTCTATCCACAACGCTATAGTGGACTTGGTTAACCACTATTTCGTGCTTGGCTGTAGACTCCACGGCTTCTCTCAGCATTGCTGGATCAAAATTACTTACACCAATATACCTGGTTAACCCTTTCTCAGCTAGTATCTCGAAGTTCCTCACTTGAGTGCTTACCGGTAGCTTCTCGTTAGGCCAGTGGATTAAGTAGAGGTCGACGTAGGATACTCCCAGCCTTCGCAGTGCTTCCTCAGCCGCCCTTACAATTTTCTCTTTATCGTCAAGCCTGCTTGGAAGCATCTTAGTTGTAATGAATATTCTATCCCTTCCAATATGCCTTACAACTCTTCCAACAAACTCCTCAGCTCTCCCGGCATCATACATTTCAGCTGTATCTATGAGGTTTAATCCATGTGTTAAAGCATACGTGAATGCTTCGAAAGCCTTATCATAGCTTTTTATACCATAAGTGCCTAACCCTATTGCTGAGACACGGTCGGATCCAATAGTCTTCCACGCCTCGAACTCGTACATGGTATTCAGCCCCATTAACATTATAGTGCTAGCTGGGTAATTAACACTCCTCGAGCTATAGGGAGTGGTGCTGGGAGCAGACGAAGTCTATTACTGCCTCAAGGGCATCCAAGGGCTCGTAGCCTCTAGTAAATATGTAGTCGTAGAGAAGCTTGTAGTGGGCTTTAACCTCCTCGGAGTATCTTTCCAGTTCACTCCAGGGGGGCTCTGACTCCTCTCCTTCCCCGATCCCCGGGCAGATACTGGATACTCTCACTCTATCAGTTATAGATGGGGAGAGCGGTATGAAGGGGAATAGCCTGCACCTTCTAGGTCTTGCAGGATATATGCGGCACGAGGGAACCCCGTTAATCACCTCTAGGAAAACACATCTCCCGTTTACTCCTCTTAGAACAGGTATAGGTATGTGGTCAGCTATTACAGCGTATATGTAGCTGCCTATAAGCCTCCTCCACTCAACTCCAAGAAATCTAGCTATCCTGCAGACATCAAATGCTGTTAGAGCTACATTAGGCCCGCTTCTACAGCATACACCGCTTCTCAAGCACTTATATTTTATCTTATCCCCCTTCGAGATGACTCGCTCCACTAGTCAACTACCCGCAGATACCTCTCAGAGGACACCTGCTACACTTATCTCCTTTCGAGTAGCCTAGCACGCCGTATACTACTTCCTCGTCAGCGTCATCTAGTATTACCCCTGGTATAAACTTGTATTTATCCTTCTCTACTTTAACACTCGGCACGCGTAACCACCTAACTCTCTTTAAGTGTTTTGCTAGCCGTGATTATATACTTGGATGTACTCGAAGCAGCCAGATATCTTGTTAGATAGATTGAGGTAGAACTTATAAGGTGCACGTAGGAAACTTATTCTTCCAGCTCTATGTAAGCTAGACTCCGAGTACTACCTGCTTTATGTAGCTTTAGAGAGATACCCTGCTCAGCTCTCACAGGCTCTAGATTATTTAAGCTTGATGAAGCATAATACTGCAGGGATTAGTTATGGCTGGCTACATGGATGCTGTGAGAGAAGTTGAAAGAATCCTGTGGCCTAAGCCTATGAAGTTGTTCACCGCAGGCCCTGTGGCCTGCTTCCCAGAAGTTCTTGAAGCCATGAGGATACAGCAGGTTAGCCACAGGAGCAAGGAGTACCAGGAGCTCCATAGAGATACGGTTAAACGGCTGGCAGACTTCATCGAGGCGCGTAAGGCTACAGTCCTCCTTGCTCCTTCAAGTGGAACTGGATTCATGGAGGCAAGCGTGAGAAACGCTATTTCCCCGAGAGGTAAGGTGCTGGTGACAGTTATAGGTGAATTCGGGAATAGGTATAGGGAGGCTGTTGAAAGAAATGGGAGGACAGCTGTAGTCCTTGAGAAGCCGCTAGGTAAGCCAGTGCTACCAGGGGAACTCGATGAAGCGTTGAAGAGGAATCCTGATGTAGAAGCTGTCACAATAACCTACAATGAGACTAGTACAGGCGTCTTAAATCCATTGAGAGACCTAGCTAAGGTTGTTAGAGAGCACGATAAACTACTCTTTGTTGATGCAGTCTCAGCAATGGGGGCAGCGGAGTTAAAAGTCGATGAGTGGGGCATAGACTTAGTCTTCGCTAGCAGCCAGAAGGCATTCGGGGTTCCCCCAGGTCTCGCCATGGCAGCTATAAGCGAGAGAGTCTTCGAGAAAGCCGCTAGAATACCTGAGAGAGGATTATACTTCGACCTCCTAGAGATGAAGGAGTTCCTTGAGAAGCAGTGGTCAACACCTACAACACCCCCTATCCCCCAGGTAGCCGGGTTAAACGTTGCATTGAGAATAGTAGAGAAGATGGGTGGGAAGGATGCATGGCTTAGAATGTACGCTGAGAGAGCTGAGAAGATAAGAAAAGGTGTAGTAGAACTCGGCTTAGAGCTCTTCGCTGAACCCGGATACTATAGCCCTACAATAACAGTGGTTTATAATCCACCAGGTGTTAAAGGCCCTGTTATATACGAGGAGCTAAGGAAGAGGGGTATTGAGATAGCTAAAGGATACGGTAAAGTCAAGGATGTAACCTTCAGGATAGGCCACATGGGTTACATCACTGACAGCGATATCGAGGAGTTATTCAAGCACCTGAAGGAGATACTCGCTACGTTAGGCTTTAAACCCAGGTTGAGTTGAATCCCGTTTTCAAATGCCTGTATAGCTGGGTTCTCCTAGAACGAGTTGTATTATTTTAATACCTTCACATTAATACTTCCAGCTGATTCTCAATATTAATGTGAAATAGAGGCTGCTTTAAGCCGTAGTGGAGGGGGTCTACGTGAATGAGATCACAGTGTTAATGCTGCTTATAGTTGCCGGGCTACTGGTAAGAGTATTCTTCAACAGCGTGTTAAAGCGGGCTAGCTTATTTGAGAGAGGATTAAAGCTTGCGGTTAACACTGTCTACTACTTGCTGATACCACTAGCTTTCATCAAGATTTACATTGATAGAGGGGTTGCGGCAAGTGATGCATGGATCTCTCTTTCAATCCTGTTATTAGTATTCACCGTGGCTTTCACGCTTAAATTGATCACAGCTGGTAGGCCTAGAGAATACTACAGGGCTCTCTTCCTCGTGTCAGCGTTCCCGAACTCTGTGTTCCTAGGCTTCCCAGTATCAATGGCTTTATTCGGAGTAGTCGATGTTGCTGCAACATACGGTGTTGTAACACTAGTTTTAAACGTAGTAGTGCCTGACGCGATGTCCATGGGCAGAGTATCTCTACGTAGAGTGCTCTTAATGCCGGCTCTCCTAGGGTTCACTCTCGGGTTGATTAGCCACTACACGCTTCCCGCATGGCTGTCCCAAAGGGTTTCAAGCCTCCTCTGGTGGGCTCCCAGGCTGCTAAGCTATGTTGCTACAGCTGTACTTGGTGCTAGGCTACCTCTAAGGCTCAGCGTGCTGCATGAAGAGTGGGGCTTTATAGCAGTTGCATCCCTCTACAGGTTTCTAATAGCGCCTCTACTCTCGCTTATAGTTGTCTCGGCTACAAGAGTCGACTGGTTTTACGGCGTTCAGCTTATCGTGGTTTCAGCCATGCCTCCAGCTGTCATGAATACTCTGATCGCTGAGAGATACGGGTGGCTGCCTGAGCTAGTGGCATCTACAACCTTCATTCTAACTATTATAGTGGTCTTATGCTTTCCTCTAATTACCACTATACTCTAATAGCTGGTTCAGCGGAAACCATTATATAAGCCTACCGGTGCCCTTGAACTGTAAGTCCTGGATTTCACTGTAGCTAGATGTATGCTTCAGCTTTAACTATGTCTGTAAGTATTGCTGGGTACACTTCTACTACTCCATCAATACCCCTGATTTCATCGTGTATTCTCTGGAGCTCATCGCTCTCCCTCGCCCATATAACTGCTAATATCTCGTGGTCGCCTGATGTTATCGCAAGGTACTTCACATACTCCTTTTCCTTTAGCTTTGAGACTACCTCGAAGAGTTTTTCAGGCTTAACGTTTACGCCGGTATAGCTTACCTTATTGTAGCCTAGACTGGCTGGATTTACTATGGGAACATACCTTCTGATAACACCCTGAGCCTCTAGCTTCCTCACTCTCTTGATGACGGCTACATCACTTAAACCCAGCTTTAACGCTATCTGCCTGAACGGCTTCCTAGCGTTCTCCGTGAGCTCCTTGATTATCTTCAAGTCTATTTCATCAAGCATGGGATTCCACCTCTAAGCACCTAGACGGATTTAACCTTGAATACACCCACCCTTTTATATTCTTCTCCTTCCGGCTCCAGGTAGTCTATGAGCTCAGCCTCGTAACCCATAGATATTAACACGTACTTATAGTCTTCAACCCAGTCTCTAACACCACATGTAAGGCAGAAAGAGCCCTGGAATTCGATGACTGCTAGCCCTTCATCATCTCTAACATCCACTAACCGGGCTGTAGCCTCCGGTGACCTAACCTTATTGTAGGCTTCAACCGCGGAGAGAGCTATATCTTTCAGAGAATACTTCTCTACCTTCAAGACTTCACCCTTTAACCTTTATCTCCTTATAGCTCTCCCATAATCCATGCAGGTTGCAGTATTCGAGTGCTATTAGCCTGCCGGGTTTTGACACCTTCAAGTAGACTTCTATCGTGGGCTCACTGTAGACTGGCGTCAGCTCGTACCTACCCACTAGGATCGGGTTGAATGCCCTCCCCTCCTCCTCGAAGTACAGCTCGATCCATCTGATAGAGTGCTCCAGGGTGTTCGGGTGGGGGCCCACGGTAACCTTAACTTTAAATACTTCGCCTGGCTTAACTTCATCTGGTGCTTCAATTCTAGGTGTATGAGTTTCAACTTTGCTTATAGCTTCCCCTTTAGCTGCTTGAGGCGTGTATATGAGATCCCTTAACCCGGGCATTCTCTCACCAAACCACTATGATTGGAAAACGAGGTTATAAAAATATAACCCTAATTTCCAGGTAAGATTTACGTAGAGATGGCTTTGTAAGCTTAGCTAGCCTGCAATTCTTAAGGTTAATTTAGTGCCACTATAATAAGACTTTCTTTATGATTAGTTCAGTACCACGTCTGCTTAGAGTTGGAGGGGTTTCTATGAGTATTGATAACGAGGTGCTCGAACTGCTTAGAAAGCTTCTAGCAAAACCCGAGAAGAAGCCTGGTGGAGGTGTAGGCTTAGAGGTAGACTCTATTGGACCCGAGCAGCCGCATGGAGTCTACGTTTACGATGCAGCGAGAAGCAAGTGGGTGTTAAAGCATGTGGAGGGCGACTACTTTAAGCCGTGGGAGGATGGTGTATACGTAGTGTACTTTGATAACACTAAGTGCCCTGCCTGCAGAGTACAAGACTTATACTGGTATCCCTTCGTGAAGATCTTCGGGTCGACATTCAAGAGCTCACACTACATTGTCATCTTATGCGGCTGGTTCACGAGAGAGTGTGATTCAAGCATAGCTAAAGGTAGCTTCCAATACTACGATATTCACGCATCCCCGACAATCCTGTTAATGCATGTAAAGGATGGTAGTGTGAAGGCTACCAGTAAGCTTGAAGGAGTAAAGAAGATCGACGAGCTTGCTGGAGAATTAGCGAAGTTTACCGAGGAAGCCGGACTAAAGTAGCTGCTTCAAGGTGTACCAGCTTGGAGATCCCAGACGTACATTCAGAGCGTCCTTCAATTGAAGTACGCGTTAACAACGTGGGCTTGGGGAGACTGCGGTCGCCGCCGCTGTTAGCTGGTGAATACATTGTTACACCAGTATTCAAGATCTCAGTGGATCTGCCAGGACACTTAAAGGGAGCCCATCTTTCACGTATATACGAAGCTTTCACCAGTGTCATGAAGCCTTTCAACAGGCTGGATTTAAGCGTGCTGAGAAGGCTTGCTCTAAGACTACTCGAAGCCAACGACTACTCAAGTAGAGCTGTAGTTACAGTTAAGGGGAGACTCTACTACTCACAATCGCAGCACGAGTACTCTAGCAACGGCTTTCTCTACGCCCGCATCTCGGTTGAACGTGAGGGGGGCTCGATAACCCCGGTAGCCGAGTACAGTGGGGGAGGATTCTATACTCTAACCACCTGCCCCTGTGCGATGGCGGTCTCCGAGTACCTCTACGGTAAGCCCTTCACTCACATGCAGAAGGTAAGAGTTAACGCTTACATTAAATCTAGGGGTGTCAGCGTAGAGCCGTTAGAGGTATTCGAGCTATTAAAGAACATGCTTCAAGCCCCACGCAACTATCTGAAGAGAGCTGAGGAAGCCGAGCTTGTTAGAGCTGTACACGAGAAGCCGTTTTTCACAGAGGATATAGCGAGGCTGGTATCCGCTAGCCTAGCAGAGCTCTTAGCTAGGAAAAACACTCTAGACCCCCAGAGCCTGGTGTATGTGACTGTAAAATCCTTTGAAACTATACACGAGTATACTGTTGAATCAGTGGTTAAAGCGAGAGCTATAGATCTATTGAAGGATAGGGGTTAAAGGAAGATATGAGCTGGATTATTCCTCGGAGGGAATGGGAGCCCCTCTACCAATATATTAGGTCGGTAGTAAAGCTCTCATTCGATAGAGATCAGGAGGCAGCAGACCTCTTAAGCTCCATTCTAAGTGGGCTCCCAAATACGATCGAATTCGACGACTTGAAGAGATTACAGGGTGGCTTTAAGAGAGCAGTAGTATTCGGCTGTGGAGGCAATCTTCTTAGAGATATAGAAACTGCCAGGGAGCTCAGCCTGCTCGAGGATTCACTACTCGTGGCGTCAGATGGCTCTACAAGCATCCTGCTCTTAAATAGTTTAACCCCTAGTATTGTTGTCACAGATCTCGATGGGTTAGCCGTGGATTTATGGAGGGCCTCTAGTACTGGGTCAGTTACAGTAATACACGCTCATGGAGACAACATACCTAGGATTAAAGAGTACACGAAAGGCTTTAAGGGCCCCTTAATTGGCTCTACGCAGGTTGAGCCAAGGCCCCACGTCTATAATTTCGGCGGCTTCACGGATGGGGATAGAGGAGTCTTCGTAGCAGTCGCGTTAGGTGTTAGAGAAGTCTACCTAGCAGGCTTTGATCTCCATGGCGAGCCCACTCCGTGCCCGGGTAAAACAGCCTCATTTAATAGAGAGTTGAAGAGAGCCAAGTTGAAGATAGCTTCAAGAATGCTAGAGTACATTAGTAGCAGGAAGAACGTCACCATAAGACGTGTGGGTGATGTATACGAGTAGTGATAGGGCTAGCAAGTACTTCTCGGAGAAGGTGACACCGAGGGATAGAGCTGTCTTTGAAGCAGGTATAGCAGTAGGCATGGTTGTACACCAGTTCACCGGTATACCAGTGAAAAGCGAGGAAGATGCCAGGCTACTTGAAAAAATCATTGAGAACGCTATTAAAGCTCAGCCGTTTAGAGAGGATGCTAAAGTTAAAATTAGAATTGATAGCCCGGGAGACCCCAGCGACCCTTACTCTTATACCACGCTGAAAACAAGGAACATGGATGTTAGTATTACAGTCAAGTACAAAGGAGTCCGCGTTAAAGCTAGATTAAAGTATATACCTGAACTAGACTACAATCTAGCATTCATCGAGGATATAGAGGAAGCTGGCGGATAAGCGTGGCTGAAAGCATTGCATGGGGTATTACTGGTGCAGGAGCCTTCATGAAGGAGAGCATTGAGGCTATTAAGAACCTCGTGGAGGCTGGTGTAGCTGTCACAGCATTCGTGTCTAGGGCTGGTAGAAGCATCCTAGCAATGTACGGGCTTCTCGGGGAACTAGAGAGCATTTTGAAAGGCCCGTATCCTACTGGAGTAGTCTTCGAGGATGAAGAAGCCCCAGGATACCCTTCGACAGGCAGGTTCTATAAGGGCGTGTACAGTATTGCAGTCGTATCCCCGGCCTCAATGAATACGGTAGCTAAGATAGTTAACGGTATAGCTGACTCCCTAGTCTCAAACATGGTTATGCACGCTCTCAAGAATAACATTGAAGTCCTAGTTCTACCCGTGGATCTGTACGAGACGAGAAGCCTCATACCAATACTCGTTGAGAGGGAGAAGTGCTCTAAATGCACTGAGTGTACTGCAGCAGACTCCTGTCCTACAGGAGCTCTCCGAAAGGATGTGCTTCATAAGGTGAAGGTAGATCCTTCGAAGTGCACTAGATGCTATATCTGTATTAATGCATGCCCCTTCAACGCTATACTATTCGATGTAGAAGTAGTGGTTAAACCACACCCATTCTACACTAGTATAATCGAGAGGCTTAGAGGCGTACCCGGTATTAGAGTAATAGATCATCCTCGGAGAATCCTCGAGTACACTAGGTGGCGGAGGATTGAAGATAGCACTCATCACAGGTAGGCTTGCAGGCAGCGAGGTGCGAAGACTAGCTGCTGAGCTGAGCAGGCCGGGTCTAGAGATAGTAGTTGTCGAGCTGCCTATTCCCGTTGCTGCAATGATGACTAGCAGCTACCTTGAGAAAGAACTCCCAAGGCATCTAGAGGAGCTTAAAGATGTTGATTTAATCATAGTGCCTGGATTCACAAGCGGAGATCTCACAAGAGTCTCAGAGATAATGGGTAAGCCTGTGGTCAAGGGCGTTAGATACCTACATGATATACCCTTAATGATCGACGCGGTGGCCAGGGGCGTGGAGCTCTCGAGAGTAGAGCCGGCTGACGAATTAATAGCAGCGCAGAGAGCGGAGAGAGATCTAGCGATCCTCGAGGAGCTGAAGAAGGAGGCTTCAAGAAACTACTATTTCACTATAGGCGTGGAGGGCAAGGTCTACGTGAGCCCTCTCTACCCTATAATACTACATGAAGTCTACGTGCCCCGTGAATCCCGTGTAGAAGACGTAGTAAGGAGTGCAGTTAAAGCTTCTGGCAGCGGAGCTGACGTAATAGTACTCGGGTTCCCACTACACTATAATCCCAGAGGTCTCAGGGAACTCGTGGATAGTGTAAGAGAGTCTACAGGCAGGCCTGTAGGCGTTGACTCCCCTGATACATTGGTTTTAAAGGAGGCTTTAGATGCCGGTGTAGACTTGCTCATGAGCTTTACTCTCAGTAGGCTCAGAGAATTCATGGATATTGATGGCTTGAAAGATAAAGCCGTAGTGTTAATACCGGGTGAGGAGGCACAAGGACAGGAGGTCCTCGACAGCTTAGCTCACACCTACAGTACTGCTGTTGAGCACGGGTTTTCAAAGATTATCCTTGACCCTATTCTAGATATACCACTAGCCGGGTTAACCCGCTCACTAGAGAGGTACGTGAAGGCTAGAGAGATGTTCCCAAAAACCCCTCTCCTTATGGGTGCCGGGAACATCACGGAAATGATTGACGCGGATAGCGTAGGGGTTAACGCCTTGATAGCATCAATGGGAGTTGAGATTGGAGTTGAAGTATATCTTACAACAGAGGCTAGCGTGAAGACGCGGGGCTCTACAAGAGAGCTTAGAAGAGCTTTAGATATGTGCTTGATAGCGCGGAGGGAGAAGAGGCCTCCTAAAGACCTCTCAATAAACCTTCTTGTTCTCAAAGATAAGAGGAGGAAGACTACTCCACTGCAGCTCCAGGGTATTGTAGTTGAAGCCGGGGAGAGACTAGGGTTTAAAGCCGACCCAAAGGGATTCTTTAGAATCCACGTCGACCATGACTCTAGTAGAATAGTGGTTGAGCATTATAAGCCAGGGGAGGCTGCACCAGACTACACAATTATAGGTGTGGATCCTAAAGCTATTCTAGCAGAGATCACTAGGATGCAGCTTGCAAGCCTGCCAGACCACTTCTTCTACTTAGGCTACGAGCTTAGTAAAGCCTCCATAGCCTTAAGGATTGGTAAGGAGTACGTTCAGGATGAAGATTTATTCTAGGATCGCGTTAACCGCTTAGCGTTTACCTGAAGGCGTGGTGGCAGTCTTGAAGGCTTTCAGAGTAGTTATCGCAGGCCTAGTGCAGGGAGTGGGGTTCAGGCCATTCATAGACAGAATTGTGCGGAGCCTAGGGCTGAAAGGCTACGTGAGAAACGTGGGGGGAAGTGAAGTCGAGGTATGGGTTGAAGGCTCTGAAGAACAACTCTACGAGTTTCTAGCCCTCCTAGTATACGAGAAGCCTCCTCCGGCTGTAGTAGAAGAAGTATTCGTGGAGGAAGAAGCCCCTGCATACTACCATGAGTTCACTATACTGAAGAGCAGTGAAGTGAAACTGCTTAGATCCAATATACCACCAGACCTAGCTGTGTGCAAGCATTGCTTAATGGAGGTACTAGACCCCTCTAACAGGAGATACATGTACCCATTTAACTCCTGCGCTTGGTGTGGCCCCCGCTTCTCCATGATGTACAAGTCTCCATACGACCGTGAAAACACGAGTATGGCTAAGTACCTGCTCTGCGATGAATGCATGAGAGAGTATAGGGATCCAAGTAATGAGAGAAGGTATCATGCTCAAGGTATAAGCTGCCCTAGGGACGGGCCGAAGCTAGCCTTGTACGATAGCGAGTTTAATCTACTGGATTCAAAAGACCCTATAGGCGATGCAGCTAAGCTAGTAGATGAAGGATACATTATAGCTGTTAAAGGAGTAGGCGGCTACCATATAGCGGCTCTCGCTACAAGCGATGATGTAGTCTACCGCTTGAGGCTGCGGAAAAAGAGGCCTAGGAAGCCTTTTGCTGTAATGGGGCTTGATACCAGCGTGCTCAAGCTACTAGTATACATGAGCGAGGAGGATGAGGCGCTTTTAAACTCCCCTCAAGCACCCATACTCCTGCTACCTAAGCGCGAGGACTCACCGGTTTCAAAGCTGGTTTCACCGGGGTTAAGCCACGAAGGGGTTTTCACAGCTTACACGCCACTCCACTTCATACTACTAATGAATACACGCGACAAGTTCCTCATTATGACCAGCGGGAATGTAAGCGGGGAACCCATGTGTACCAGCGAGGAGTGCGCTAGAAGAAAGCTTAAAGGCATAGTGGACTTCTACCTCGTGCATGATAGAGAGATAGTTAACAGGGTTGACGATAGCGTTCTACGTAAAACTGGGGAAGAATACGTTCAGCTTAGAAGATCCCGCGGGTACGCTCCAGCCTGGATTAGAATACCATTCGAGTTATCCAGGAGTGTTATAGCTTTTGGAGGAGACCTCAATAGTACAGGAGCAGTGGGCTTTGAAGACAAAATTGTTGTATCACAGTACATAGGGGATTTAGACAGCTTCAACGCTCAACTGGACCTCTTAAAGGCCCTGGACTACCTGGTTAGAAACTACGGTTTAAACGAGAACAGCCTCATCGTAGTTGTCGACAAGCATCCACTCTACCATTCAAGAACCCTGGGATTAGAGTACGCGAGGAGACATGGGGCTCAAGTATTAGAGGTCCAGCATCACTACGCGCACGTTTATGGTGCAGCAGTAGATAGAGGACTGAAGGGTAGAGTAGCCGGGCTAGCTGTCGACGGTGTCGGTTGGGGTGACGACTCAACGATATGGGGTGGTGAGGTAATAATCTTCAATGTAGAGGAGCCAGGAGTATACAAGAGAGTAGCCTCCATAGACCAGGTACCCTTGACCAGCGATAGAGATACTCTTAAGCCCATCAGACTACTCTACGGCTACCTAGCTAGGAAGGGTTGGAGTGTAAGCGAGATAGAAAAGACTCTACCAGGTGCTACTGGAGGAGCACGCGTGGAGGGGCGTGTAGCATTCAGGCTTGTCGAGTTAGGCAGGTATACTCTAGCCTCTAGCACCGGCCGCCTACTGGATATGGTGGCCTCTATTCTGGATCCAAGTGTTGAGAGAAGCTTTGAGGGGGAGCCAGCTATTCTCCTCGAAGCTCTTGCTAGTAGAGGAGCCCCCAGGCTGATAGAAGGATTTAAGCTCAGCCAGGAGAACAGGCTGCTTAGACTAGACTACTATGAAGCCGTTGTCAGGCTTCTCGAGGATGCTGGGAGAGCTAGCCATGGTAGTATAGCCGCCTCATTCCTCTACAGCCTAGGCTACTACTACGGCGAGCTGATCATAGAGTCCACTAAAGGCGAGAGCATTGATGGTGTCGTCATCTCGGGTGGAGCAGCTGTAAACGACTATATATACAGGGGTCTTAGAGACAGTCTGAGGGCTGCTGGATTGAAACCCCTACTCCCGCAGAGAATCCCACCTAACGATGGAGGCCTGTCTTTTGGTCAAGCAGTTATAGGTGGGCTTGTTAGCCTTACCTAACATTTCATGTTAGGATATCCTAACACAATATTTATTAGTATAAACTATCCTTGATCTCCATTGAAGTTCACAGGTGCTTACATGTCAGCTAGTACCCGTAAGCAGGCTACTGAAGCTGGCAGGGAGTACAGGATTATACGCTACAGCCCTTGGCTAGTGCACTTCAACACTGGGGCTTGTAATGGATGCGATATAGAGGTTCTAGCAGCAATAACACCACTCTACGACCCGGAGAGGTTTGGTGTCAAGCTGGCTCCTAGTATAAGACACGGGGATATACTGGTAGTGACGGGGGCTCTAACAAAGAAGTCAGCTGTAAGATTAAAGAGGCTATACAACCAGATGCCCTGCCCTAAGTTTGTTATAGCTGTCGGTGCATGCGCGTGCAGTGGGGGCGTCTTCCACAAGTCGTACTCTGTTCTAGCCGGAGCCGATAAAGCTGTCCCCGTTTCAATCTGTGTGCCAGGCTGTCCTCCCCGGCCGGAAGCCATTCTAGACGGTATCGTGAAGCTCCTTGATAGAATAAGAAGAGGGGAGGCTGTTGATGACGGGTGTAGAGGAGAAGCTTAACTTAATTGAGAAGTATGCCGTGGAGAAAGGTATCGTAAAGCCGGGGAGAAAGCTCTATGTGGTTAAACCAGGAGACTTGAGGAGTGTTTTCACAGGTTTACTCGAGAAGACTGGTAGAGAAGGATTCTACGTGTCAACTATTGCTGGCACCGACTTAGCTGGCGAGGGTAAAATAAGACTAGACTACTATATCGTATTGCTCCCGGAGGAAGAGACCATTGTTATTAGAACGTTCCTGCCCCGCGATAACCCTGTTATAGACTCACTAGTAGACTTGATTCCCGGCGTTCTCTCCGGTGAATGCGAGACTCACGATCTACTCGGCGTAGTATTCAAGGGTAACCCATTCCTGAAGCGCGGCTTCTTCGTACCCTCAGATCTAGCCGAGAGAAACGTCTACCCGTTGAGAAAGGATAGCGGGGTGTAAGCTACAGCATGGGTGTATCGAAGATCATCGAGATACCCTACACGCTTGAAATACCTGTTGGACCCCAGCACCCAGCACTCCACGAGCCACTATTATTGAAAGCCTATGCTGACGGCGAGGAGATAGTTAAAGTTGAAGTAAACACAGGATACAATCACCGTGGTATAGAGAAGCTCGCTGAGAAGAACACGTTCTACCGTGACATCTTCGTTGTTGGGAGAGTATGCGGGATCTGCAACGCAGTACATGCAAACTGCTATGTGAGAGCACTTGAAGCCCTGCTAGACGTAGAGCCCTGCAGTAGAGCCAAGTATCTCAGGGTTCTCGCAATGGAGCTGGAGCGTATACACAGCCACATGCTGATAAACGCAGTTATGGCGGAGAACATAGGCTTCGATAACCTCTTCATGAATATCATGCTGGATCGTGAGAGAGTTATGAAGGCTAAAGAGATACTGACTGGGAATAGAGTTCTAGCAGACTACATGATGGTCGGCGGGGTTAGAAGAGACATCAGCGAGGAGAAGAAGGATAGAATCCGCAGGCTCCTACTAGAGTTGAAGCCGAGAGTAGAGTACTACAAGAAGGTGTTTGAGGAGGATGAAACGATCCTGAAGAGACTAGTTGATGTCGGAAGACTTAAGCCCGTTGATGTGACAATGCACGGGCTCCTAGGCCCGGTAGCCAGGGGATCCGGGGTGAGAATTGATGCTAGAGCCAGCGATAGGTACGATGCATACAGTGAAATACCCTTCAATGTCGTAACAAGGAGTGAAGGAGATTCCTGGGCTAGAATGATGGTTAGATGGGATGAAACCCTAGAATCCATTAACATATCCCTCTACATCCTCGAGAAGCTGCCGAGCGACGGTAACCCTGTACCCGATGAGAGAAAACTCCCCAGGAAGTTCCCGCCTGGGGAAGCATATACGAGGGTTGAAGCTCAGAGAGGAGAGCTTACATACTACGTTATGAGCGATGGGAGAAGCCTTAACCCCTATAGAGTGAAGATTAGGACTCCAAGCTTCAATAACATTATTAACACAGGCTTCCTCTATGTTGGCTACACGATACCCGACCTCCCAGTCATACTCACGTCACTAGACCCTTGTATCTCCTGCATGGAGAGAGTGACAGTTGTAGACTTAGAGAGGAATACTGTGCTTAAAGTATCAATGAAGGAGTTGAGTGGTGGTAGAAGATGGGTAAGCCGAAGATACTCCCTCTAGCCTTAAAGAATATTGTAAGCAAGCCAGCGACGATCCAGTATCCTAGGGAGCCGACTCCCGTTGAAAAAGACATCAGGGGGATGCACTACGCGGATTTAAACAAGTGTACTGGGTGCTCTCTCTGCGCGATAGAGTGCCCTGCAGACGCTATAAGAATGACGCCTATACCGGAAGGCTATGAAGCCCCGAAGATTAATCCGAGAAGAATATACCCTATAGTAAGCTACAGTCTCTGCGTTTTCTGCTATCGCTGCGTGACAGCATGCCCCTTTAACGCTTACGTTTCAACAAGCGAGTACAGGCTGGCAGGCCATGTTGTCGGGGATTCATCTCCTCTAAGTCTTTCAACACTTAGAAGGGTGGGCTCACAATGATCGCGGATTCCTTCATTCCTGTAATACTACTAGTTTACATTACATCAACACTAATAGTATTCATTAGAGTTCTGAAAGGACCAACTATAGGCGATCAAGTTCTAGCTGTCGATGTAATGACGTACATGCTTGCCGTGCTGGTTGTATTAACAGCAGTATACCTGAGGGAGGCGATCCTAGTAGTAGTCGCCATACCCTTAGCTCTATGGATTTACGCTCTAGACATCTACATTGCTAAATACCTTGAGAGAAGAGAGGAGATGGGTGGTTAGAAGTGACTGTACTCAGAGTAGTATTAGAGTATCTTGGCACAGCCCTGTTATGCCTAGGCGCGGTATCCTCGATAATAGGTGCGGTAGGCATGCATAGATTCAAGAACTTCTATCTAAGACTGCATGCTGCGACAGTATCGACTATATGGGGTGGAGTATACCCTATAGTTGGGGCGTCACTACTAGCCATAACCATCGATGAACTAGGAGTCTACAAGTGGTTTATGGCTGGAGCAGGCTTTGTAACAGCCTTCATAATACTAATACTCGCTCCGGCAGGCTCCCACGCTCTCGCACGCGCAGTTCACAAGGCAGGTGTAGCGAGAGTAGAACCATGCATTCACGACGCGCTTAACGAGGAGATGTGTGTGAAGGGTGGTGTCGAGTGACCACGCTAGCCGAGCTAGCAGTCTACTTGCTAATGGCTCTCTCAGGTGTCGCTTCAACAATAGCAACATACTTCGCTATAACTGAACGAGACCTCGTTAAAGCAACAATATTCAGTGCAGCTCAAAGCGGCTTCTACGCTTTAATCTTCTACATTCTAATGGCACCAGACATAGTTCTAGTATACCTTCCAGTCTCAGTGGGACTGATACCTGGTGTTCTACTCCTACTGATCAGTAGAACTGAGAGGTGGGAGAAGGAATGAGAAGCCTGGTCAGGCTGACTGTGATCCTAGCTCTACTAGCAGGGTTAAGCCTTCTAGCTACAATAGCATGGGAGTGGGTTACACCAGGCGAGTGGTTTAAGTGCCCTGTACCAAGCCTATGCCTCCCTGAGTTCTACCTGTTGACCACGTATAATCCAATGCTACCCGACTACACCGTCAACTCCCCTGAGGCTGTGACAGCAATAGTCTGGGATTACCGTGGCCTCGACACTCTATTTGAGACAAGCGTGTTCTATCTAGCCTTAATAGCTGGGTTAGCACTAGCTAGGGGAGTATCCTACAAGCTTCCCTCTGGCAGTGAGCTAGGACTATCCAAGATAGTTAAGACTGTGACAAAGCTGACACTACCAATGATTATAACTGTCGGGGCATCCATAGCTCTCCACGGTCACTTGACACCTGGAGGAGGCTTCCAGGGTGGTGCTACAGCAGCTGTAGCACCAATGGTAGTGATCATAGTGTTCTCAATAGCCTTTCTCGTTGAGAGAGGAGTGAGCAGTGGGAACATGGTAATTTTAAGAAGCTTTGGGTTAACAGGGATAGGTGTTACCAGCATACTACTATCTATTGTAGGCCTCCTGCTGGGAGTCAACACCTACGTATTCCAGAACATGGCTAAGCCGGATTCACCTTTAAGCTTCCCATGGGAGGTGAATGGGGCGTTAATTAGCGGCACGCTCTGGTTCTTCAATCTATTCGAGTTCTTTGCTGTTGCAGCCGGGTTCACTATAGCCTTTATGCTTCTAGCTATGCCTGAAGCTGGATCCCAGGGAGGTGGTGGACGTGAGTAGTCCTCTCGTAAGCTACTTGTTCACTCTTACACTATTCTCCTTGATATTCAACTTCGCTATATCGATATACGGGCTTTTCTTCAGGCCGCACTACGTTAAGAAGCTGATAGCTCTAACCATATTCTCGGATACACTTAACGCTTTCGCAGTATACATCGGCTACAGGAGGTGGGTTAACGGGGTTAGCCCGCGTCCACCAGTACTCGTCACCGAGCCGGCTCCAAGCAACCTCCAGGAGTTTGTTCAAAGGGCTGTAGACCCGTTACCCCAGGCACTCGTGTTAACTGCTGTAGTCATAGGTTTAGCTGTCACGTTATTCCTAGTCTTCCTAGGCTACCAGCTCTACAAGCACTACCATACACTTGATATGAGGGGGATAAGAAGGCTCAAGGGGTGATTCAAGTGGGGAGGTTCACTAGGGCACTCGTGGTTGCTGCACTCTCATATGTAACCTACATAGTGTTCTCGGGTAGTATTCAACCCTACGACCTCATCACTGGAGCAGTAGTTGCATGCGTTGTAGGAGTCTTATTCTCTAATATAACCATCTCGAATCCATGGAAGATTGCTCAGCCCTCCAGGTGGTTCTGGCTGGTTTTCTACGCAGTAAAATACTTCACTCTCTACGAGGCATTAGCTCATATAGATGTCATTAAGAGGATACTTCACCCTAAGACACCAGTGAGGCCAGCGATAGTTAAAGTCCCCTACGAGGTTTCCTCAGACTATGCTATAACAGCGACAGCCAACTCTATAACGAATACCCCGGGAACCGTTGTCGTTGAGATTAGAGAGGATGAGAAAGCCTTCTACGTTCACTGGATTTACGCTCCAACCGTGGAGCCGGAGGAGGCTAGGAAGGGGATATCCCTTGCATTCGAGGAGTACTCGAAGCGTATATTCGAGTGAGGTGGAAGGGAATGCTTGAAGCTCTAGCCTACAATTTAACCGGGCTGCTCATCCCGTTGCTAGCTCTCACAGCATTCATAACGCCGCTGCTAGATAAGCTGGCTCCTGGTGGAAGAACTCCGAGTATACTAGCGTTGATAGGCTCCTCTATAGCAGCTATTTCATCGCTTATAATACTTGCTGAAGTCTACAGGTCGGGCCAGCCAATCCTATACAAGTTCGGCGGGTGGCCTCCACACTTCGGCATCGTCTACGAGGTGGATGAGCTGAACGCTTTAATTGGAGCTTGTAGTGCTCTAATAATGCTTGCTGTCACAGTCTACTCAACCTGGTACAGCCGCCACCTCGATGAACCCTTATGGTACTATATCCTACTCGTAGGCTTGGAGATAGGGATACTAGGATGCATATACACAGGCGACGTATTCAATCTCTTCGTAATGCTCGAGGTTCTAAGCGTCTCCGCCTACGGTCTTGTAGCATACCATAAGAATAGAGCTGAAGCTGTTGAAGCAGCAGCAAAGTACGCGTTGATAGGTGCAGTAGCAACAAACCTCTACTTTGGAGCCCTCGTCATACTCTACGCTACACACGGCTCTCTTAACATGGGGGTTCTCTCCAGGATTGCAGAGGAGTATGTTGCCGCTAGAGACGCCTTAAAGTACGCTGGAATGATAGTGGTCGCATTCTCGCTGTGGGTATTCACCTACAAGTCAGCTCTCTTCCCCAATCACTTCTGGCTACCCGATGCCCATCCTGAGGCACCAACACCTGTATCAGCAGCTCTCTCAGGCCTAGTAGTCAATGTCGGTATCTACGCTACCATGAGGTTCCTCTACACGATCTTCGGTCCCAGCAGCTATTTAGCCGGGTACCGTGAAGCCGTGCTGGCAGCATTATTCATTCTTGGCTCAATAAGCGGCTTAATAGGCGCTTTAATGATGATGAATCAGAGGGACGTGAAGAGGCTGCTCGCCTACAGCACGATAAGCCATGTTGGCATAATATACATAGGGCTTACAGCAGGCTTTCAAGCCGGGGATACCAGTGCAGTCGAGATAGCTGTAGCAGGTGCTATAGCACACATAATCTCCCACAGTATAGCTAAGTCAATGCTCTTCATGGCTAGCGGCGTCTTCATTGATTCAGCTGGATCAAGAAACATGGATGAAATGAAGGGTGTTGGAAGACTCCACCCTCTCGCAAGCTTCGCTTGGATTACAGGGTTCCTCAGTCTCGCAGGCCTGCCACCACTACTAGGCTTCTACTCCAAGCTGCTAATATACTACGGGTATACATCCATGGGCTTCCTGCTTGGAAGCATGCTGGTAATAGTAGTATCAGCTCTCTCCCTGCCAGGCTACTTTAAAGCAATATACTCCGTGGTCTTCGGGGTAGGAAGACGGCAGTTCGAGAAGGTTGAAGCAGGAAGAGTTGAAATTCTCCTTGCAGTCATGGCGTTATCACTCCTCGCTCTAGGAGCAGTATTCCCGTTCATAGAGTGGGTTTTCAAGGATGCCTCCTCATCTATTGTGACAGTAGAGGGGGTTGCAAGGTATAGTAGTAGAGCTATAGAGGAGATTACTATTAGAGTGCTTGGAGGTGGTGGGTGAGCAATGATACTGTACCTCGAGGATCCATCTCTTGCAGCCACGCTAGTCATGGCTGGAAGCGGCGTTATCCTGCTAGTATTGAGCATTCTCTACTATACATTGAAGTCTAGGAGGGTGAGGGTTAGTGAAGCCTACTTGTCTGGTGAAGGAGAAGATGTTGTAGGTGAGTTGTCCCCAGGAGTTGGTAGCCTCTACTTCAGCTTTATGAAGAGGTTTGCAGGCAGCTTGTACAAGGTGCTCACAGAGAGAGTTCAAACCGGTAGCTTACACGACTGGTTCAACTTCATCTCCTCGTGGCTAGGGCTCCTCGTGCTCCTCGCTATAGTAGCCCTCATACTCATGCTTACAGGGTGGTAGCATGGACGCCTTAATCACGCTGCAACTCGTGTTATCCACGCTAGTATACCCAGGGCTACTGTTTTTAATGATGCTTGCATTCCTCACTCAGTACCTTGTCAGGAAGATCAGTGCTAGATACCAGAGGAGGATGGGGCCAGCGTATGTTGGACCCTACGGTATCCTGCAGCCGCTCGCAGACTTCTGGAAGCTATTGAGGGCTAAAGAAGTAGTTAAATCGAGGTACAGCATGCAGAGGGTAGCAGAGGTCTCACTGTTAATCGGGGTAGCCAGTATTACTGCATCAATGCTGATACTCCCCTTAGGGTTCCTCAGTATTCAGAGCCCGATGGACTTCCTCGTATTCTTCTACATGTCTAGTGTTATGCCTATACTCATGCTCACTATAGCATCGCTATCCATGCCAGGCCCCTATACTAGTCTAGGTGTCTCAAGACTCCTCAGTATTCTAACAATCAGTGAGCCAGTCTACTTTACAGGTCTCTTCATACCATGCTATATAGCGACGTTCAAGGAGCCAGCTGTACTCTCAGTCGCTGAGGCGTCAATGCTGATCCCCAGGCTATGGGTTAACCCTGCTACAATACTAATCCTGGTATTCTCGCTGATAGCTCTACTAGCATCTATTCAAGCTAAAGCCATGTACCCGCCATTCAATATACCTGAAGCCGAGCAGGAGATAATAGCCGGCTTTGAAACAGAGTTCTCAGGTCCTCTTCTAGCACTAGCCACGCTCCTCCATGATATGGATTTAACAGTCTCACTACTAGCGGTAACCTTTATAGTTCTCGGAGGACCAGCTCCATTTAATGCTGAATCACTAGGTGGGGTTGTAGCCGTAGTATTAAAGTATGTAGCACTCCTCACGGTTGTAGCAACAATTAAAAACATATACGGGAGGTATAGGCTCGAGCAAGCCCTCCACCAGCTAGTGAAGTACGGTGGGATCCCGGCAATCCTATCCCTGCTACTCACAGTGATCTGGATTCTTACCCCGTAGCCGTGGAATGGGAAACCAGGAGTTAGGAACCAGGAGTTGCTGAAGCCTTAGAAGCCCTCCCCAAGGATTTCTCAAGTATCCACGCGTACACTGAGATAGCTGAGATAACAGTTCCAGCAATAAATGCTATCAGTGATAGAATAGATAAAGCTATGAAGGGCATCTTAAAACCTCTAAGAGTCAGCGAGAGCCTTGCACCACCACTCGACTTAATATAGTAGAATATGTGGTTTAACGTGAAGTTAACTGTTTCACCCGGCTGCACTACTCCACCAAGTGGAGCCGACTCGTTGAATACTGAGAACACCTCAATGTATACTGCCTGCTCACCTATATTAGTTGCTGAAAGCACGGGTTCAAGAATACTTTCACCCCCTGGGATTCCCAGGACAGCTGGTACTTCAACCCCGCTAGTAGACACGTAGACATCCTGCGAGGTATACTCTACAGGGTAGGCTGTCATGGAGATCAATGAGATGACTATCGATAAAGCGAGTAGCATTAAGCCGAGGGTAAGCAGCAACCTGAACCTCAAACCCCTACACCACGTGTTAACCTAGAGGCTATTGAAATTATGATATTAAAGATTTATATACCAGGAGAAGCTCACTAAATATAAACGGGTGAGTGTAGTTGTCTAGGTATATACCACTATTAGCGTTAGCCATGATACTAGCCTCAATAGTATTCATACCCCTTCTAACAGTAGTAGAAGCCCAGGAGGTTAAACCCGGGCCGGCATCCGATAAAATAATAGCGGTGAGAAAGACTATAGAGGAGGTACCTGACGCCCTATCAACTGGCGATATATACGCGTACCTATTCTCCGTGAGGCCTGTTCAAGCAGCAGTACTCCAGGGTATGCCGGGCATAAAACTCTACACAGCTCCAGCCGGCTTAATAGAGCTCACGCTAAACCCCGCCCCAGTGCACGTAGAAGTCTTTAAAGGTAACCTCACGTTAAGTGAGGCTGCAGCTAGACTAGGAGTACCAGAGGTAGCGATAGTCAACATATACTATAGTGATGGCAATACTATAGTAGAGCTGGGAGCATACCCAGGTAAAGGTGTTAACCCATTAGCATTCAAGCAGATAAGATTCGCCCTCAACTACTTGATTGATAGAGCCACTGTAACCAGCACTATAATGAGAGGGTTCGCAGTCCCAATGTACACATTCCTAAGCCAGTACGACCCTGACTACGCTTTAATAGCCGATATAGTAGCAAAATACGAGTTCACGTACAACCCTGACTACGTTAACGCTGTTGTAACAGACATCCTAACTAAGATTGGCGCAGTAAAGGTGGGTGGGAAGTGGACTTACGAGGGTTCACCTATAACATTAAAATTCATAATAAGGCCTGAAGACGAAAGGAGGGATATAGGCTACCTGTTCTCAGCAGAGCTCAAGAAGCTAGGCTTCACTGTAGATGACATAGAGATGCCTTTCGCTCAGGCTATAGACGTAATCTATGGAACAGACCCAGCTGAATTCCAGTGGCACATATATACTGCTGGATGGGGTAAAGGCGGCATAAACCGCTACGACTCAGCTGCAATAGCCCAGTTCTGTGCTCCATGGTTCGGAAACATGCCTGGATGGCAGGAGCCAGCATTCTGGAACTACAGGAATGATAAGATAGATGACTTAACCCTGAGGATTTACAACGGCAACTATACTAGTAAAGCAGAGAGGGATGAACTATACAGGAATGCAACAGAGCTCTGTATAGATGATTCTATTAGAATATGGGTTGCCACTAGGCTAGACGCCTGGCCTGTAAGAACAGACGTCAAGGGTGTAACCTTAGATTTAGGTGCTGGGTTAAGAGGTATATGGAACCTCCGTGAGATGTACGTTGAAGGCAAGAGCGAGCTGAAAGTAGGCCACCTCTACGTCTGGACTGCATCTAGCGCTTGGAACTGGTGGGGTGGATTCTCAGACGTCTACAGTGCTGACTTCGCTGGAGTAACATACGATCCCTCGGTGTGGGCTCACCCATTCAACGGTGAGCCAATACCATTTAGGACACCCTATGCTGTAGAGACAGCTGGCCCTAAGGGAGAACTAGACGTCCCCTCGAATGCAGTAATATGGGATGTCAACGCCAAGAAGTGGGTTAACGTGGCTCCTGGAACCAAGGCTAAAAGCCGTGTTGTCTTCGACTTCAGTAAGCTCGTAGGCACAAAGTTCCACAACGGGATAACTATAACATTCGCTGATGTAGTAGGTTACCTAGCATTCCTATTCGACTTAGTATACGATCCAGTCTACAGCTCGCTGGAGCCACGGTTATCCAGCCAGGCTAAGCCGTGGGCTGACACGGTCAAAGGCTTCGTATTCGATCCTGAGAAGAAGAGGGTGACAGTGTATGTAGACTACTGGCACTTCGATGAGAACTATATTGCTTCATGGGCATCCTTCAGCCCGGTTAACCCGGTTGAAATACACGCGGTAACATTCGATCTAGCCCTTAACAGGAGAGCTGAAACAAACTACGTGCTATACCAGAGGAAGGGGTACTCTTGGTTCAGCCTTGTATGGCCAGAGCATGTGACCAAAGTAAACGAGACCTTAAAGAACTGGCGGAATAATGAGACAGCATTCAACTGGGTGAACAAGTATGCTAATGGACTACTATCATGGGATGAATGGCAGGCTAGAATAAACGCTGATATACAATGGATTGCCAAGTATAACCTCGCGTGGATAAGCTACGGTCCATTCATGCTGACAACACTAGATACCCAGAACCAGATACTAGTGCTCGAGGCGTTCAGAGATCCATCATATCCGTTCAAGAAGGGAGACTGGTACTTCGGTGAGCCCGTCTTAACATCAATAGTATCAGTATCACTTGAGACACCAGCACCAGAGGTGCCCGGTAAGATAGTGCCAGGCCTGCCAGCAAATATAACTGTTAAACTATCAGGTATTCCACCGTTCTCGCTGAAGTACATTGTAAAAGACCCAGCGGGTGCTATAATAGCTACTGGAAGCGGCGTAAAAGTATCTGAAGACACATTCAGCGTATCATTGAGCCCCGAGCTAACTAAGAACATGGTTTATGGAGGCAGGTACACGCTGCTACTCATAGGTACATCTGAAGAAATAGCTGTACCAACAATCTCCAAGCAGGTTATCAGTGTAGCTTCAATATCAGAGGCTGCGAGAATTGAAGCTAAGCAGAAGCCTCTAAGCGAGGTGCTAGGTGAGGTCAGGAACGCCACGCTCCGCCAGATAGACTACATATTATCACAGCTTGAAGGACAGTTAACACCCGACTTAGATACGCTGAGGAAGCAGTTAGGGTCTGCTCTAGCAGACACTGCTACAGCTCTAGTAGAGCTCATTACAACATATAATAGTATAACATCAGACCAGTACAGTACATCACTCCAGAATGCCGTCTCAACTATAACAGGGCAGGTATCAACACAGCTGCAAAGCGTCCGCGGTGATGTAGCAACACTTTCACAGGAGGTAGCAAGCCTCAAGAGTAGTGTCAGCGATACACAGAATGCTGTCAGCACTCTCCAGACCTACGTTATAGTGAACATAGTGTTAACACTGGTAGCAATAATACTAGCAATAGTAGCATTAATTAGAAAGCCTAAGGCTTAACCCTCTAAAACTTATTTTTCCTCTTAAACCTTAAAACTTTTCTCGGAGAGCACCTCAATCCTCTAGGATTAGACTTGAGTTAATCCCGGGCTACATCAAATTTAATAAGATATTTATAGGTGTCCAATTAGTTTAAGGTTTAATGGTGGTTTAATGCCTGGTGCCGGCCGCTATATAGCTAGGCGTGGACTAATACTTCTAGCCTCATATATTGCTATAATTATTGTTATAGCAGCTATACTAGAGCTCTCAGGGTATGCTTCAGACATATACCAGGCAATGATTAGAGAGCAGGTTAGAGCTGAGGTGGAAGCACTAGTAAGAAGTGGTGGCGGTAAAATCGACCCAGCCTACGTGCAGCAGTTCAAGGAGAACCGGACCCTCCAGCTCATGAAGGAGTACGGGCTGGATAAACCAGCATACGAGCGCATGTGGCTGCTCGTGTGGAGAGCGCTAACACTGAACTTTGGTAAGACAACAGATAACATGGTTGCAGGAGTTGTACCCACTATGCCGCCTGCCGACATAGCATACATTATCTCGATGGTTCTACCAAGAACCATCATAGTTGTCACAGTCGGTGAGCTAATAGTTATAGCCATAGCATTAGTACTAGGCCCTCGGATAGCGTACAGGCATGGAACTCTCATTGATAGAAGTATAGTAGCCTACGCAGCTTTATCAAGTGCTGTACCATTATGGTGGCTTGCAATGCTATTTATAAGAGTATTCGGCTACCAGCTTGGATGGTTCCCGACAAGCCTTAGAGGGGTGACAACGTACCTAAACAACTTCTGGTCTAATCCATCCCAGAACTTCCTTATGGTATTATGGTATATCACGCCCCCTCTCATAGTATTCATAATAATAGCCTTAGGTAGCTGGCTCTACGGGATTAGAGCTATGCTTCTAAGGGTGGTAAGAGAGGATTACGTGATGGTTGCAAAAGCAAAGGGGTTATCCGAGAAGGATATAACGAGGAAGTATGTTATGAGGCCTTCTCTTGTACCGATACTAACAAACGTGATCCTAGCATTAGCAGGGACGCTCGGCGGCATGATAATCACTGAGTCAGTCTTCGATTGGCCGGGGATGGGCACGCTATACTATGCTGCAATAATATCAGGTGACGCCCTCACTATTACAGCATTGTTCGTCGTCTACGTAGGTGTATACTTAATAGCTAGATTCATCCTCGAAATACTATACATACTGGTAGACCCCAGGGTCAGAGTAAGGTAGGTGAGAGGCATGAAGAGCGCTAGAGAGTTGTCAACAATGGATAAAATTCGCTTGAAGATCCTAAAACCCTTTAAGAACGTGTTGAAAGAGATATGGAGCATGACCACTGGTAAGATAGCGTTAATACTAATCATCGTCTTAACCTTAATATCGATATCAGCAGCACTCACAATGCCACCAGGCTTCCTAGAGTCATGGCAGAGCGCGGCATACTGGGAGGATAACCCGATTATAGCACCGCCTTCATGGGTTAAATACCTTGGTGAGAAGATAGCTCCAAGTGTTATAGACGTGAAAACAAAGCCTGATATAAGACCGCAGTGGGATCCATCTACCGGAATACTAGTACTAACCTATAGATTCCAGTACACACTTGATAACCCAGTACTCCCCCAAGACTACTATCTTGCTGTTGAAGCAAAGACCCTAGAGGGTAGGGCACCACAGGTTACAGTAGGCGTTAAGAGACCCGACGGTATAAACGTGGTTTTATGGGATGTACAGCTGGCTGCTCAGAGCAATGAGACTCTAGTCTCCTATAAGACTAATCCAGCAGATATAGTAAGCCAGAAATTCAATGCATTTGTAATTAAGCTTCTAGAAGAATACAATGTGACAGTATCCGAGAGCATAACAGGTGAAAATGAAGAGATAATCGCTCTCTCTAATTCAAAGCTGCTGGATGCTGTCAGCAAGAAGATAGTGCAACCCACGATAGTCCTCTCAGTATTCCAGGAGCCAGTTGATATTAGTAGATGGGTGAGCAGAAATACTGGCGCGGTAAATGAAACCCTTGGAACAATTCTAAACGGAGTTATAGCTCTTAGAAAATACCTTGAAGGCATTAATGCTCCAAGCAAAGTTCTACAGCCGGTAGCTTACGTGGAGTCTAATATAACCTACCTGGTAAGCAATATTGATAAGGTAACGTTTAGTGAAGTCTACGAGACGCTGAGAAACAGTATTCAACTTCTCAAAGAAGCATACAAGTATTCCATGCTAGAGGATGTTCCCCCTGAGGCGTCAGCTAGAATAAACGACTTACTGAGCTACGTGGATAAACAGGTCTCTAACATGAAGACAACTGTCTCCTTTATAAACGTGGATCCAGTATTCGGAGTACTAACTGGGAATTACGTCTTTGAATTAAATGTGACTTACACGAATGTTACAGAGCTCCCATTGAACGCTGAATCACTTGTAAAGCAAGCTAAGTTTGTTGTGAAAGGCACAGCTTCAGGTATTCTAGGCACAATAAACAACGGTATGGATCTAGCTACACTACTATACTATGGCTTCCCGATAGCCCTGCTAATAGGCTTAGTAGCTTCTGTCTCCTCAACGCTTATAGGGGTTATAGCTGGCATCACTAGTGGCTACTACGGTGGATGGATTGATGAAGCAATCCAGAGAACAGTTGACGTGCTGAATAATATTCCATTCCTACCGTTAATGATAATTATTGGGAGTACAGCTCAGAAGACACTGCCTCCTGGAGCCCAGAAGTCATTCTACATAATAATGCTCTACGTCATAATACTGATAATATTCAGCTGGACTGGCCTTGCAATAGTAGTACGCTCAATGACCCTCAGCATAAAGGAGGAACCCTATGTTGAAGCTGCTAGAGCAATGGGGGCTTCCAACAAGCGGATAATATTCCACCACATATTCCCGCAGGTAATGATGTACGCTGTAGCTACACTAGTATTTAACGTTCCAGGCGCTATACTCACTGAAGCAGGGTTAAGTGTATTAGGGCTCAGGCACGGCTGGCCAACATGGGGTGCAGTGCTAGCTGAAGCCAGGACTGCAGGTATAGCCGGGTACTCAGCGTGGTGGTGGATAATACCACCAGGCTTACTATTATCAATAACATCCCTTACATTCGTGCTACTCGGTCTAGCTGTTGAGAGAATCGTAGAGCCGCGCTTGAGAACCATGTAGAGTAATCTTTTCATTTTTTCCATTTATTTAACAATCATATTTTAATCGTTGAGAGCCCTTCCTGTTATCAGCCCATCTCTATCCTCGATTACCTCTACAGTCACCATGCTTCCAGGTTTTAACAGCCGTCTTCCAGGGAACACTGCTACGAGAAAACTCGTACCCTTCTTCTCGGCTACTCCAAGATACTCTCCTTTAAAAAGCCCTCTACCCGCGACCTCCACGGTAATCCTGTCTCCTCTTCTAGCTGGAAGAGCCAGGCGCTTTGTATACCTCATCCCCCACTCCTCCATCGTCCAGTGGAGCTTTAAGCCTGTCTCCTCTTCAACTCTGCTAATCCACGCCCAGAACTCCCTCCATGATACCTCTCTAACACCCTCTAGCTTCCTCCCTCTCTTATGCCTCACATACTTTTGAATAGTGACGGGAGGCCACTTCTTCCCTGCACCAATTTGCACAGCCCATTTTACGAGCTCGGTTACATCATCGTCGTTAACGCCAGGTAGCCATAAGGGGGTCACGTGGAGGTCTATACTTGTTTCCCTTGCAATGTATTCAGCGAGCTTCATGATCCTGCTGACACTATAGTATCTTGTACCATACAAGTAGTAGGCTTTCTCATCGCTCACCGTGTCTATACTCAAGTTTATTCTATCTAGTCCAGCATTATTCAGTCTATCTATAAGCGTCTTTGAGAGAAGCAGGCCGTGGGTCTCTAGTGCTACACTCGATACCCCAGGAACTCCTTTTAACTCCTCTACTAGGTTAACAAGCCAGGGATATGTTAACACGTCGCCCATGGAGTCTAAGAGTACTTCAATACCTCCTCCTTTAACTCTTACAGCCTCCTCCACTCCTCTAACAATAAGCTCCGGCTCGACAAGGAACTCTGCCCACCTGCTGGATGATTCAAGTCCTGCATCAACACTGCAGAAAGCACACCTCTGGGGGCAGAGTGTCGTAGGCCTGGCCTGCAGGACATTAGTGCCTCTATCTATTACACCAAAAGCTATGTAGCCGAATGCAGGGAAACTCCCGGGAACCATGTAGATTACTCTTCCATCAGGGAACCGCCCAATTACACTTAAAACTCCTCTCACCTGGAGCCACCAGGGCTTCAAAAACTCTACTACTCGTAATTTATTTTAATACCTGAAGCAAAGTATATACATTAACGCCCGAGAATCAGGCGTACTGCAGGTGCATGATGGTTGAGCGAACTGGTATTAGATGTAAAAGGCTTGAAAACGTATTTTTACACTGGTAGAGGCGTAGTAAGAGCTGTCGACGATGTATCATTCACGCTGGGTAAGGGTGAAAGCTTAGGAATAGCTGGTGAATCAGGCTGCGGGAAGAGTACTCTAGCATACTCGTTGATCAGGCTGGTGCCTCCCCCAGGAAGAATAGTTGGAGGCCAGGTATTCTTCAGAGGTAAGAATATCCTCGAGATGAGTGAAGAAGAGTTTAGACGAGATGTTAGATGGAAGGGTATATCCATGATATTCCAGGGTGCAATGAACGCTTTAAACCCAGTCTACACGATAGGCGATCAAATGGCTGAAGTCCTAATGATACACCAGGGTTACACTAAGAGTGAAGCATTAGAGGCAGCCGGTAAGATGCTCGAGCTGGTTGGCATAGACCGTAGAAGACTGAAGAGCTATCCTCACGAGTTAAGCGGCGGCATGAAGCAGCGTATTGTAATAGCCATGGCTCTCCTACTGAATCCACCTGTAGTGATCGCAGACGAGCCTACAACAGCCCTTGACGTAGTTGTCCAAGCCCAGATAATAAACCTCTTGAAGAGGCTTAAGAAAGAGCTAGGTATCTCCATAATATTCATATCGCACGACTTAAGCATTATAGCAGAGGTAGCTGATAAGATAGCAGTAATGTATGGAGGGGAAATCGTGGAGTACGGGCCGAGTGAAGCTGTATTCAACAACCCGTTACACCCCTACACTATAGGATTACTGGGCAGTATACCCAGGCTACGCGGAGAGCTGAAGGATTTAACGTGGATTCCAGGCTTCCCACCAGACTTAGCTAACCCGCCACCCGGCTGCAGGTTTGCTCCTAGATGCCCGAGGGTTTTCGAGAAGTGTGGTGAGAAGCCTCCTGTAATCGAGGTGGAGCCAGGCCACTACGTTAAATGCTGGCTCTACGCTAAGAGGTGATAGACTATGAGTCAAGGTGGATACGAGCCTGTAATATCCCCGCAAACTATTCTCTTCGTTAAAAACTTGAAAGTATACTTCCCAGTGAGGAGAGGCTTAACAGATGTACTGTTTAGAAGACCCCCACTATACGTTAAAGCTGTAGATGGAGTATCCTTCGAGGTGCGTAAGGGAGAAGTTTTCACGCTAGCCGGTGAATCAGGATGTGGTAAGACGACAACCGGTAAAGCTATATTAAGACTCGTAGACCCTACAGAGGGAGTAATAGGGTATCTACCCTCAAAGAGTGTGATCGAGGAGTTAGAAAAAACAGGTTCAATAAAAACTGTAAGCGAGCATGGCCATATAGATATTGCATCCCTCGATGAGAAGTCGCTGAAGCCTCTCAGGAAAGACATGCAGATGATATGGCAGGATCCATACGGAAGCCTTAACCCGAGGAGAACTATATATGAGATTCTAGAGGAGCCTCTAGCAATACACAACATAGGTTTAAGCCGCGAGGATAGATACGATATTGTTGCAAAAGCTCTCGAATCAGTCAAGCTAACCCCGCCCGAAGACTACGTTGATAGATACCCGCACATGCTGTCAGGCGGTCAGAGGCAGAGGGTAGTGATAGCGAGAGCCCTCATATTAAACCCGAGTTTCGTTGTAGCAGACGAGCCTGTCTCAATGCTGGATGTCTCTATTAGAGCCGAGATACTCCAGTTGATGCTTGAATTGAAGGAGAAGCTTGGGTTAACATACTTATTCATAACCCACGATCTAGCTATAGCAAGATACATATCCAATAAGCTAGCAGTAATGTACCTCGGGCAGATCGTAGAGTTCGGTGACACCGAGAAAGTCATCAGGAACCCGCTGCACCCCTACACTAAAGCTCTGCTTGAAGCTGTCCCAGAACCCGATCCATCTCGAAGACTAGTAATCAAGGAGATCCCCATCAAAGGTGAAGTACCCTCTCCAATAAACGTTCCAAAAGGGTGTAGATTCCACCCGAGATGCGTTGCACTGGACGGGAAGCCCGAGCTAAGAGAGTACTGTACAGTGAAGGAGCCGCCTATGGTTGAAGTAGAGCCAGGCCACTACGTTAAATGCTGGCTCTACGCTAGAAAATAGCATAGGAAAGCATTTTAGCTCGAAGACACCTTAATTCACAGGCTAGGTGTTTCAGCATGCTACCCGAGGAGAAGGTCGGCATTATTGGATGGGGCTCCTACATACCCAGGTGGAGAATGTCGGTGAGCGAGATAGTCAGAGTATGGGGCTTCAACCCTCATGAGCCGGAGTCCCTAGCTGTATCAGAGAAGAGTGTTGCAGGCCCTGATGAAGACTCCGTCACCATGGGGTGGGAGGCTGCCAGAAACGCTTTGAGAAGAGCTGGCGTGGATCCTAGTAGAATAGGAGCAGTGTGGTTTGGAACCGAGAGTAAGCCGTATGCTGTCAAGCCTTCAGCAACTATTATAGCTGAAGCACTAGGCATAACACCCAATACAATGGCATCAGACCTAGAGTTCGCCTGCAGAGCGGCTAGCGAAGCTCTCAGGATAAGCATTGGCTCGATCGCCTCAGGGTTAATAAAGTATGCTCTAATTATAGGTAGCGATACAGCTCAAGCCAACCCCGGCGACGTCTTAGAGTTCACTGCATCATCCGCTGCTACAGCAATAGTGACGGGGCCTCGAGAGGAGGCAGCAGCATACTTCGAGGCGAGTACCTCGTTCGTTACAGACACCCCTGACTTCTGGCGGAGGGATACCAAGCGCTTCCCGCTTCACGGTGAAGCCTTCACAGGTGAGCCAGCATACTTCCACCACATAGTGGGAGCTGTAAAAGCCCTCTTCGAGAAGACTGGTTTAAAGCCAGGGGACTTCGATTACGCGATATTTCACCAGCCTAACGGTACATTCCCTATTAGAGTAGCTAGAGTCCTCGGGATACCTAAGGAGAAGGTTCTACCAGGCCTTGTAACCCCTTACATAGGCAACAGCTATAATTCGTCAGCTCTAATAGGTCTCTCAAGAGTACTTGATAAAGCGAAGCCAGGGGAGAGAATACTACTAGCACCATTCGGTAGCGGTGCTGGAAGCGACGCGTACAGCATAGTAGTAACAGATAGAGTAGTTGAGAAGCAGAGTCTAGCGCCAACAGTAGACGACTACCTCTCGAGAAAAAGCTATGTGGACTACGCAGTATACGCTAGGTTCAGGAGGCTCATCGAGAGAATAAATACAGGTGCATCAGAGCCTAGAATCCCGCCTTCATGGAGAACCAGGATCGAGAGGTATAGGCTTAAAGCCACCAGGTGCAGGGACTGCGGGAGAGTAGGCTATCCAGCCTCAAGCACGTGTAGATTCTGCGGGTCAGAAAACATCGAGTACGTAGAACTAATAAACGAGAAGGCTAGACTGGTGACATGGACTGTAATATACAGTACGATGGATGGCTTCGAGGAGAAGAAGCCAGTAGTAATAGGCATCGTGGAGACTATTAACAGTAAAGCTAGAATAACTGCCCCGCTCACCGATATACTATTAGACGAGTTAAAGCCGGGACTACTACTTGAACCAGTCTTAAGGAGGATATCTGAGGGAGGAAACGCCGGGCTCATACACTACGGTGTATCAATGAGGCCGGCACTAAAACAGTAGTTTAAGCCTCCACATGGCAGTGTAATAAAAGTCGCTTAACCATAAATCCTTGCTTTCCTTATTCTCTAGTTATACCTAGGAGCTACTGGAATTTACTGGAGAGGACGGCTGTCATTACTCAGCTTTAAGTAGACTTCGTACTGGCTTTCAGCAATTCTTCTAGAGATACCATCGAGTACTATGAAATCCCATGGTAGTCTACCACCGAACTCGTAGCCTTCTAACACTCGGGTGTAATCCTCTCGTGCTTCACGTAGAGCCCTCCTCCAGGATGCAAGCCCCCCTCCCCTGAAAGCTACCTTTAGTATTAGATCATCGAGAGGCTTGCCCGATAAAGCTATGAGAGCTTGAATAAATCCCCACTCTATATCATATGGCCTGGATTCGATGAGCCCCTTTAACTCTCTCCTATACAAGCCTAACACGCTTTTAAGTCTCTCAGTTCTCTCCATGCCAATCCACTGGAATATTGTGTGAGGCTTCGGTATCAAAGGATTTAAGGATACAGCAAGACTCCTATTATGCTTTCTAGCGAAGCCCCCTAGCTCCCTTAAAATCTTGATGTTAGCCTGCACCTCCTCGAGGCGCTCACCTTTAACCCCGTATATCAAGTAGAGCTTGACGTTAAACCCCTTCTCCAGTACACGCTTAACTACATCTACAATCCTTGATCCTAGATCAGGGTACTTGAAGAATACTCTCTGAAGCCTCAGCGAGAAGGTTTCGGGGGCTAATGTAAGCGTCCGCTGGCCGATCTCGCGTGCCAGCTCTAAGACTTCATCACTCAGCGCTGAGAGCCTCATTGAAGGTAGTGAGGCCTTCACGCCTTCATCTCTAAGATACTCAAGGAGCTTCACGTGAGTTCGCGAGACAGGGAAGGATAGGCTATATAAGACAACTCTCTTCCCCCATATACTCTCTGAAACCCCCTTGCTCACAATACTTTTGAGCACGGGGAGACTTCGCTCCCTGAAAGGCTGGAAGACCCTGGTTTCCATGCAGAAGCTACACCAGTACCTGCAGCCTCTGCTAACTTCAAGCTTGAATCCACCACCATACACGGGTTCAACCTCTGGGTTTTCAACCTGGTGTATAGGGTGGGGTGCATCATCGAGGTTCTCCACGTATCTTCTAAATACTCTATCACCGTCATTTAATCCAGGTACGTAGACGTATGGAAGCTCGGAGATAGCTTCGAGGAAGCTTTTCTTCTCCATGGTTTCAAGCCACTTGGATAAGACAGCTTCAAGAGTTGCCTCGGCTTCACCTATTATGAAGGCATCGATTACCCCGCTATAGGGGACTGGGTTCTCCATGACTACTGGTCCTCCAGCAATCACAGGTATATTGCGCTCTAGCCTTCTCACTGGTACTCCTCCAGCTGCAAGTAGTCTTACTAAGTTGACTATATCAGGCTCGTAGTGCAGCGTGGTCACAATTAGATTAAAGTTCTTTAAGGGTGTGCCTGTTTCAAGACTCCTAGGCTCCGGCTCCATGCCGCTAAGCTTCTTGCACGTAAATCTCTCCATGTAAACTTCATCCATGCTATTAGAGATCATATATATTATGTCGGCTGCCAGACTTGAAATCATCACTCTATAAGTACTCGGGTAGACGTAGGCTACTCTAGCTTTAACCTTAAGTGGATTCTTATATACAGTATTATACTCCAATGCGAGCCTTCACCTATATATAAAGCTTTATATACCGTATATACATATACACGTTACCCCGGGTGGAACATAGTGGACTACTCCCGGTTCTTAAGTAATACAGCTAAGAGCATTAAAGCCTCCGAGATACGCGAGCTACTAGCATTAATCAGAGGAAGAAAGGATGTTATAAGCTTAGCTGGAGGAATACCCGACCCAGTTCTCTTTCCCCGTGAAGAGCTAGCTAGGATTGCAAGCATGGTTATCGAGAAGTATGGTGATTATGCTTTACAGTACAGTGAGACAAAAGGGATTATAGAGGTTCGCGAGACTCTAAGTGATTTTCTAGCGAGGAAGAGAGGTATTATAGCAGACGCTGAGAACATTATTATAACAGCTGGCAGCCAGTCAGGCCTGGATATCATATCAAGGACTCTCCTCAACCCAGGCGACATAGTTATAACAGAGAGCCCCTCATATCTGGCAGCACTAGGAGCATTTAAAGCGAATGGAGCAAGGCTAATGGGTGTTAAAATAGATGAGCACGGCATGAGAACAGATATACTTGAAGAGAAGCTGAGAGCTCTAGGTGATGAGGCAAGGAGAGTCAAGTTCGTGTACGTGATTCCCGTTGGGCAGAACCCAGCTGGTACAACTATGACTAAGGATAGAAAAAAGCATCTACTAGAAATAGCGTCGAAATACGACTTGCTAATCGTGGAGGACGACCCCTACAGCTATATAATATACGAGGAGGGAGCTGAAACCTCATCTCTTAAAAGCATGGATGCCGAGGGGAGAGTAATATATTTGAGTACTGTAAGCAAGATACTAGCCCCCGGCTTGAGAATCGGGTGGATAGTAGCTGAAGGAGAGCTCACGAGGAAATTAGAGATCGTTAAGCAGTACGTGGATTTACACTCTCCAACCCTAAACCAGTTCATAGTAGCTGAGGCTATCAAGACAGGTATAGTAGAGAGAGTAATAGCCAGGGCAGTACCACACTACAAGGCTAAAAGAGATACAATGCTGAAGGCAATTGAAGAAAACTTCCCTGATTACACGTGGTATAGTAGGCCCATAGGAGGACTCTTCATCTTCACATACGTCTACAAGGATAGATTCGATGCCGGCTTACTTCTAGAGAAAGCTGTAAGAGAATACAAGATTGCATATGTCCCAGGAGGAAGCTTCCACCCTGAGGGTGATGGAGTAAACAGTATGAGGCTCAACTTCAGCTACCCTTCACATGAGCAGATTAGAGAGGGGATTGAAAGACTAGCTAGGTTGATCAAGGAGGCCTAAAGCCTAGACTATTAATCTAGCCTGTTATTCGAGTGAGACTATGAATCCAAGTCCACGAGGAGGTAGTAGTCCAATAGCTTTTTCTACATCATCAATTTTAACGACTCTTATATTTCTCGCTATCTCACGCACCAGTACTTCAGTTAGCTGAGGTTTTACAACTCTAACTCTATCCTTGTAGACTACTTCAATTTTCTCGACTCCGGGGTCTACTGGGATCCATGCAGTGAATGAGAGAGGAGAGACTACTATCCTACGTGGATGGAGGAGTTTTAATAGCTTATAGTTAACGCTAACGCCGGGTTCAGTGAGCACGAGGACATCAACTCTCTCAGGGAGATTGCTTACATGCTTAACTGTGTTTAAGCCTAGCTGGAGAGCTGGTTTAGAATACCCCTCACAGTATAGGATTGGTTCTCCTAAACCCTCCCTGAGAACAGTTAGCGCTGAGGAGAGAGCTGTAACACCACAGCCTGAAACCACTACTACTCCACCGGCCTCGGAACCCAGTTCCACACCGTGCGCGACGAGAGGCTTAATAGCCATGAAGGGATTGGCTTCTAAGTGCTCTTCTAGAATGTACTCGGGTTTAATCGCTGTGTAGCTGGTTAGTAGTCCATCCGCATTATATGCTAACACGTTATGACGGCTTATAGGTGACACAATAAGATAGCTTCCCACGAAGCCTTCGACACCAATGGATTCAATAGCTTTAACAACACCTGTAGAACCTAAGACTACTCTTCCAGGTAGTGGTAGGGTATTATTGAGAATACTCTCCTCCAGCTGGCCTATGTAAACGTATACAGTCTTCGCTAGAATACTACCTTGCTCAATCTTCACGAACGGGGTGTCAACAATCCTCACGCCGCCATCAAACACTAGGCTGCGCTGCCTCAACTAGAACACCTAAACCTTTTATACTGCTACTACATTATATTCGGCTCAGCTGAGTTTTATGCATGTTTACACGGGGTGTTACTGATGCACTCAGACACCACTGGATCCACGAGAATCTGGGATATAAACTTACACTGGGTCAGTAAGGATACGCGTGCTAGGCTAATAGAGCTAATGCTGTCAACTAGGAGTGTAACAGAGCTATCAAGGGATCTAGGTATATCTCCAACAGCTATAAGAAAGTACGTTAAGAAAGTAGCTTACCCCAGCGACGAGGTTCTCCAGAGAGTCCTCGAAAACCTAGCACCCTACGAGATGGATGAAGCTATAAGAATGCTCATAAGTGATCTATTCGAATCAATTAGAGCACTCTACAATGCTCTTGATGGAAAGCACAGAGACTACTTTAAGAATCTTCTAGCAAGCCTGGTAACCTAAGGATGGTAAATTGAGAGAGAAACCTTTTCTAGCGAGTGGTAAAATACTGGGTGGATACCCCCTCCTAGTTAAATACTTCGAGATCTGCAGCTCCGAGAAGAAAAGTCCAGAGTGCGCTGAGCTCCTCCCTACAAGAGGGATCCTAGAGGAAATCAGCGTGCTTGTAAGCAGGGATTCAAAAACCTTCATCGAGATACTTGAGAAGCTAGAGGAGAGCTTAGCAGGGAAAGTAGACTGCACGATAGCGGTGAAAGCATACGACTCGGTATATGGTGTTAAACCCGCTTGCAGTGAAGCTGTTAAAGCTCTCCTAAGAGAGGTGGTCGCCTGGTACCTTGAGATAGCTGAAGCGTTAGGGCTCGTAAAGCTTAGTAAATCATGGGAGAGGAGGGAGTAGCTTTTGCTGACGAGAAAAGATATCGCGGAGATCCTAGTAAAGCTTGCAAGCATATTAAAGCGAGATCTAGGGGAAGTTAGAGTTAAGGAGATAAGAGAAGGGAGAAGCGAGTTTCAAGTCTACATTAACTTAGGTAGTAATCCTTCAGGTGTATCCCGCGTAAAGATTATTATCAAAAAAGATTATAGCAGGGTGAGAGTATACTCGGGTATAGCAAGCCTGGATATCAGGGTCAAAAGGCTTCTACTCAGAGAGCTATCACGCATACAAGGTGAGAAGCGTGAGACAGCCACATAAGAAGAGGATTCAGGTAGCCATCTCAATTCTAAGTGAAGCAGTGAAAAAGCCTGGTGAATTAAATAGGAGTGAATTAGTAGAACTCTTAAGGCGTGCATACGAGAAAGCTGGATTAAATCCCATTAGAGGCACAGCCCTGCCCCCTGACATATACGATAAGGAGCTTACTACACTCTACGTGATCAGCAAATATGGGCTAGGCGTTCTAAACGACTACCCCTCGCTCTCCACGAAAGTATTCTACATTGAGGAGACACTGGAGGAAGCCCTGAACCTCATCCTGCAGAATAGGTTTGATGAAGCTAGAGAGAAAATTAAATCTATTTCACCCTCAGGTGTTATCGATAGCAACATGATAGCAAGACTCTTGAGGATACCGATGACCAAGCTAGTTCTCGGGTTTATAGGTGAAGATGAATTCTCGAGAATACTTCATAAAGCTCTGGAAACTTTCCCTGAAGATGAGAAGACCATAAGAAACTATGCGAGATTCTTCGTAGGCTTCAAGGTGGCTGAAGCCATATACAAAGGGGAAGTTAAGTCTAGAGAGTATAAGGAGGCCCTTAAGAGAGCCCTCGCCCTTAGAATAGGGTTCCCTAAAGCCACTCCAAGCGATGCTTACATTAAAGCGATAGCTGAAGCAGTCTTTAACATGCGTGAGGAGGAACTAGGAAAGATATTGAAGGTTACCGAGAAGGCAGATAAGTAAAGGTGACATGTCACCATTTACCTGCAAGCTTAGAGAGCAGATCTAGGTAAGGGAGCTAGCCTGGTGAAAACCCGGGTTTACATTTAACCCCTTGTCTTCTGCACTCAGATAATACGGTTTCTTCAATCCTATACTGCTCCCTGTAAACTCTACTAAGGAGGCTGTAAAGGGGGTGTGATGGCGTCTTCATAAACTCCTTTACGTGGAGTACATCATAATATAGTATAGCATTCAGCTCCCTTGCTAACTCTACCAGGCTTCTAATTGTATCATGATCACTGTTTAAACCCGGGATTATCGGCCCGTAGAAAACCCATACTGGAATACCCTTCTCGGAGAGAGCTCTAAGTGCTCTCACCCTAGCACTTGGAGGTGGAGCATTAGGCTCTATTATGGCTGAGACCTCTTCATCTAGTGTTGTTATAGTGAATCCAACATCCACGAGCTTATTGTAGTCGGCTAGTAAGCCTGCGTCTCTTAGAATCAACGGGTTCTTAGTTTGAATACTTACATGGAAGCCGTGGGGGAGCAGGAGTTCCAGCGACCTGCGGCTTAACTTGTATACAGCTTCAATAGGCTGGTAGCCGTCTGTTATAGTGCCGAGCCCTACTGTCCCTTTAGGGTACCTTCTCACCTCTCTTTTCAGTGAGTCTATTAAATCCTTCTTGACAACTACAATCTCCCCCCAGTTACCGCTGACAGCTTTATTCTTAGTGTAAAGTCTAGCGTAGCAGTATATGCATGCATGAGAGCAACCAACATAAGGGTTTAAAGCGTAGTCGAGTCCTGGTAGCCTGCTCTTAGAGAGAGCTTTCCCGTATCTGGCTTCAACTACTCTGAAACTCCACTTCAATTTAGCCCCCCTTCACGAAGAAATCTCGTATGCTCTTCGACTTCAATATCCTCTGGAGGAGCCTTGACGATCTAAACCACTTCTCAGCCCCCAGCCTCGATACTCTATCCAAGTACTCTACTACATCACGCAGGCTATTGGTCTTCAATACAGGTCCACGCTTATACATCTCTCTCACAGACTCCCTAACGAACCAGACACCTATAGGTAGGTTGAAGCCAGGGTAGATCTCTCTAAGCAGGATTGCAGTAGCCTGCTTCTTCCTTTTTGATAGGTGCTCGAGTGTAGCAAGCATGCTAGCGTAATAACAGCCCCCGATCTCCGGGTAGCTTGTTCTCCCATGGTAGTCTTCGTAGTCTCCTTCTACAACCACTTCGAGTGAACCCGGGTTCCACGTTGACCCAGGCCACCAGGCCTCCATCCACTCGAAGCTCCATTTAGCTGGGTAGAGTACAGCAGTAAAGAAGTTGTCGTGGTGGCTGAGAGAGTATACTTCAATCTCGTTAACCTCACTGTAGGCTTTAACCTCCTTTAACAGCTCTCTCGAGATAATGCTGTCGACTGCTGTAATACTCCACCTGGTTGGTACTAGTCTTCTCTCTTTTCCGACGCCCAGGGCTCCTACGCTAAATATCTTCTGTATATGGGATACGGGGACTCCATGCCTATATAAGTAGACTACCGCGTTATAAGCGAGTAGATCAATATCACTGTAGACCTTCTCAACAGGCCTGGGTACTGAGGGGTTACCTAGAACCCGGAGCTTCTCGAGAGGCGAGCGGGGTCCTTGAGGCGGCTCTTCATCACTGAATGATATGATAGGTGCAGGAGGCTTTGCCAGCTCCATTACAACGTCAACAGGCTTACTACTGAGAACTATTAGTCTTGCATCCTCGATAAGCTTATCAAAGGGCTTTTTAACATCGATCAGCGTATACCCTGTGATAAGACTCCACCTGTAGTCGAGTATCTCCTCTATCCTTCTTGTAATCCAGGATTCAGGGTGATCATATATTACTGTATCCCCGCTGAGAGGCGGGGCACTAATCCCGGCTCTAACGTAGGGGTATCCATGCCTCCCCACGAATACTGAGGGGGGAGATGAACCCTCTATGACACGTGAGAGGGAAACTTTAGCCAGCTTAACTACAGCTCTACTCCTAGCTATTATCGGGCAGTATGCTAGCCCGCAGAAACCCCTACCCCTGCAAATAGCACAGAGACGTGGATCCATTCTACTCATACATCTAAACCCATGTCAACAGGGATCCCACTTGAAGCAAATACACTACAGCTATCTTAAGTTAGATTAGAGCATCTTATACTTTCACCTAAGGGTAGATAAAACTCCATGATCGGGTACAAGGTATAAGCCACTACCCCTCGCCTCCAGCCTACCCTGACGGACAACATACTCACCGGGTTCTAGCTCAGAGTATACTTCCCTAAAAGTCTCTAGGATCACGTTTACACCGTTATCCAGCCTCGCTGAGTACCTTGAAGGCGTGATGTGAATCATTAAAGGCTCATTAATCCTTACTACCCCGTTGTAGCTTGAGGCTTCTACAACAGGATCCAGGCAGCCCTGGATGCCAGCAGTATAGGCGACTAGCCTGAGGTTAACGTGGAAGCCCAGTATATCGAGGTGTAGTATAGTATTTCTCTTGAAGAACAAGTAGTCTGAGAGGGTGAGCCTTCTGGAGTGCTTACTCGCGTACTCGTTGATTAAAGCCCACTTGCCTGCACGCTTTAAAACACCCTTCTCTACGAGCTTCTTTAAATCCCATACTAAATCCTCTCTTACCCCATAGACAACTAGATCTACATCCCTGTAGTCTAATGTAATCCTCGAGGATCCACTAGCGTAGATATCTCTCTCACTAACCCCTAGAATACTGGAGAGGTATCTAGCAATCCATTCAGATACCCCTGCCAGCCTGGCTTGAAGCGGGTGGCTACTTGATAATGGTATCACTGGTACATTAAGCTTCAAGCACTCCCATCTAATAATATTAATGTACTTATCAACTAGCCATTCATCTATTCTCCGAGGCCCGTGTAGATCATACCTCGGGAAAGCTATCAGCCAGCCTTCCGGGTGCTGGAAGCCTTTAACAATATATGCAATTCCATTATGCACCCATATTTCTCCTTCAAGCATCCTCAAAACTAGTCTCGCCTGCTTAATGCCAGTCTGAGATATGCGGGTGCTTCTCTAATACTATGATGCACCCTCTATATATATTAGATAATACCTCCTGAGTGAGTATCTCCTCGGGATCCCCGTACCTGTAAACTCCGTATCCCAGCACCATTATCTTACTCGTGTATGGGAGGAGGAGTATTGGATCATGGCTTGAAGCTATCACTAGCTTGCTACGCGAGAGCCCGCCTATAATATCCGCGAGAACTCTTCTCCCCTCGGGATCTATGTTCGAGAGAGGCTCATCCATTACAATTATATCGGAATCTGTTGAAAGAGCTCTAGCTATAAGTGCTCTTTGAAGCTGCCCCCCGCTCAGCTCGCTCAGCCTCTTACTCCACATGTCCTCGCTGAGTCCAGCTGATTTAAGAGCTGATGCAACCTTGTCTTTAATCTCTAGTGGTGTTCTAAACCCCCTTACACCCTTGTAAGCTTTAGCATAGTCCTCTACGAACTCCCAGATCGAGATCGGAGCCTCTCTTGGAACATGGAATTCCTGAGGGATGTAAGATATATGCTCGCGGATCCTATTAGGGGATCCATTAACGATAACACCGTTGACTCTGACAGAGCCTTTCACAGGCTTCAGTATACCCAGTATTGTGAGGAAGAGCGTGGTTTTACCAGCTCCGTTAGGCCCGATCACCTGGATGAGACCTGGACCCTCGAATGTAGCATTCACGTCTTTAAGCACTAAAGTGCCGCCGCGGGCAACAGATAAGTCTACTAGCTCTACAATCATGACTACTCCCTTGTGCACAAGCATATAAAAGGGGTCTTATAAATCTGTGCACAAGTGGTGAGGCCACCATGACATCCCGGAGGGTAATATTAGCTCTATCACTTACCGCAGTATTCTTCATACTGATGGTTCAGGTACCTGTAATCCATGCGGAAAGATCTATTCACGTGGTCACCGTCTTCCCGAGCCTAGTTGAAGATATTAGGCAGCTACTATGTAGTGGTGACACCGTAGACTACCTAGTACCTCCTGGAGTAGACCCCCACGAATACCAGTTGACCACTAGCGATTTAGACAAGCTGGCGGGAGCTGACATAGTGGTTTCAACAGGCCATACAGGAGTTGAAGTGAAGATAGAGGAGCTAGCTGCTTCAGGCGAGCTGAAGGCTATTGTAGTGAACATCATGGAGATCCCGGGGCTTAGAATCACTGTGAACCCTTCTACAGGTCAAGCTAACATGCACATGCCTATCTACGATCCATTGAACTACATGCTCTTCGTAGAGAACTTGACAGCAGTCATTGCGGGCATCAACCCCTCTAAGGCAGACTGCTACAGGGAGAAAGCACTCGAGGTTATAAGCACTGTTACACAGCTTGCTGCAGATAACTATAGAAGATACCTGGGGGTTCCAGCAGTAGTAGATTCACCGGGAGTACAGTATGCTGTTGAATGGATGGGGTTCAAAGTCTTGAGATCCCTACAGCCCGAGCATGAAGTTGAGCCACAGCCAACAGACTTGAAGACTGTAGAAGACTTAATGAGAAGCGGGAGCGTGAAGATAGCATTCGTATCATCTCCTGTGACTGGAACTCCAGGCAGGATGCTTGTAGAGATGGCTGAGAGATACAGGGTGCCAGTAGTTGAAGTTCCATCACCGTTAACATTAAACTCAACTATAGTGAAGCTCAAGCTAGTGGCGAGTAGAGTAGAGGAGGCCGGCATAAAGCCTGAAACAGCCCAGGAGGCTTGTAGTGTAAGCGTGGACTACAGGAGAGAACAAGAGGTTCAGTACGCGCTCATAGCTGCTTACACTATTATAGGCTTCACGCTGGGTGTACTTGCATCGAGATGGGCTAGTAGAAGAGGGTTGAAGAGGTGAAATACTTGAAGGGGATTGAACCACTAGTTTTCCTAGCCGCCGTTCTCCTCACATCCCCTATGCTACTGCTCGAAGGCTCTGAGACTGTTGGAGTAGAGAGAATCACCGCCTACATACTAACCAGCCTGGCTTTCAGCAGCGTGGGTATACTAGCATACTACAGGGGGCTGGAGTTCCTCACAGCCGGGTCAACACATGCGAGCTTCCTAGCGGTTACAGTAGGCTACCTGATTTCAGCTATGCATGGATTAAACCTCTATTACTCAGCTCTCCCCGTGGGATTAATACTAGTGTACACTGCAGGCTACCTGGTTTACAGGGGTATGGATCCAGTTAAAGTTTCATCTTTCTTCGTATCCTTTACTACAGCTCTGGGCGTGCTGGTAGCATACTACACGCTAACTAGATTCCCAGCTCAGTATAGTTTATCAAGTATTATGCTAGGCGACCCAGTACTAATGACGAGACAGGATGCAGTCTTCGCCATGGTGCTCTCAGTAATAATAGTAGCTGTAGCAATCGCTGTCTACAGGCCAATAGTATTCATTAGCGTGGATCCTGTGTCAGCTAGAGTCTCCGGCTTGAACATGAGACTCTACGATCTAGCAACATTTACGCTTATAGGTTTAGCGACAATAGGCTTGCTGAGAGTTAGCGGCTACATAATGGAGCACGTAATGATATTTCTCCCGCCTCTCATAGGAGCTAGATTCTCTACCAGCAGTAGAGATCACTTTGCCAGCACACTGCTCTCATCAACCATGGCATCAGTACTCGGGTACACTCTAGCCTTAAACTATGGTTTAAGCCCTGTAGGCTTAAGCGGCTTAATCCTAATAGCTGTATACGTATACTTCCTTGCGAGGGGAAGATAAATGAGCATGGTTAGAAAGACAAGTAAGAGGAGGTTCGGGGTTAGCATTCCTTCAAGCATGGCGGAGAAACTAGACTTGCTTAGCGAAATGTTCCGGTGCGATAGGTCAACACTGGTCTCAAATGCTCTAAACGAGTACGTGCATGAAAACCTCCATGAAAGAGAGGAACACGAGTGCGAAGGTGTAGTCGTAGCCTACTCTCAGACCCCGCTTTCCTCAAAGCTCATTACAGACTTCAATAGCATAATAGTAGCATACTGCTCGTACAAGCTGAAGGAGAGATATATCCACGTGCTCGTAGTTAAAGGTTCATCAAGACTTATCCGGGAGCTGAGAAGCATTCTCGCAGCAAATACTAGAATACAGAGATACCTACCCTTAGACTACTTCGAGGAGGCGTGAGGGGTTGAAGCACTAGTGAAGCCCTTCAAACCTGTAAAAGGCTACTGGTTTACTATTCACACAGTTAGAGAGCTAGCGGGGTCTAAGTGCACTGAGACAACCCTAGATATTGGTTTAACTACAATCAGGGTTTGCAGCGAGAACAATAAGATTAGAGTCAAGGATTTCGAAGTCGACGTCAGGGATTTAGAGCCAAGTGAACCGGATAGAATAGTCCTGCTTGAGGAAACCGGTAGAATATACGAGGTTATCTTACACTCAGATACCGGGTTCTACAAGCTTAAAGCCGTAGATGGATGGTCACCCCCAACACTAGAGATCAACGGGATACACATGCATAGAATCCAGGGGGTGAATCCTTGGCAGGATACTCTTCTAAAGATTAAAGCAGCTAGGATTCGAAGAGGCTCTATAGTCCTTGATACCTGCATGGGCTTAGGCTATACTGCTATAGCCTCCCTGAAAACCGGTGCTGTAGAAGTTCATACTTACGAGATTGATGAAAACGTTATCTGGATTGCGGAGAGGAATCCTTGGAGCAGGAGCCTCGAGAACGACAGGATAGTAGTGAGGAAAGGTGATGTTGTCGAGGAGGTTGGAAAGCTGGAATCAGAGTTCTTTACTAGAATAATACATGATCCACCGAGATTCACGAAGAGCACGGGAGGCCTCTATAGTCTAGAATTTTATAGAGAGCTCTATAGAGTCCTCAAGCCTGGTGGAGTATTATTCCATTATACTGGTGAGCCGAGAAGACATGGAGCTCCTGATATACTCAAAGGAATCAAGAATAGGCTGCTTTCTGCAGGCTTCACTAGAGTAATCTATGACCCCCTTGCCCAGGGCTTCACCTGCTTTAAGCAGGCATAGCCTCTACCATGCTAAATATGTTTAAGCTAGGAGCCACGAGGGGATGCTTTAAGGGGCCTGGACTCCTTCACAAGGCTCCTCAAGTAGTTTGTTAGCAAGGTGCATGTTGAAGGATCATGGTATCCTCCCTCGTAGCATCTATCTATATGGGGGCATTTCATGCATGGTATATCCATGACGCTCTTGAAGGCTTCCTCGAGGAAGATGCCTACTCCTAGTTCTTCTGCAAGCTCGAGTAGCTTCTCTCTATTAGGCTTCAACAGGAAGGTCTTTCTACTATTATACATTACAGGCTCTCTCCCCACAGCTCCCAGTTTCTCCAATTTTACGAGTACTTTTGAGACGACTCTTGAATCTATATTCAAGTCCTTGCTCAGCTGGCTCTGGTATACACTACCGCCTGGATTCCTTAGTAGGTACTTTACGATTAAGGCTTCAGCATTCTTCTCTCTATACATACCCCGTCACACTGTCTACTACTAGCTTTTAGATACTGCACCCAGCTACCAGTAATATTCTTTAGCTTGCAAGCTAATATATTCGATTGCCCTACTGATCAAAAGCGGAGTTTAACGGGGGGTTACCACAGGATTCTTGAATGCTTGTTTCACGGGTTCCACCAGCACACAGGTAAGCGTTCTTCGTGTTTAGAATTAGTACCCTAGTCTCCTCAATCAACCTTGATGCAACATCAACTTTATGCCTTAACCCGGGTATTAGGGCGTCAGGGTACTCTAGGGTTTTAAGGCTACTGTATATTTCTTCAGCTACCTCAAGGTACTCTTCAGCGCGTTTAACTAAGCCTTCGTCCAGGAGCTTGATAATATATCTTCTAAGCTCTCCTATGAGGTCCCCGAGACCCTGGAGGTATGGTGCGTAGGGTATATCTAGCTCGCTTAGTGGTAGAGCTCTCCCCTCCACAATAATACTGTAGAATAACACGGCCTCCACGTACTCGCTTAACCCATTATAAATCATCCCAGAGTAGTATAGGTCTGGATGGCTGCTTGTAATCTCCTTCAATCTGCGGGCTATGATTCTAGCTGCTTCAAGCCTGGTTTTAGCATCCTCCACCATGCCTCTATGAACAAGCGTAATGATGCTACCACTCTCCCTCACCAGCTCTCTTACAAGCCTGTAGGCCTCCTCACGGATAGCATCCTTAATGCTTAAAACTCTATCTACAGCCTCAATATCCTTCTTGATAACCTCAACAATACTCCTCATAGAGAACCCCGTGGTTAAAGCTATATAAAGCCATACTTATAACATAGAGACTCTAGGATTAGAGCCCGCCGTAGCTCAGCGGCAGAGCGCCCGGCTGTAGTGAGGGGCGCAGCCACCGGGTGGCCGGGGGTTCAAGTCCCCCCGGCGGGACTCTCTCACTCCACTCCTAGTCTCTACGCGTCTCCAACTACTATGCCCTCATATATCCTCCTGATGCTTACTACCGCTAGTAAAGCTAGACTAGTCTTCTTATTAATTAAATACTGCTGGTAGTAGAGTTAACCCTAAAACTAGCAGTGCTACTAGAAAGTAGTATAGCTGGCCAGTCAAGTATACTCTAAAGAACAAGACTGAGTTACCGAGAACTAGATTGGGAAGCCATGTAGCATACCGAGGATAAGTATCATGAACTCAGGTCGAACGAAGTCTATAAAGAACTTAAAGGGATCTAAAGGAGGTAAATGTCTCAGATCATTGTGGAATCAACGATTTCGAAAGCTCCTCGTACTTCCTCATGCTGTAGTCGCCTAAAGATACATGAGGGATTAAAAGGCTTACTTAAAGGGAGATCAGCTTATCCTCTAATTCTTTTAATATTTCTACGATCTCCTTGTCGAAAGCCTCCACATCTACAACGATTACATATGGCTGTTTATCCAGGAACTTACTTGTAACTCCCTTACCATGTAGTGTCTGAATAAGCCTCTTCATGTCTTCATACGAAACCTTAAAATCTACTAGGACTTCAACAGGGTTAACATTCATATGAGTGATCACATACGTAGCAAGTACAGTATTGAATTCCTTCATTAAGCCGCTCTCATCTAACTTACGTAAAGCTTCATCCTTGAGGGAGTTAAAAATGTACTCCGCGAGCTCGGGGACCATGCAAATTTCATCGCCGTAATACTAACCTTTCGAGCCATATCTTCTGCCTCTAAATGCTAGGTGTAACTCCTCGAACCTCCCCGCAAACTCTATGCATTTACTTCTTACTTTAGGCAAATTATAGGAATTCTCTGCGAATAGATAGACCTCGGGTGGCACCCTCGACTTTAGCGTATCGTAGTAAATTCACCGCGTGCCATAGGTAATTCTAGAACATACTCCCACTTAAGCTCTTCAATTTCAGAGCAACGTAATATGGAGGTTATAAACGGTATGATAACACCATATCTACGCATTTCGTCCCTGATCTTAGCCTCATTACTAAGTATTACTTTCTGAGCGAGGCTACACGCTAATTCCTCGCCGTACGCAGAAAGTGAGGCGAGATATATTTTCCCATCGGCGTATGCGCGGCAGTCCCTAAATTTGATAACTCCTATTTTATCCAGCAGGTTGACCATTCTAATGTCCTCGTAAGCATCTACGTATTGTTGTGTGGAGTAGGGAGGTATATACACAGTTTTAACTAACGCCTCTCTAAGAGCATACACCCTAATATAAATTTTAAAGATTTTTCAACAAGCTCTGGGAGACCAAGCTCCTCAGCTATATATCTCTTAAACTCTTCGAGTTTCCCTCCTGCTGGACGTATAATAAGCTTAGGTTTTTCACCGGAAATAGAGGATAATGTGAATGAATATCGAGAAGCCATCTAAGCAAGTGTTCGAGTCTCTCTTGTTATCCATATATTACCGAATATTGACGGTAACTCTCCATACGGCTTGAGGAGAACAACAAACTTAAGGTCGTAGCTGGCTTTACTAAGCCTATCTAAATCTTTAGCTAAGTCGGATGTCCTGCTGACCTCGATAGCTACGGAGTAGCTCTTGCATAAATCCCTGTTAACACAACGGCCAGCTATATCAATTCTCCCTCCGCTAATCCATACCTCTTTTCGAGCATCAAAGCCGTAATATCGCAGGAGACTAACCACGTAGTCTTGAGCAGCTGCGTGTTCGTCGTAGCCGGAGTCCACGTGGACTCCACCATATAGGCTCTATGGGAAATACAGCATAATAAAAGTGTTTTCCTCTACGATGAGTGATAATTTTTATACATCCCACTTAAAGAGTTATCAAGGTGCTATATTCTTTCTAGCTTGTGATGTCTAAGTGAATGGTGTCTCAGGTGCTCTACGGCTTGCCAGAGTCTTCGCCTCTCCTCTCGTGTATTCCTATGATGGTGTAAGGCAGTGAGCAGCCCTCCAGCTGTTCAAGCTGCTCTATATTTGTTTTTGCTAGCTGTGGATCCCTAACAGTTATTAAGCTGCCGGATACTACTGTAGTCTGGTTTAGGCTATGAGCAGTGAGGGGAGTAAAAGAGAGATTAGAATACTTGTAGATGAAGCACTCTACAGGGAGCTTGAGAAGAGGGCTATTTCTGAGGGTTTTAGTGATGTATCCAGCTATATTCTCAGCTTGATTACAGCTAGAATACCCTTAGAGAAGCCTAGCTTAGATAGCTTTGAGAGACTGAGGGCTCGCCTAGAGAGATTTATCCAGGATGAAATCAACAAGAGTTTAGCGTCAATTGAAGTCTTAAGACGGCAGGTTACCGATCTCACCCAGAGAGTTGAGGAGCTAGAAGATAGAATTAAGAGTATTGAGGGGAGGGAGGCTGTAGAAGCTGTTGAAGCAGCCGTCGAGAAAGCTGGCAGGCCCCGTAAGCCGGGTAAGACGGGGATGGAGAGGCTGAGAGAGGATAAAGTACTCTTCGAGAGCTCTCTCCCACCGAGAATTCAACGCGATAGACTCTTCTCATATTTTGAGAGAATGGGGGCTGTAATCCTACATTTAAGCAGGGAGCGGATAGCTGTAGACCCAGAGTACTGGAGGGAGTTTAAGGAGAAGTTGTTTAATGAGGTTAAGAGTAGTAGTGAAGAAGAGTTGAAGAGAATCCTAGGAGATAAAGGGTTTGCTCTCTGGAAAAACTTATATGAGGATGGCATGATCGTATATGACTCTAAGACGAGGAGCTGGAAGCCAGCGTCCGGTGAGCTGAGAGATAAATAGAGTAGTCGCTGCATGCTGGCGAGAAGCGAGCTTAAGAGGCTGCTCGAGTATATTGGAGTGCACAGTAATGGAGCCGTGCTACTCGGGAGAAACGTGGTTGCTGATGGATTCTCAGAGAGAGCTATAAGAGTTGTAACTCATGCCCACATAGACCATGTCTTAGGATTAGAGGATAGCGTTAAGTTCTCGAAGATTATAGCGGGAACCGCTGTAACCCTAGATCTCATCGAAGCACTAGGCTATGTTGATCGATCGATCCTCCCCCTCTACAAGCTGAAAAAGAAGCAGTTGAAGTATGGTGAGTGCGATACAACCAGTGATGATAGGCTATGCCTCCTGCCAGCCTCCCATATCCCCGGGTCCACGCAAGTATATGTTGAATCCGATGGATTTAGGCTTGGATATACAGGCGACTTCAAGCTTGATGAAAGCACAGTTATCATGAAAGGGCTTGATGCCCTAGTCATTGAGGCAACATACGGTAACCCACACTACCGCCGGCCATTCAAGAAGGAGGTTCCAGTGCTACTCGTGGATCTAGTGGAAGAAGGGCTTCGACGCTACAAGCGAGTCTACATTTACGGCTATCACGGGAAGCTGCAGGAGGCTATGATGATACTGAGAGAAAGGGGTGTTGACGCCCCCTTCATGCTGCCACGTAAGATATTCAATGTGACAAGGCTACTAGAGAAGCATGGATTCAGAATTAACGACTACTGGGCTGAAGAAGAATACCGTGGATTCAACAATGAGAGAGTAGTAGTATTCAAGCATATGAGGGCAGCAGAGTATAGAAGGCTTGATGGAAGCGGACTCCACATTATTCTAAGTGGCTGGGAGTTCAAGGAGCCTGCTAGAAGACTAGACGAGTACACATTCCTGCTAGCTTTAAGTGATCACGCCGACTTCGACGAGCTCGTAGAGTACGTTGAGAAAGGGGGACCGGGGCTCGTGGTAGTTGATGCCTCGAGAGAAGGTGAAGCATGGAGCCTTAGAGAATCCCTAGTAAAGAAGGGCTTCTGCTCGATTGTCATGCCAAGCATGAACCTCCACGAGCAGCTAGAGGAGTGTAAGGGATGAACACCCTATGGGAGAGTACATTCTAGTGAAACACCACATGTTTAACACGTACCTTATGGGGCCAGGGGGCTCAGAGTATGTGACTCTTGAAACAGCTATAGCATTAGCTAAGAAAGGCTACACAGTTTACATTGACTCAGCAACCTTGAACTCTAAGTGCAAGTTAATGGAGCTAATCGAGTACTACGGTTTAAACTATAGTGAAGCTAGATCAATAGGGCTCGGAGACCCCGGGGGAAAACCTGTTCTAACAGTTAACACGAGTGGAGACGTGTTATCCGGGATTGGCGACGTCCTATACCTCCATTACCCTTCATTCCTCGACCACGAGACATACTACCCTGGTCTCAAGGGGTTATCAAGCATTGTAGGGAAAACCTACTCACTTATAAACTCGCTTGTATTCCCCTTGATCATGAGGCGTGTTAAAGTCTATATAGCTAACTCGAGGCTTACAGCTTCATTCTTCGAGAAATACTATGGTATTAGACCTCACATCATCCCCCCACCGGTCAACATAGATGACATCATCGAGAAGCCACTGCCACCGCGATACGAGAGAAAACCAGTAGTGCTCACAGTTGCCCGTATAAGCCCTGAGAAACACGTAGAGAACACTATATATGTGGCTAGCAGGCTGCGAAAACTAGGAGTTAAAGCTGACTTCATCGTAGCTGGGACTCTTTCAAAATACAATATAGACTACTATGACCATCTCCTAGAGCTAGCCGTCAAGGTAGGTGTCGACGACCTAGTAGACTTTAAAACTAATATCTCGAGAAGAGAGCTTATAGAGCTCTACAGAGAGTCAATGGTTTACCTTCATCCTACCCCCAGAGAGCACTTCGGTATCTCAGTTGTTGAAGCCATGGCTGCCGGGGTACCCACAGTACTACCCGTGGAGTCTGGGAGCTGGATTGACATAGCAGAGAGAGATAGAAGTATTGCTCTACCATACAAGAGCCTAAGTGATGCAGCCTCGGCAGTTAAACTACTATTAGAGAGGGAGGAGCTATGGTTAGAATTAAGCGAGTCCAGCAAGATGAGAGCAAGAAGAATGGACAGGCATTCATTCCACAGTAAACTATATAATACCGTGGAACCCTTACTTGCACCTAGATGAGGAGAAACCGCGATACTGAGTAGTGATGTAGAAGAGCCGTTCCGATCGAGTGCCAGGTCTTCTAGAGGAGTCATAGCGAGGTTTCGTGGAGTACTACAAGTAGTACTAGAAGAGCAGTGATTAAAGCTAGGAGAAGCAAATCCATTAAGTTAACCTTAATTACTACACGCGTTCTCACTAGTCTAAGTCCTCGTATCTCAGCACTTATACCACTCCACACAGCTCTATTATAGTTTACTGAGAGAAGAGGAGTGAGAATGGAGGCCAGGTCTGAAGGCTTCAATGGTATCCTACTATACCCCCTCTGCTTTCGCATGAAGAGCACCTCCTCCAGATCCCTCTTAATCAATGGAATTGACCTTAACGCGTAGGATACAGCGAGAGCAATAGAGTAGGGGAGTCCAAGTTCTTTCGTAAGCCCTCGAGCAATCTCGCTACTGCTGTGCGTTAAAGCGAATACTCCACCAGCACCAGCTATTAGTAGCAGCCTGAGAGATACAATGGTAAACTCTTCTAGAGCGTGTCTTCTAATAGTGAGGAAGCCGATCTCAGCGACAGCCGGGCCAGTGTTAGCGAAGACCAGAGCGTTAACGAAGACCCCGAACAAGCCTATAGCTACTAAAGTTAGCAGATACACCACTCTTCTGCCCCCGTAGGTAAAGCTAATAGCTATGCTTACAAGCGAGGCTACAGTAAGCCAGAGGGTATCTCTGACGATGAACGCTAGTAGCGTCATTACAATAGCATATATGAAGGATGAGTAGACGTGCGGCTTCACGTATACCCCCTGCTAATAGATTTGTACATAGCTTCAACTACACTACACTTATCGGCTTCGCGAACCCCTCCATCTCCAACCACGTAGACTCTATCAGCTACATCTGCAATGAGCCTCGGGTCATGAGTTGCTATGAGGATACCGCGCTTCTTCAACTTTAACTCTCTGAGGAGCTCGATAAGCCTGTTGTACAAAGCATAGTCTATCCCGGATGTGGGTTCATCAAGTATCATTAAGCGTGACCCGTAGGCATAGGAGATAAGTAGAGTCAACCACCTCCTCTGACCATGGCTTAAACGGAGGGGGTGTAGCCGGCGTACCTCACTGAACCATGGGTACATTGACACCAGCTCCTCGAACCCTACGCCTGTTCTACGGGATACATCTAATAGCTCTTTTTCAACGCTTCCATGAATGAAAGCTATATCCGGGTTCTGGGGGGCGTAGAAGACTCCTCTACCACCACCTTTAACCTCGCCTTCCAGTGGCCTAATGAATCCTGCTAGTGTCCTCAGTATAGTAGTTTTACCCGAGCCGTTAGGTCCTGCTAGGACTACCACCTCACCGCGTCTTACATGCATGTTGACGTCTCTAACTAGTGGGGTATTATACCCGACTGATAGACCCCGTGCTTCAATTACTACTTCACCACTAGAATTAGAGGCTTCTCTGCATTCAACTGCCTTCTCGTAGTTAACTGGGAAGCCTTTCCTCAGGGCCTGTATCTTACGCTCTGCAAGCACGTAGACCTCGTCAACTACATCAGTGAAGAATTCCACTTTATGCTCTGTGAGAAGGATTGAACACCCCTTCTTCTTCCCTTCAGCAATGATCTTCTTGACTAGCCCTACCCCATTCGGGTCAAGGCTTGATGAAGGCTCGTCAAGCAGAAGTACTCTTGGATCATGTATTATTGAGAGCGCTATAGCTAAACGCTTTTTCTCACCACCAGATAAATTCTCCACGTGCTCCTCCGCTTTGCCAGCTAAGCCTAGAGTCCCGAGGATTTGAAACGCCTTCCTCCTAGCCTCCTCGTAACTGTAGCCTCTTGCTTCTAAGACCACTGTAGCTTCATCGAGAGGTGTCGGGTAGATGATCTGCCTCTCCGGATCCTGCATTATAAAGCCTACTTCACTGGGTATCCTAGTGTACTCACTGTAATCCAGGGGGTTTAAGCCGTTGAGGCTGATAGAGCCTTCTACAACCCCGTTTAGAAAGTGCTTGAGAACACCTGTAACCGCTAGGAGGAGTAGTGTCTTGCCCGTACCCGAGGGCCCGGCCACCATTACAGTTCTACCAGTCTCAACTCTCAGCGTGCTCTCAACTATGACAGGATGCTTGGAGTTGAAGCCGGCTAGCTTGATCTCCGCGTGTATCCCGTTATCCACAGCACTCACTCTCTGTAATCTAACTAGTAATCAACAGGTTATTTGATGTAAAGTTAATAGTAGCTTGCTGAGAGGGAAAATGGCTTTAGAAGTGTTCACTGTAGTGTGCATGCTTGTGCTTCAGGAGAGTTCTGTTTTCTCAGTGAATAATACGTAAGAGCCGGATTCAGGATTATACATGTATGTCTCTAGAACACCTTTCCCTAGAGCTCTAAACCCCCACAGCGTCCTAATACAGTTCTCGCCACTACAGAGAGCCTCTACATCCCTCGGATTCTTCTGGCTGGATGTGATTAAGCTTCTCACAGCTGCGACTTCCCTGTATACTTCATCCCTCTGGAGGCTTAAGGCTTCGAGTAGCTGAGCAAATATTACGATGGCATCATAGCCTAAACTGAATAAGGGTGTTATGAACTCGCCTCTACTATTCAAGGCCATCACAGGTCTCTCTTTTCTCACAGTCTCTATGAACTTCTCTTCATCCTCCACTATTTTCACGTGGTATCCTTTCTCAGCCAGGTACCTGGCTACAGTTGTCGAGGTATTCTTCTCGAGCACGATGCTGCTTCCAGCAGGATACCTTGTTAGCACTGCTAGAAGTATTTCCTCGGGAAGCAGGAAGCCTATTTCCCTCAAGTATACTGCTAGCGATGATGCATCAATATTGAAGACTACGCCTATATCAGCACCAATGGCTCTAGTGGATAATGCCACCTTCCCCATATCACTCGTCATGGGGTAGGCTCCTGATTCAACTCTACCACTACTCATTAATGTATGCTCTAATCCAAGTGAAGCCATCATTTTCCTCAGGATATCGCCTGAAGCACCATGACTGTAGCTTGCAACAATATTGAGTCTAGCTGCTGAGACATCATCAGATTTAATGAAGCTTATCAATGCTGAAGCATAGAGCTCGTGCATGTATTCAGCGTAGTTAACCCAACCGATACTAGTAGTTGTGCTACCCGGCGGGGAGCTTATCGCTGATACTACATCTACAGCGTTCTTCCCAATTAACTCATACCCGGGTGCTTTATACAGCCTTATGGTAATAAAACCTGGTCTCGTAGGGCTTACATGAATGTTGAAGCCTCCAGTAGCCCCAAACCGCTTCATGCTGAAAGATATCTCGCCGTTAACAGCCTCGTGGAAGTCCATTACATCGCAGCCAACACTCATTAATCCAGCTGTTAACGCCCTCTTAAGCATCCGTGAGACCGGGGTTGAATCTCTTCCACTTACAACAAGAGCTTTTCCTCCAAGCTTCGAGCCGAAGACTACTCCAAGCATTACTACATCCTCAAGTCTTATATCAGTTAGAGGCCTACCTGTTATCCTCCCATCAAGCACTCTGAGCATAAGGAGATACCACCTCAACCGGCTCCATAATGCTATTCCTTAGCTCGCCTGAAACAATACGTCTAGTTCCAATAATAGATGAGTAGACTCGGGTCTCCCGAGATATCTTCACGTTATTCATGACTATGGAGTCGTATATTACTGAGTCCCTGCCTACAATAGTGCCATGCCATACTATACTCTCCACCATCCTCGAGCCCTCCTCTACTACAACCCCATCCTCTAGCACAGCGTATGGTCCTACCACTGCTCCCTCCTTCACTCTAACCTCTCTACCAATATAAACTGGAGGCCGAATTTCACCTCTTACATCAGATGATGGGTGAATATATACTCCTGGCGAAACCTCTGTAGCAGGAGGCTTTATACCTGCAATCTTCCCGTCGAGAAGATCCCACATAACACTCTTATATGTGTCTATTCTGCCAATATCACTCCAGTAGACTCTATGGCTTAAAACATATCCTTTAACCTTAAATCCATTTTCAACAAGATAAGGGAATACATGGCGCCCAAAGTCCATTAACCCTGGGTTTCTCTCGAGGACTTCGAGCACGTAGGGGTTGAAAACGTATATTCCAGCGTTAACTAGATTCTCGTATGCAGATGTACTTCTCCTTCTGTAGTAGGCTAGACTGAGCAGGTATGCTTCAAGAGAGACAGGTTTTTCAACAAATAATGCTACATCCATGTTTTCATCTAAGTATACTACGCCGTAGGGTAGGGGGTTCTCAACCTGCTTAAGAGCTATTGTTGCAGCAGGGTTAGCGGATAAGTGGTACCCGTATATCTCACTGTAGTCGGCGTTACATATGACATCCCCCATTGCCACGATGAAGTGGTCTCTAATGTAGTTGCCGAGTAATCTGACAGCATCAGCTGTATCCTTGGAGTCCAGTAGGACTGGTTTAGCGTGGGGGTGATTGCTGAAATACCTCACGATCTGCTCTCCGAGGTATCTAGCAGCTATAACTATCTCTTTAAATCCACGGGTATTCAAGTAATCTACGATATGCTCTAGTATCGGCTTGCCAGCTAAAGGCACCATGGGTTTAGGGACAATCCTTGTCAAAGGGTACATTCTACTTCCTAATCCACCAGCTAAAAGGATGACAGTCAACCCTAATCCATCCCTAGCTAATTATCTTGGTCTTCCCGAGATAATAAATTCCTAAGAGTAAGATAGTGCGGCATGCTCTGCTAGTCTGCTGGATCTCCATTAATATCACTGAAAGCAGGCTGCTACTAAGTGTTTTAAGCTTACCTGGCATACCTACTGCTGGTAGCGAATACTGGAGGGAGCATGAATGAGTATAGGAAGGCTTATCGCAATCATGTCTGTAATATTCATTATATCATACCTGCTGATGTCTTTCATTCACCTCTCAGGGCCTATGGGCGAGCAGATAATTGAGATCATGAGAAGAGAGTACGGATCAACCATAGATCCTAATTCAAGCTACGCTGTCTTCGTTGAAGCACTCACAATGACGATATTCTTCACGGTAATAGCGCTTACAGTAATTAAGATGGAGTGGCGGGTAGCAGCTGCTGCAGCAGGTATCGGTATACTAGCTTTAACAGGTATTGTACCCCCGCAGAACTTCGTTAACTACGCTGTAGACTGGAATTTAATATTATTCCTAATAGGCTCCATGACGCTCGCCGGTATTCTAAAAGAAGCCGGGGTTTTCAAGAAGCTCGCAGTGAATTTAATGGAGAGGAGTGAGTCAGCCTCAATTCTACTCACCCTCCTCGGATTATTCTCAGCGTTTTCATCGATTATCCTAGGTGAGGTTACAAGCATAATCTACGCTATGATGATAGTATTAGAGTTAAGCAGGATTCTAAAGGTGAGCGTGAAGCCTCTTATAGTATTCACTGTACTAGCTACGAACACAGGGAGCCTAGCGCTACCTATCGGCAACCCTATAGGCTTGTACATTGCTTTCCAGGCTGATATACCGGTCGTGGAGTTCGTGGTGAGGAGCTTTACGCTCTCACTGCTCGAGTTAGCTATCTTGATATTGCTATTCAAGCTAATACAGCGTAGCTACGTTAGTAGGCTAGACTCCGAGCTGAAGGCTTCGAGAGAGCAGATCCTGAAGCTAGCTACAAGCAGGACTCTCGAGGTAAATCATGAAGCTGAGAGACGCTTCAGAATGGGTGTTCTCGTTCTCTTCGTTTTCATCACGCTAGTAGTATCAAGTGAGTACATTGCTAAGCTATTAAGCGATCTGAGCCATGTTAGTGTATCAAGCTCCTCGCTACTAGCCTTCACACCCTACTTCTCGATAGTACTAGCGTTAATTCTAATAGACCCAGCCCGCATGAACGAGCTGGTTTCTTCAGCAGTCGAGTGGCCATCAGTAGTATTCTTCATATCACTCTTCATTCTAGCGTACTCTCTAAGCTATACAGGTGCAATAGCTAAGATAGCATACATGATTGCATCGGTAGCTGAACCCGGTACATCCTGGGGTAACATAGCGGTAACCAGCGTGCTTCTCACAGGCTCAGCGGCTTTAAGCTCTGTTCTAGACAACCTTTCAGTTGTAGTGACACTAATGCAGCCGACAATCCTGCTGGTTAAGCTAGGCTTAACTAGCATGACGTACTTCGCCCTACTCTACGGTGGAGTACTCGGAGGCAACTACACGCCTATAGGGTCGACAGCTAACATAATAGCGGTATCTATGGCTGAGAGAAGTAAGATGAGTGTTTCATGGGGTGAATGGCTTAAAATAGCCTTTGTAACCACGACGTCCCAGATCATTATGGCGCTAGCATGGAGCTACATGTGGATTATGACAGGTGGTTAAAAATGCTGTTAATGAACACTGGTTTAAGCCTCATATAGGTTCTCGTTAATTAATGGTATTAGCGCCATTACTGTAGCCATATAGCTTAAATCCATTCTGACTACAACACCTTTTGTCAGCAGGCTGATGAATCCTCCTTTATCCCCTATACTCTGTGTACCATAATACTCATCCACTACTTCTTCAAGCTCTCTTCTAGCACCTGAAACCACTAGCTCAGCGAACCTGCGCGGCACCTTAAACATTGGGGAAAACCCCAGGCTCCACCTACCGTTCACTGCTTGAATCCATGCTGCTTCAACATCATAGTAGTCTCCGTTAACTAACACCCAGCCGGCTTCAACGCCAACCCCGTACTCGCAGTCGTCGAGCACGCTCATAGCGTGTAAAGCCCTCCTCCTGGCTCCCTCGGTGATGGCTTGAAAGCCTATAGGCTGTGGTGGAAGACCTAAGTCTACGTTGGGATCACTGTGCATGGAGATCACGTTACCGAAGAACCTCGAGAAAGCTGCTACCACGCCCTTAATCTTTGCAGGATTCCTCGACCCAATACATACGACGACCCTGCCAGCTCCTCCTTGATGCTGACTCATAAGTATCCACCAGTACACAAGGCGCTGCCACTATGCAAATGAAGACTGCTGGAAGTTAAAATTTGAAGTGTGAGAATGTATTTTCAGGGATCATTATGGTGGCAGCATAGTATACGGTATTCTAGTGTAGTGTATTGCCTTCCTCATGTTAGCTGAACCTAAGGCTTATTATCGGTCTGTTCAATGATCTCACGTACCACCATGAGGTGTAAATAATGGGGGGTATTAGGAATACTATCGCTTTCACAATACTAGTAGTAATGGTGGCATTCGAGGTAGTCGATATGCAGCTACTTCCACCCAACTACGTTCAAATAATGCAGGAGTTCGGTGTAACAGAAGCGCAAATGGGGTTTGTCTCATCAATCTTCATAGCTACAAACGCGTTAGCGACAGCAATGTGGGGATTTCTATCTGACGTGGCAACTAGAAAGAAGCTTCTCCTCATAGGAGTGTATAGTAGTAAGATACCGTGCTTGCTGACAGCGTTCGCACGCAACTACTGGGAGCTCCTCTTAATAAGATCAATGACAGGTTTATCTATAGGTTCAATAACGCCCATAGCATACACGCTTATAGCAGACTTATATGAGGAGGCTAAGAGGGGGAGAGGCTACGCGCTTATAGGAGCTAGCTCTGGGCTAGGCACTCTTTTCGGAATGATTCTAGGAGGCTTCATACCAGACTGGCGTTCCCCCTTCATTTACGCGGCAATTCCTAACATGATACTGGCACCCATATTCTACGTTATATTCCAGGAGCCTAAGAGAGGTATTAGCGAGAGCGCGCTCAGAGAGATATACGAGAAAGGCTTAGAGTACAGGTATAGAATATCCTGGGAAACCTTGAAATCTAGTCTTAAAACTAGAACGAATATACTGTTGTTTACTCAGGGAGTTATAGGTACCTTCCCATGGGGTGTCGTGGTCACCTGGCTTATATCCTTTCTGATAGTAGCTAGAGGGATGATTAAGAGTACTGCGACAATAGTACTAATGTTAATCGGGCTCGCCCAGATCCTAGGCGGTATTATCGGCGGGCTACTAGGAGACTGGGCTGAAAGCAGGAGGCGTGGAGGTAGAGCTGCATTAACAGGTTTAGCTATATTCGCAGGTATGATTGCCGCTATATACTTCATAGTGCATCCATGGCCTTCGAAACCTAGTCTCCTCGATTTGCTGCTCATCGCTGCCTACGGGTTTGGACTACTACAGGTGGTAAGCTATGCTGGACCGAATGTACGCACAATTCTATCTCAGGTGAATCCACCTGAGGCTAGAGGTACAGTCTTCGGGGTCTTCACAATCCTCGATAATGTTGGCTGGGCGATTGGTCCAGTGCTTGATGGACTACTCATAGAGTACTTGAGGAGCCTTGGCTACAGCGATCCACTAGCCTACCAGTGGGCGCTTATTATCTCAGTGCTAGCATGGCTACCCTGTTCAGCTATATGGGTGTTAATATACAAGCAGTACCCGGTTGACAGGGATAGAATTGCAGGTATACTCGAGGAGAGAGCTAGAAAAATCCTGGGTGAGGCTTAATCGAGTATCTTTTTCTCACCATACTTCTCTAGAAGTTCATCCCTAATAACGCTGGTTCTAGCTATCTCACCGTATATGTAAGCGCTTTTACGCGGCTTCCGCTCAAACGTATTGTAGTCGACTTCCACTAAACCAAATCTCTGCTCAAAACCCTTATCCCACTCGTAGTTGTCGATGAAACTCCAGTAGAAGTAGCCTTCAACCGGTACACCCTCCTTGACAGCTTTCGAGACGTACTGGAGGTGTCTTATAATGGAGAGAACTCTTAACTCGTCATCGTCAACAGAAACCCCGTTCTCTGTTATCACCACACTCCTACCGGTTTCACTATAAGCTTTCTCCACAGCCTCATATATCCCACGTGGATAGATACAGTAATTCATCTTAGTCCAGAGCCCGGTGTCAAGTGGCTTTACATCAATGAAGAGCTTGAATGGATTCCAGCTATGCTTAACTAGCCAAGCTGAATAGTAGTTAACTCCAATATAGTCTAGGCTGCTCTCTTTTACTCTAAGCTTTCTCCCAAGGAATTCTGCTGACCCGTTAAGTACTCCTTTAATAAAAGACCAATTGTACGATTCATCGATCATGCGTGTCTTCTCAACATCGCGGCGTCTCTCCGAGAATGGTTTAAACGGTATAATGTTCTGTGCTATGCTAACTCTCACTCCCCTCTTACTCAGAATATGGTAGGCTTCACTGTGAGCCTCCACAAGGTTTACCAGGGCTTCTCTAGCTTTACCGATGCTCTTGTAGCCTGGAGGCCACTCGCCTCTCATGAAGCCCATGAGAATGTAGATGTTTGGCTCATTGAAAGTTATCCAGTAGTCTACTCCACGTATACTATCAGCTACTTTCTCAACAAACCTCAGGAAGAACCTTATGTTATCTCTCTTAATCCATGAGCCTTTGCTGCTAAACCACGCTGGGCTCGTGAAGTGGTGGAGTGTTATCATAGGTTTAATATTATTCTTGGCGAGGAGGTCTAGTATTTCAGTATACCTGTTAAGAGCATCCTCGTTGAATACATCTTCTCTAGGATATAAGCGGCTCCACTCTATGGAGAACCTGTAGGCACGGTAGCCCAGCTTACTCATTAACTCTATATCCTGCTTATACATCTCCCAGTGGTTGCATGCTTTACCCGACTTGTAGGGTAGTCTACCTTCAACCTCCCACTTCCACCAGTCGTTATATATGTTATCGCCTTCAACCTGGTGTGCTGCAGTAGCTGTCCCAAAGAGGAATCCACTAGGGAAGACTACAGGCATGCACTCCCCCTACAAGTGGGATCAAAGTAGCTGGTATAAGAATTAGTAATCTCATTAGATGATACTACCATTTAAGCCTGCGGCAACTCCAGCCAGCATTAACTATTAGAGCTGGTGGAGTGAAAGAACCCTGTCCAGCGAGTTTAAAGCCTACTTCTGCTTGGACAGCTTTCTCTTCTCCTCTAGTATCCTGAGGAGATCCTCGCTCTTCAACTCGGCTAGCTCTTCAAGCCTCATGTTCTCGAGGATGCTTCTAGCCAGGTCTCTAAGAGAAGGATCTAAATCCCTGAGTATTCCTTCTATTACCTCCTTCCGAGACCTCCCAGGCTTGTATAAAGCCAATGAAACCCCCATTATACTGGTAGTTTAATACCAGCTTATATAGAGGCTTAAAGCCGGCTCTCCTCGAGCTCCTGCTGCTACTGTACTGAGTGAGACATAAATCCCTGGATTAAAACTCTAGGTAACTCGTGGTGTGATATGCCTAGGCTTTTTGGTACTGCAGGCATAAGAATGAGATACCCTGAGGAAATAGATCCCGTGCTAGCTTACAGGATTGGGGTTTCAACAGGTAGCCTAGGGCTCGCGAGGAAAGGCTACATAGTGTACGATACCAGGGTTACAAGCCACGTGCTAGCCTACTCTTTCGCAGCAGGTCTAGCTGCATCAGGGAGCGATGTCTCAGTAATAGGCTTAGCACCAACCCCTGTAGCAGGATACGCAGGGTTGAAGCATAGAAGCATAGGGGTTAGTGTTACAGCCAGCCACAACCCCCCGGAGTACAATGGCTTCAAGCTGTACGATACAGAGGGATATGAGTTCACGCGTAGCCTAGAAGAGAAGATAGAGGAGCTTCTAGAGGCTCCAGTAGCTTTAAGGTGGGATAAAGCTGGTAGAATAAGCTACGAGCCAGGAGTCCTCGACGACTACATCAGGGATCTCCTAGAGCACTCTCAGCCGAGCGCGAGGAAGTGGAGTCCTAGTGTGCTCGTGGACTGCGCTAATGGAGCCTCAAGCCATGTAACCCCGCTGGTAGCCCGTTCTCTTGGCGGCATACCAGTTACAGTCAACTGTAACCCGGATGGATTCTTTCCTGGGAGAACACCTGAGCCTAGAGTAGACGTGCTGGAGAAACTGCTCCCATTATATAGGAGTGCCGAACCAGCTGTAATCTTCGCGCATGATGGTGATGCAGACAGGCTGGCCGTTTTAGACCCTGTTGAAGGCTTCATAAGGCAGGATAGACTGCTAGCCCTCTACGCTAAGCTGCTACTAGAGGAGAGGAAGGGGCTTGTAGTAGTAAGCATTGATACAGGTAGAGTCGTCGATGAAGTCGTAGAATCCATGGGGGGTAGAGTGGAAAGGTATCTTCTAGGGAAGACGCATGAGAGAGTTAAGGAGCTAGGTTTAAGTAGTGTAGCCATGGCAGGCGAGCCCTGGAAGCTCATAGACCCGTCATGGGGGCCGTGGGTTGACGGTATAAGACAGGTGGCACTACTCACGAAGCTCATTGTAGAGAGAGGTAAGCCGCTAGCCAAGATACTCATGGAGGAGGGGATACCTGAGTACCCATGGGATAGGAGAAGCTTCCTGCTCGACCCCCCTGAATCCAGGATCCACGTTTACAGGGATCTCGTGGAGGAGTTGAAAAGCAGGTTAGGCGAGCCGGCTAAAATCATAGATATTGATGGATACAGGTTCGAGTATAGTGACGACTCCTGGATACTCGTGAGAATCAGTGGTACAGAGCCCAAGCTGAGAGTCTACGCTGAAGCGAAGAGCCGTGATAGACTGAAGGAGATAATAGAATCCGTTAGCAAGATTATCAAGGAGTCCGCTTTAGCAAGAAATGCTTGTGTGAAAGCTATTACAATCGGCTAATAGAGTACTTTCATTATTTCAAGCACGGCTCCACCTGCTACTGGCTTAAGCTGCCTCCCACAGCCCTCTCACGGAGGTACTTACCGAGTAGTAGAAAAACACAGTACTGCCCGCACATGTTGCATGAGCTTACGTTAACATTAAACTGCTTGTATATTCGTAGAGCACGCTCTCTATCAAACGCGTACTTGAATACCTCGCTCCATTCAAGCCTTGCCCTGTGAAGGCTCAGCTCGAAATCCCTCCTATAAGCTCTAGCTCCCAGCTTCACTATATCACCGGCGTGCGCTGCAATCCTGGCTGCTATTAACCCTTCTTTCACCTGCTCTGGTGTGGGGAGACTTAGATGCTCGGCTGGAGTTAGATAGCACAGGAAGTCAGCACCGCTTGCAGCTGCTATCGCTCCACCTATAGCGGCAGCGATGTGATCGTAGCCCATAGCTATATCTGTGACTAAGGGTCCCAGCACATAGTAGGGTGCCCCATCAGTTAGCTTTTTCATTAACTTGATGTTACTGGCTACTTGATCTATTGTCATGTGGCCCGGGCCCTCCACGATCACCTGGACTCCTTTCTCTCTAAGGGATTTAACCTGCCTGGCAGCCTCGGTGAGTTCTGCTATTTGGAGCTCGTCGTGCTGGTCTACTATACTTCCAGGTCTCAATGCGTCTCCTATACTAACGACTGCATCATACTCAGCGAAGAGCTCAGCAAGGTAGTCCCAGTGCCTTCTAAACGGGTTCTCCTCATTGTTCTCGAGCATCCATGCAGCTAGCATTGCGCCACCACGGCTTACAATCGGCATGATTCTACTGCTTCTAACAGCTCTCCTAGCTAGCTCGAGGCTTATAGCCGAGTGGATGGTCATGAAGGCTACTCCATCCCTTAAGTGCCTTTCTACAATCTCTAGGAACCAGTCGCTGGGAAACCCAGCGCCCCCGTACCTTCTAACACCTTCAATCCATGCCTGGTAAACTGGTACTGTGCCAACTGGTAGTGGTCTAGCCTCTCTTATAATTAATCGTCTTATTTCATCTAGATCCCCGCCTATACTTAAATCCATTACTGTATCGGCACCATATTCGACAGCTATCTTTACTTTCTCCCTCTCCATTTCTACATCCATGACAGTGCCACTGGTGCCTACATTAACATTAACCTTGGTATACAAGCCCCTTCCTACTCCAGTCACCTTTAAATTCTCAAGTCTATTGTTAGCTATGATAACTATCCTGCCCGAAGCTATTCTATCACGGATCTTCTCAGCTGGAACTCCTTCAAGCTCGCTGAGTTTCCTCATTTCTTCACTTATACTTCCAGCTCTAGCTGTAGAGACAATAGTTTTACTCACGGCTTCCACCATGCTTCTCCAGAATGCTCTTATATTCGAGACTCAACTTTCTTAGTTCCCCGAATATTTCAGGCTTCTCACGGATTAACTCGTCTACGAGCGAGAGGTATCTTGCAACGCGTACCGCGTCTGAGCTTACCTCTACGAGTCTCTCAGCTCCTACCACCACGTAGTGCTTCTTTTCAACTTTCTCCCCTAGAATATACTCGGCTTCATTAGCTGCTGCATGCAGCATTAAGCAGTGTGGACTGCCATCAATAGTGACCACAGTAATACTCCTAGGCTTAGAACTCTTCACGATACTTGCAAGCTTACCATAGTATGCTGAAGACTCGGCTTCAGGGCAGGCAAGTAGAACTACTTTACCCTTAGAAAGCTCTCTGAAGAGCCTTGGATTCACGTAGGGCAGGCATGCTGATACGACAAGTAGATCACTATCTTTGAGAAGAGGGGCTTTAACCCATATACTCCACAAGCCAGGTAGGTGGAGGTCATCCTTCATCATACAGAGCACCAGGGTAAATAATCGCTAACACCTTTATAAATCTACTAATAACATAGTTATAATGGCGAGAACACAGCAGATACTCGTAGTTAAATACCTGTAATTACTTAAGAACCCACATAACTATTGATCTAACCTATGGAAAAATTTATATAGGGGTCCCATGATACCATGCAGAAGGTGAGGTAGTTGAGTCAAGCCCTTAGTAAGACCACAGCTATAATACTAGTATTAATAGTTATTGTTGCTATAGCTGTGGGAGCATACATCTATACTTCCCAGCTACCCTCCCCTACACCGACACCATCCCCTACTCCAACACCCACGCCTTCTCCCTCTCCAACCCCTACAACCACGCCACAGCCCACTAAGCCTCTACACACTCAGGTACTCTACTTGATAGTTAACGATGAAATCACGCGGATACAAATGTATCAGGCGGGTACAGCTGATATAGCTGTTGTAACCCCAGCTAGATGGAAGGATGTTAACAACACGCCAGTCGGCAGGTTCCACCTTGTACTTAGATACGACCCTAGTAAGCCACGTCTAACCATACAGCACTTGATCCTCAATACCATGAAGGAGCCATTCAACATACCAGAAGTAAGACAAGCACTTGCATGGGCTACACCCTACCAGACTATACTAGACCAGGTTTTCGCTGGATTATACACAAGGCTCTACACTATAGTGCCGAAGGGTCTTCAGGGCTATACTGAATACAATATTGTTAAATACGAGTACAATATGACAAGGGCGAAGGAGATAATAAATAAGCTTAAGGAGGAGAAAGGCTTCGATCCATCCAAGTACACTATTGAAGTAGCCTACAACCTCGGGAACACTGCAAGAGCCCAGATAGCAGCATTACTTCAGAATGCTTGGAGCCAGCTCGGATTCAAAGTTATCGTAAACACGTACAACTGGCCACAGTACCTAAGTAAGGTCGACAGCTTCGACTTCGATGTAGCAATTCTAGGCTGGATCCCAGACTACCTTGACCCAGATAACTACCTGATGCCCTTCGTATGGGGTGGAGCAGAGTTCACCAGTATAGGATACCATGTCGTCACATCCCCGAGCGATGTAGCCAACTACATCTCTAAAGCTGAGAGAGTAATCGATACGGAGAAATACGTTGTAGTTGTAGGTCCAAGTGGTAGTGGGGCATCTTATACTGGCCCGACAGGTAAACCCATACTCGTAGTAGACTACGTATTAGATGAAGCTAAAACCAGCAAGAACTGGGAGAACCCAGTCTCAATGGTCACAATTGGAGCACCTGGCTGGAAAGATATACCTGTAAGCGCTCTAGTAAAGCTCTCGAGAACACTACTAGACCCTGAGATCAGGACAGCTGTAATTAACGCTGCAGTAATAGTATTCAACAATGAAGCACCAATGATAATGCTAGGCCAGGCTGTGAGGGCCGAGAACTATGGTTCATGGGTACACGACATGTACTACCCGCTTTCAGCCTTCGCTAGATACGATCTCGTATGGGAGGACCCTGATGCCCCAGTAGTTGATACTGGTGTAGCAGGGGTAAAGAATGACCCCAACACTATGGTGATAGCTACCATAGGATGGCCTGACACATTCGATCCAGCTAAATCCTACGAGTCTTTCGGCTGGGAGCTATTCTGGCAAATATACTCGAAGCCTGTAACCTACTACTACGAGAACACTGAGCCGGAGCCAGAGCTCGCTGTAGCATGGGCTTTCAGCAGCGATGAGACAGAACTATACCTCATTATTAGAGGAGGTGTTGTAGCATACGATCCATGGAATAACAAGACGTATCCAATAGACGCTACAGACGTGTTATTCAGCATCTGGAGGGTTGCTAGACTTAACCTACCTGGAGGACCCTCATGGATGGTCTCCGACTTCATAGATGTTAATGCATCCCAGGTTCTAAGTGAGGATGAGTTCGAGCAGATAGCGAGCAGTGGATTGAAGACTGTGTATCATGGTGAGTTAAAGACTGTTTCAAGCTTAAGTGAGCTGCTATCAATCTTCAACTATACTGGTAGCACAGCTGGAGTCGTTAAGTTTAAGCTGAAATTCCCGTACCCGCCGATACTCCATATATTCACAACAGCTGTTGGCAGCATTATCCCAATGGAGTATGCTCTAGGAGACAAGTACCAGCAGGCACTAGCTGACAGCAACAACGGTAAGAACCCGAGTGCGTGGGCTAAATACGTTATTGAGGGAGAAGATGATGCTACCTATAAGCTACTAAGGGATAAGCCTGTGAGCACTGGCCCCTACTATATAGCCGACTACAAGGAGGACAGCTATATCCTGCTGAAGCTCAACCCATACTACTGGAATGCCACAATGTGGTATGAGCTCTACGGGTTCAGGCCATGAGCCCTGTACCCCCTATATATCTTTTTTAATTTCTCACTCATACTCTCCCTATGACGTCCAGCTCAGGGGATCCAGATGGGGCTTGGCAGGTTTCTTGTTAGAAGGGTGTTTACATTCATACCTACAGTTATAGGTGTGCTCTTCATAACCTACATTATAGCCTATGCTATTCCAGCCGACCCTGTGCGAGCTTGGATTGGAGAGAAAAACATGAATCCTGAGGCCCTTGAGCAGATCCGCGTTAAGTATAGGTTTGATGCACCCTGGTATGAGCAGTTTGCGTTTCTCGTTGGAAGCCTCCTCTCAGGTAACCTAGAAGACCCGGTTCTTCACAGAAATGTTTTCGATGAATTATTCTACAGGTTCCCTATAACAGTTGAAGTAGCAATTGTCGGCTTTCTCTTCACAGTTATCATAGGAATACCATTAGGCTTCATAGCAGCCTTGAAGAAGGATACATGGGTAGACTTCCTTGTAAGAGTATTTGCTTTAGTTGGCAGCTCGCTACCAGCCTTCGTTCTCTACTACTTCCTAATACTATTCCTCTTCACATACCTCCATACAACAGTTCTAGCTGGAATACCCTTCCCCTCCAAAGCCTGCATGTCAACTCTTTCAGCTCTACCAGGAAGGATACCAGTTCTCGGCCACTTAGTTTCAGCTATTGGAAGCGTACCTATGTTTGGTGCAGCCATGTGTGGCGAGTGGAGCGTGGTAACTGATACTTTCAGGAGGCTCTACCTGCCCGGGCTAGCCTTAGGGCTACTGAATGGTGGATTCATAGCTAGAATAGTGAGGAACAGTCTGCTCGATAACCTCAGCCAAGAGTACATTCAGTACGCTAAAGCTAGAGGCTTAAGGAAGACTAGGGTGTGGATGCATGCATTAAAGAATGCATCAATCCCAGTAGTAACAGTTCTTGGAGCTTTATTCGGAGGATTGCTATCTGGAGCTATAGTAGCTGAAACAGTTTTCAATATACCTGGAATTGGAAGATACATCTACAATGCTATAACAAGACTTAACTTCCCCGCGATAATAGGTGGAACATTCCTAGTCGCCATAGTATACGTTACTATAAATCTAATCATAGACATAGTTTATGCAATCCTGGATCCGAGGATTAGGTACTAGGTGGTAGACCGTGGAGATAATCTATAAGCTGCTAGTTAAAGCTATAGATGGCTACGCATCCCTAAGGAATAAGCTGAGTAGAGGGTGGAGTGAGAGAAATAGCTCTAAGATACGTGAATGGAAGCTCATGGCTTACGCGTTAAGTAAGAGCAGGATAGGCGTACTAGGCGGTATACTCGTGTTCATTGAAGTAGTACTAGCTATTATAGGGCCATACCTAGCCTGGCAGCCATACTGGGTGTACCCAGTTATAGAGAACCCTGGATTAAAGCTACTACCACCATGTATACCACCCTGGTGTACTGGGCACCCGCTACTTGGAACTGATGAATGGGGAAGAGACCTGCTGTCCATGACGCTGGTTGGCATTAGGATATCATTCGTGATCTCAATAATGGTTGTAGTGCTAGGAGCCCCTCTAGGTATTCTACTCGGTTTAATAGCAGGGTACAAAGGCGGTGTTATTGATGAGATCATAATGAGGCTGACAGATATATTCATGGCTTTCCCAGCACTGGTGCTCGCAATAGCTTTCGCTGCAGTACTACCCAGCAGGTTCAGACTCTTCCTGGAATCAAACACTATTGCGAGAAACCTTATAGCAGGGCTACTCGGCTTAAGAGCCGAGGAATACCCTCAGATAGCCGCGCTCCTAGCATTATGGGTAGCAATGATCATAGTGTGGTGGCCAGGATACGCTAGAGTAGTTAGAGGGAGCGCGCTGAGTGCTAGAGAACACACCTACGTAGAGGCTGCTAAAGTCCTAGGTCTCTCAACGTGGCGGATACTCTTCAAGCATATGCTACCTAACATTATCTCGCCTATCATAGTCATGATGACATTTGATATAGCTACTGCAACACTCTTTGCTGCAACCCTCTCCTTCCTAGGCTTGGGTCCCCAGGAGCCTGTCCCGGAGCTAGGCTTCATGATATCTAAAGCAGGCAACTGGTTCCCTGAAAGCAGCTGGCATATAGTATTATTCCTAGGCTTAGTCCTCCTCTTCATAGCTTTAGGCTGGAACCTCCTCGGGGATGCATTAAGAGACGTGCTAGACCCTCGAACTAGGAGGGCAATAGAGTTTAGTGAGGGTGAGAGGAAGTGAGCTTGAATGAGAATATAGTTTTAAGTGTGAGAGGCCTAGAAGTCAAGTTCTACACTTACGCTGGGGTAGTACACGCTGTATCAGGTGTCTCATTCGATGTAGGTAAAGGCGAGATTGTTGCACTGGTAGGTGAAACTGGATGCGGTAAATCTGTGACTACAAGAGCTATCACTAAGCTAATAGACCCGCCTGGGAGAATAGAAGGAGGTGTAGCCTTATTCAGGAGGAGAGATGGACGTATCGTAGACCTCCTCAGCTTAAGTGACGAAGAAATACGAGATATTAGGGGTAATGAAATAGCATATATATTCCAGGATCCAACGTCAGCGTTAGACCCGCTATACACGATCGGCCACCACTTCTACGAGACTATGGCTGATCACAGTAGAGTGAGCAAGAAGACAGCGTTAGATCGAGCCATAAGCCTCCTCAGAGAGACACTAGTGCCGAGTCCTGAAGCAAGAGTGAAAAACTATCCTCACGAGTTATCCGGGGGAATGAGGCAGAGAGCCGTAATATCCATAGGCTTAAGCAATAACCCTGTCCTGCTTATAGCAGACGAGCCTACAACAAACCTGGATGTCACTATACAGGCTCAAATACTAGAGCTAATAAAGGAGCTTCAAGCCAGGCATGGAATGAGCGTTATACTCATAACACATAATCTAGGCGTAGTCGCTGAAGTAGCTCACAGAGTCTACGTTATGTATGCAGGTAAAATAGTTGAGGAGGCAACAGTAGAGGAGCTCTTCGAGGATCCCCAGCACCCCTACACCAGGCTGCTCCTAAAGACAGTCCCTGACCCAACAAGGAGGATTGAACGATTAGAATCTATTCCCGGCACGGTCCCAAGCCTCATAAACCCAGCACCTGGATGCAGATTTAGAGATAGATGCCCATTTGCCTTCGAGGAGTGCTCGAAGGAGCCTCCTCTAATCGAGGTGAGTAAAACACATAGAGTTTACTGCTGGCTTCACGCTAAGAGGTGATAGGCTGTGAGCCAAGTGCTCGTAGAAGCAGTCAACTTAAAAAAGTACTTTAAGGTTAGAGGGCTATTTTCAACAAAGCTTGTGAAAGCAGTCGACGATGTATCATTCAAGATATACCGGGGAGAGACCTTCGGGCTTGTAGGTGAGAGCGGTTGTGGTAAAACCACTCTCGGCAGGCTTCTACTACTGTTACACGAGCCGACAAGTGGGAGCATATTCTTCGAAGGTAAGGATATAGCTAGACTTAAGGGTAGAGAGCTCAAGGAGTTCCGTAGAAACGCTCAAATGGTCTTCCAGGACCCGCATACATCTCTTAACCCTAGGATGACCATAGCTGAGATACTCGAGGAGCCTGTAAGAGAGCATAATATCGAGGTAAAAGGAGGTATTGAGGACTTTCTAGCTGAACATATGAAGCTCGTAGGATTAAACCCTGAGCTACTCTACAGGTACCCTCACGAGTTGAGTGGAGGACAGAAGCAGAGGGTGGCTATCCTCAGGGCATTAATATTGAAACCGAAGTTCATGGTGCTAGATGAACCGACTTCAGCACTAGACGTATCAGTTCAAGCACAGGTCTTAGAGCTTCTACGAGACCTCCAGAGGAAGTTTAATTTAACATACCTGTTCATATCCCATGACATCTCAGTGGTAAAATACATGAGCAATAGGATAGGAGTAATGTATCTAGGCAAAATCGTGGAGATAGGGGATTCAGAGCAAGTATTCAATAACCCGCTACACCCATACACACAGATGCTCTTCTCAGCAATCCCCATACCCAACCCGAAGATTGCTAGAAGCAGAAAGAGGATTAAACTGGAAGGCGAGCCGCCTTCACCAATAAACCCGCCGGCTGGATGCCGCTTCCACCCAAGGTGCCCTCTAGCCAGGGATATCTGCAGGAGGGAGGAGCCACCACTAGTAGAAGTAGAACCAGGCCACTACGTTGCATGCTGGCTGTACCACCGTAAATAAAAGGTTCCTCTACCCTCATGCTCTAGGAGCACACCTAGCTCTGAGGGCCTATTCGAGAGCTTTTAATATTAACTTACTGTTAAAAGTAATAATGGTGGTCATGATGACATATAGAAATAAACTTAATGAAACACTAGCTGTACTAAACGAGCTGGTCCCCAGAGCACCCGAACTCCAGGAGTTCATTAAGTACTTGGAGGAGGCTGAAGCACCCAAGATACTTGACTCGAAGACAAAGGAGCTGATAAGTCTCGGAATAGCCATTGCTATTAGGTGCGAGCCGTGCATAATATGGCATACTAATGCAGCAGTAAAAGCCGGTGCATCACTAGAAGAGATACTCGATGTAATCAAGGTTGCTGTATGCATGGGTGGCGGTCCAGCCTTAATGTACGGCTTGAAAGCATATGAGGCTGCAAAGGAATTCACCGGCGTGAAGAAGTAACACAACATTAATCTCTCAACCCGCGTCGAGTTAACACAGCGTCTCTTTTCCAGAACTCCTACTTTTCTTTTCAACAGGGTTTTTAACACTATGCTGGTTCAACGGGATTCCTGGTTATTACTACACTAACATGTTCCTCGATCCATGCACAAGTCTAATAAATCCTCACAACTATACTGATTCAACTAGTGGTGTTAAATTTATGGGAGCATACATTGTCACAGGTGGAGCAGGCTTCATCGGCAGCCACTTAATCGACTACTTTGCAAGCGAATCAAGCGGTAGAGACTTAATAGTAGTAGATAACTTATCCTCTGGAAGCATCAGGAATATTGAACAGCACTTAAGGAGCGGTATTGTTAAACTAGTGGAAGCCGACTTAACAGTATTCGATGAAAAATGGATTAAATGGTTTAAGGATGGTGAGATAGTCTTCCATTATGCTGCTAACCCTGAGGTACGGGTTTCAAGTATTGAGCCGAGAATACACTTCGACAATAATGTTGTTGCAACCTTCAATGTGCTTGAAGCCATGAGGATACATGACGTGGATAGAATAGTCTTCGCTAGCAGCTCCACAGTATACGGTGAGCCAGCGGTAATACCAACGCCAGAAGACTACTATCCTTTAAAGCCTATATCAGTCTACGGGGCTTCAAAACTAGCATCAGAAGTGCTTATCCAATCCTACTGTAGTCTCTACGGCTTTAAAGCCCTGGTATTAAGATACGCTAATATAATTGGCGCTAGAAGCAGCCACGGTGTAATAGTAGACTTCATAAGCAAGCTTAAAGCTAACCCCTCAGTACTCGAGATACTTGGCGATGGATCACAGAGGAAGAGCTACCTCCATGTCAGCGATGCCGTAGAAGCCACAGTACACTTAGTTAAACATGCCGCTTGGACTCCCGGCAGTTTTGAAGTATACAATGTAGGCAATAATGACTGGATTACTGTCACTGAGATAGCAGATATAGTTGTAGAAGAAATGGGCTTAAAGAACGTTCAATACGTGTTCAAAAAGGTGACACCTGACGGACGAGGATGGCCGGGCGACGTGAAGCTAATGCTGCTTGACATAAGGAAACTAGAGTCATCCGGCTGGAAGCCCACGCTATCCTCGCGTCAAGCTGTAAGGAGAACTGTAAGAGAGCTTCTAGGTAAGGATTAATAGGATACGACCTTCTAGCCTGCGAGAACCCGTAGAGCAATTGAAGTAAAGAAGTAGCCGAGAAAGTCTGCGACAGTCGTCATCACAGGGAACACGAGGTTATCTGGATCCCAGCCGTGCCTGAAGGATTCGAGAGTAAGGTAGAATGTAATTAAAGATGAGAGAACATATACTGCTAGGAAGACCAGGGAGACTGTCATCAGGGATAAGGCTAGGTTACCCACCACTCCTAGAGTTGCGATCACAGTGAAAGCCGTGAGAGTTGATACGTAAACTCCGAGAGCCTCTATAAACGCCTGCCTCGAGTATAAGGCTAGCTCAGCGCGTCCTTCTACATGTAGTCTCACATTAAGCGTGTTACCAAGATGCCCCATAGACGCCCCGATCAAGGCGTTTAATGCTGGTAGAGTACCCAGTATCTCAGGGTATCTAGCGAGATCCCCTAGGCTTAAAGCGGCAATAAACACTCCTAGGCTACTTCCCGTTGAAGCAATAATTGAAGAAATATAATCAGATAGTAGTATGAGGCTGCTCTAAGTGCTAGTACAGCCACGAGAAGTACTAGTTTAAGAATCATGGGGAAGGAATGGTGGATCTGGGATACTAATATTAGCGTTAGAGGTGTTAGTGCATCACCCACCCCTGTAACAACTAGTGCTACAAAACCTGAGGGATCCACACCCTTCCTGTATAAGGCTATTATAGATGCTGTTGTAGCAGGAGTTAGAATAGCGAAGACTATGAGTGTCGAAGCCATAACAACGAAGAATAACGAGAATATATCAATAGAGGTAAGGCTTGAAAAGACAGAATTGCAGAGAACACTGATAGCCATAGAGATGCCATAACAGATACAGTGAAGCCTATGAGAGCGTTAACCAAGCTGAATCTACCAGAGAAACTCGCTTCGGCTTTACCTAGATGTAAGCCTGTAGCCCAGCGCCCCATAGATATCCCCGCGTAAATCCATTAACCCTGGTAGCACCACCATGAAGATGCTGAATGCAACTAGCATGTCGACGTTTAGATTTAATGTTAAGCCAGCCCATACCTCGATTAATGCTAGAGTAATGAGCGGTGTGAAGACGCCTGTAATCTCCTTGATATTTTTCTTTGCAATACTAGTCCACCTCTAGTTTTAACTCTGCTCTACCACACGTTTTTAAGAGGCTTGATAATATATTAAATTCAGCGTTGAGGAGTCTGTGGTGTCTAGGAACATCTCACCTGATCAACACAGGCGTCTTCACAGGAAGATTTCAAGAATAGAGTATAAGCCCACACCAATATCCGATCTACTAAGGAGTATATGGAAGCTCAGTGATATAGGCCTTGATCTAGCCTTCTACGCCTACTTCTCGAAGGATATTTAAGCAGCTAAACAAGTCATTGAAATAGACGATGTGATAAGCGGGAATCTCGCTCAGTTTATAATGCACACCAAGTCTAGCATACGGGAGGAGTAGAGAGGCTGCTGAAGCTCACCTTCTAGCCTTCTATTATGGTTCATCAATTGATGCGATAGTTGACAGCATTAAAGACATAGTTTACACGCTGCTCGTCGGGTATACTCCACGTGTATCATACGAAGAAGTAATCCCGTTAACTGACGGTGAGATAGTAGCTAAGCTAACCATCATGGAATCGATCAGGGTGGAAGATTTCGTGGAATCCTACCCAGTAGACATCTTGCTGAGCGTGCACTCAGGTAAATGGATTCTAGCCCCGCAGCCAGAACTAACACTTCCCAAAGGATCAGTAATATATGTGAGAGGATATAGAGAGAACGTGACTAGAATGCTCAGCGAGCTCGGTATAACCCTTCCAGAGAAACGAATGGAGGAATGGCTTGACCCGGTGCTAAAAGCTATTATCGAGTTAAAAGATTATACTAGGTTAATGATAGACCTAGCACACTACACTCTACTAGAACCTGAGCCAGGCGTAATAGATGAAGTCGAGGATCTAGAGGTATACGTTGACTGGAGGCAGCTGGACGCACTAGACAAGCTTAAAGAAGCGAGTGGTAGAATAGACCCTGATACATTCATAGGGCTTTCAATTCTCTTCAAGGAGTTCGAGGACATAGCTGACGCATCAAACACTATAAGCCATATACCAAGCCTTCTCAGAGAGATGCCCGAAGAATACAAAGACATCTTCAGTAAGGTTTTCGAGTCAATCGGCGAGAGAGTTCGCACTCTCACTATACATAGAGGCGAGAGCCTCGATAAAATAGCTGCATGGCTTAGAAAGTATGGGGGTACAGTTCTAGCAGTAAAAATAGGGGACACATGGCTTGCATATCCTCTCGCCAAGAACCCTGAGCTAAAACCAGGCGATAAACTGGTTATAACATATCCTGTAGAATTCGATGAAGAGGTTTCATCACTACTGAAGACTATATAGAAAACAAGCAATACTCTTCCGATGTAAGACATACGGGTAAACAGAACGTGATATCCTGGCTTGCAATAATGCAGTTATCGTACTGCAAACCCCCTTCACGGGTTTGCTTAACTTAAAATATCTCTAGCATTACTTCCTCAAAAGCATTTATATATACCCGTATACTAATAGTAGTGCCAGTATTAACACTATAATGTAGAGATATATATCTCTCCACCTGAATACTGTGAGCTGAGCTAGAGGTCTAATAGGATACTGTAGTAGTGCTTCAAGCCTGCTTCTAGCTGTTAATGCCGAGTGATATATTAGTGGTGTCACGAGAACTCCAGGGGTCTTCTTACCGTACTTAAGGCTTACAGCAGTATGCGCTTCACTAAAGTATACTAGCATTAATGGCACCTGGGATAGCGTTAGAGCTAATACTACTGCATACTCGTGGAGGCCGAGCTTAGCTAGAATTCCCAGCCACTCCCTAATAGTGATAAGCTGGAAGAAGAGTGTAAAGGCTAAGAAGAACGCGATCATCCTTATACTACCCACAATGATTTCCACAGCTGAGGGGGCCGGCGTCCCTACTAGCGATGAAAGCATAAACAATAATACTCCAAGCATTACGAATACAAGCATAAGTTTCAAGCCTGAAAAAACAACCCTGTAGCCTTTATGGACTGATAGAAAGATAAGCTCTACGAGCAAGACGACTACAGGGTAAGTAGTGTAGACTAGTGGATTCCCCACGTTTCTCGAGAGTACTAGTAGAATTATAATGCTTGAACTGTAGAGTATCTTACCTAGAGTACTGAAACCTAAGTCTCTTCTAGATGTTAGGAACATGTAGGCTAGATCCCTAATCATAGTTATCCACCTAGTAGCACTGCAGCTATCTCAGCGTACTTTTCCATCGGTGAATCATTGAAAGCATACACTTGTAGAGATCCATCCTCAAGCCTGTAGATCCTTGAGGACCTCGGGTATCCAAGCATGCATCCACTACTCACAGCTACAATAACAGTTTTTCCTACTCCCTCGAGGTTCCTAGCTAACTCGAGTCTATCAATATATGTTTGACCCGAGAAGGGTTCATCCAGTAATATTAAATCTACGTCTCTTCTAATACTAGCTAAACCAACTGCAAGCTTAACCATTTCACCATAGGATAGATTGAAAGCTGGCTTATCGAGATCCACGCCGAGGGCTCCAGCAATCTTCTCACCTCTCTTAATACATTCAACTTTATCTTGCTGGGATCTACATGAGACCTCTATCTCCTTACGGATAGATTCCTCCGTGTAGAAGAGTGAGATATTCTGGGGGACATATACTGCTCTACCACTCCTCCAAACTCTTCCTCGGGTAGGCTTGAGGTAGCCGGCCAGTATCCTTAGTAGGGTTGTCTTACCCGACCCATTGTCCCCGTATATATACACGTATTCACCACTGTGAACAGTAAGGTCTACACCCTTCAGAATAACTGTATTATTCACCTTTAACCATAAGTTCTCAGCCTTTAAGACAACGGGCCTACTAGTATTATGTTCTCGTCTTACTTCTATACTGCTACCCAGATTCTCTCTAGAACGCTTAATGGTGATCTGTCTTTTAACCTGGTGTAGTCTTACTGTTTCATCGTTTAGTCTCCCATTTCTTAAAACTAATATTCTATCAATATAGTTTAGTAGAGGCATAAACCTGTGCTCCATGAATACCAGCGTCTTGCCTGCGTACCTAAAGACTTCAACTAGTTTCAGAAACTCGTTCACGCCTTTATCGTCAAGCCACATTAATGGTTCATCAAACACTATTACTTTGGGTTCTGCAATCATGGATTTAGCAACCAGGGCTCTGCGTGCCTCACCACCAGATAGCTCGAAGAAGTACTTCTCGAGGAGGCCGGCTATGCTAGTCGATTCTACAGCCTTCCAGAAAACTCTGCTGGCAACCTCGTTATCACCGTAGAGTGAGCGGGCATAGGACTCCAGGTCTTCTCTTAAATAAGGATCTATGAAGTAGAAGTAGGGGTTCTGCCCTATAACACCTATAATCCTTGAAAGAATCCAGGGTGCAGTGCTTTCAACATCAACACCCTCTACGAGGACTCTACCCTTTAATTCACCCTGATAGATCCTTGTGGCTGAGCCGTTGAGTATCCTAGATATAGTTGTCTTACCTGAACCTGACGCGCCAGTTATAAGCACGCTTTCGCCTTTCTCAACGCAGAGATTAACGTCTCTTAAAACCCAGTCTCCCCTCGGATACCTAAACCACACGCCTTCAAAGCTGACTGCGCAGTTACTCCTTGTCATAGAGTAGACCAACTCTCGCTAGAATTCTGAAGATAGGGGCTGTAAGCACTAGTACTATTACAGCTAGAGTAGCATTGAATACAGCTATATATGGTGTTAGTTTAAGGGTTAGATTAAACGCTGAGATATAGTCTGGGTAGGACTTAGGGTAGGATAGCATAAGCCATAAGGGTGTTACCGCTAGGTTTACGAGAGTCATGAGGGCGGTCCTCGAGAGTAAGGCTGCAAGGCTAGAGAGAGTGTACGCAGTGCTCCACGGGGAGTGTTGAACCAGCCTCCTGTAGAGCAGTATGAAGGGAGTGAATGTAAATGCTTCTGCAAGCACCTTCATGGCCATGCCAATAGGATCAGATCCCATTACAACAGGGATAACATAGTATGCTGGAAGCGCGAGTAAAGCCCACTTAAGTGATCTAAACCCTAACACCATAAGCGGTATACCAGAGAAATCATACTTGAGGAAGGGAGCCAGCGGGAAAGGTATCTCGAAGAACTTCAAGACTACTGCTAGAGCCGTGAAATTCGAGATGTAAACTAGCTTAACATATCTTTCAACACGTATATCACTCAACAAAGACACCATAACCCCCTTCAGGATTACAGTACTTAAATAGGGCTACTGAACTGTTCCACAACCTATTACAATAGAGGGTTCAACAGTTAATAGAACTTCGAGAATAATCCTAGATATCCGTGTTTGCAGTGTAAGGTGATCACCAGCTACCTAAACCGTAATCTTATAATCTGACTCCCACACGAACTATAAAACGGTAGAGTGGTATGAGTGAAGCCCTGCTAGAGCTTCTTAAGTCGAGGCGGAGTATAAGACGGTTTAAACCTGAGCCTATTCCTAGAGAGCTAATCTTGAAGATTATTGATACAGCTAGGTATGCACCGAGCTCTGGGAATAGCCAGCCATGGAGGTTCATTGTTGTTGAGGATCCCGAGGTGAAACGTAAGCTCAGCGCTTTACACGTGGGGGCTAGACCACTACTGAACGCGCCTCTCGCTGTAGTCGTCGCGTGCGTGGTTGATGAATCACCTACATCTTATCTCCTCGACTGCGCTAATGCAACAATGTACTTCATGCTGGCAGCACATGCACTAGGGCTTGGCACAGTATGGATTCAGACACTAAGAAACATTGAAGCAATTAGATCTATATTGGAGTTGCCAGCTAACGTGATACCGGTATCAGTGCTAGCAGTAGGCTATCCAGCTGAGAATCCACCACCTAGACCCAGGAGAAGCCTTGATAAAATAGTCTACTTGAATAAGTACGGGGAGGTATTTCCAAGCCTGCCTTAGAGTAGTGGAGGTATATACGTGTACTCCTCTGTGAAAGCTGAGACTTCGTCAGCCTTCTTAACTGAGATTATGGCGAGGATCGTTAGAGCCAGGGATGCTATGCCACCAAGGCTGAGCGCGGTCTCCATCCTCAATCTCTCCGAGTGCAGCTCGAAGTTTATAGTAATAGGGTTTCCTAGCACGGCGCTCTCACCTAGGCTAGATACCCTTATGTTCACTACGCGTGTATTCATCCATCCACTCCCGTAGAGAATAACACCACTGCTATCGTATGAAGCATTCGCGTGTAGCTCTACTGGAACCGTTAATCCACGTATAGTCACGCTATAAGTTGCATCTATCACTAGACTTTCCCCACTTAAACTGGGATTGTAGATGTAGGGTTGCATTCTACCTAGCAGTATCCTGACTACGTCAACTGGGCTGTAGGATATCTCCACGCCGCCATCCCTGTATACTACAAGGGATACTGTATCTGATGCTGTAGCTGTACCGCTGGAAGCCTGAGCTCTCATAATATACGTTAACGGGGGCTCGGATGTAAGAGTGTAGAGGCTGTAAGCGAAGCCTGCTGCCACAGCCACCAGAAAGATTATTAATACCGCCTTAGTGATCTTTCCTAGCCCGCGCCTTCCAGTAAAGATCACACCTATGCTCCTATACCAGTCGTATAGACTACTAAAAGCCCAGTAAGCGTACTGCCTGGAAGCCCTCCTCGCGATAAGGTAGGTCATGGCAATTCCAGCTATAAATCCACCCACATGAGCGAAGAATGCAACTCCTCCAAGCCTAGCATACCCGTATATCACTTGCTCCGCAAACCACACCACGAGGAATAGTGAAGCTGGAACAGGAATACAGTAAGGCAGGAATAAGAAGAACATGCACCATATGAGCCTAGTGTGAGGGAATAGCAGGAGGTATGAGCCGAGGACACCACTTATCGCCCCCGATGCACCTATAGCAGGTATAACTAGTGAATCATATCCTCCAACTGGAATTATAGCCACATAGAATAGTGTGGCTGCAATCCCTGAGAGCATATAGAGTGAAAGATACTTCCTCGAGCCAAGGTAGCCTTCAACACTCTTACCGAACAACCAGAGGAAGTACATATTGAAGAATATGTGAAAGATGTCTGCATGAGTAAACATTGATGTAAACACTCTTACTACGCCTTGAATGGGATTAGTGAACAGTAGAGCGGGGATAAAGCCTAGAGAGTAAACGCTCTCCTCGGTTGACTGGAGAAACATGTATGGGTAGCTAGTGTAAAGGTAGATTAATGTATTAGCGAGCACTAGGAGATAAGTTACCTTAGCTGAGCCTCTCACCCTAACTCTCTCTCCTGGAACCACAACCATCTAAAGTACCTCTTGCAACCTATAGCGGATATTCTACATTTTGAAACTAGATTATATACTGTAGCATTAAAATCTAAAATCCAACTTGCAGTCAACGGGGATTTAATACAGCTTCTACCCGGCCAGGTGATTGAATCCTGAAGCCATTATTTAAAAAGACCCCTGTTGAACGCTCGATCAGAGTGAGCATTAGAGGTCTTCATCCCTTCATGGTCTAAGGCTGCCCGCCTCATCACTTAGTAGTAGGGATTCCATTAAGGTTTATTAAAGACTATTCTTCTTCAGGACGGGCTTCAACGATGCATCCAGCCTCATAGAGCTGCCTAGCTATATTGTGTACGGCGCGTTCAACCTCGCCTTCTTCTTTAGCTCCTGTAATCACCATTTTACCACTACTGAATATCAAGAGGACTACTCTAGGATCTCTCATCCTATGTATTAAACCAGGGAACTGCTCCGGCTCATACATGCTGTCTTCAAGCGTGTAGGCTGCTTTCTCAAGATTGACGTACGCGTGGATGTCACCGCCTGCGACAATATTCTGTATTTGAACTCGTGGTCTACCATGTATGTCAATACCGTTTTTCATGAACGTCTTTATGATTCTTTTAACTGCCTCTACAAGCTGCTGAGTGCTCTTAGTGCCTGTAACCACCATTTTACCCGACCTGAATATTAGTGCGGTGGCTCTAGGCTTCTCAAGCCTGAATATTAAGCCTGGGAACTGATCAGGCTTGTAGGTTATACTTGGAATTCTGGTTTCAATGAGCTCTAAGTCAAGGTCGTGCTCTAGGATGACTGTAGCCACAATGTTTTCAACGCGATAACTGGTTTTAAAGGGAAGGGCCTTGCTCATCGCTTTAATCACCTATTCAAACCACTTTAATAAACCCGTGTAGCTTTATAAACCTGGTATACCCTGAGGCTAGTGGAATCCCAGCATCCAGGCTACTAGTGGTAGAAGAAAAGCATAGGATAATAAGAGTACTGTTGACTCGATATACGTCTCCTTAAGCAGGTCTTCGAGCACGCGTGCTGAGTAACCCATAACTTTAGCATCAAACCTCATTGAAGAGTAGAAGGCTCCACGCATATAGGGCTTTGATACCAGCTCTCTTACAGCTTCCTCTAGATCCCGTAGAAGCTCTGGCGACTCGTGTACTGGTACATAGGTTAGAGTAGCTCTGGTACCGGTTTCACTATGCTCGTCATTCGTGAATACCTCCACGTAGTCGGCTCCAGTCAGCTCCCTGAGAATCTTGACCAGTTGATCCCTGAGGCCTGGCTTCATATTGTTTCCTCTAAGGTAGAGGAGGACTACTCTCCCCCGCCCTTCCCCGGCTATTTCGAGCAGGCATGCATCCCCCTCGATCAACCCTGGCGACTTCGACTTAAAGCACACGTATCTTGATAACACTTCTACGGGTGGAAGCTTCTTCAATTCTAGAGCTTGATTTAAAGCTTCCTCAAGGAGGTTTTCAAGTGCTCTTATATCATGCTCTACTTCCTTCTCCCAGTTATGCGAGTCAACTAGAATGAGGTTCCCTAACCCCATTCTCTTCACTGTAGCGTTAAAACGCATGTACACGTAGTATGGTGGGTCGTCAATACCCCTACCAGGTCTCGAAGTAAACGCCAGGATCAGCTTATCAAAGACGAGCATTAGAATCTCCCAGTTGTCTTCTCCACTCAGTCTCAGTGCGCCATGATACTGTAATCTCACTCTCCCAGCGTCGAGGATCATGGATTGAACTCTCTTCAAGTACTCTGCAAGATACCTGCTTGAAGCGAGATTTCTATCGTGGAACCCGTATCCGTGTAGCGTTATAGCTGTATAGCCTAGCCTCCCCAATAGCTTCTTCAACTCGCCTGGCAGCTCACTGCTACCAGTATTAGAGAACGGGCCGTAGTGTAGGTCCGTGTAGACTACCACTAGGTCATCCAGGTATATGGCTTGCGGGTGCACGATCTCATAGGTGGATAGGGCTTCAAAAACTCTCTCTATATCTTTTTTCCTATCAAGCCAGTTCTGTAGGTACAGCGTACCGAGGTCTGGTGCACTAAAACTGTTTACCCTATGCCTACTCAGCACGAGGTATATCACGTAGTCTAGCACTATGAATAGCAGTAGAAGGATTGAAGCTCTACTTACAGCTAGACCCAACGGCTCCTCCACTACAAGGGAGGATATAGCTATTGATGTAAAGGCTGGTGAAACCGCTATAATATACCTCCACCACCTGGTTCCATCAAGCCCTTGAAGCACAGCTATCACTAGAGTAGAAGACGCGGTAACAGCTAGAATCCAATCCTTTGTCACCACATCGTACAGCAGAGTATACAGTAGTACCACTAGTGTGAGGCCAAGTATTCTCTTCAACTTGTAGAATACAGTGGATGGATAAAGCAGCCCATAGATCCTCAATACGATTACAAGCATTATGGAATTCACTAGTAGTGGCGTAGCACCTGCTCCTTGAAGTATTAAGAGCACAGTAGAGAGTACTACGAGTAGAGCTGCAAGAGTTCTCCAGTGGGGTAGCGTGAAGAGAACCGTGTAGTACTTGCTTACTGATGTTCTAGGCTTGTACAGCTTCATTGGTTCACCACTTGAATGAAATATATAGGTATATGCGGAGAGATACGAGCAGAACTATAAATAGTAATGCCAGTAGAGGACTGGAAAGCCGGGATAAACCCACGTAAATCAATGCTAGCCCGGCTATAACTGTAATAGATGTTACGAGTATATCTGAAACAACATAGAAGAATAAGAATAGCAGTATAAAGACTAGTATAGAGAGCACCTCTAAGCGATGCATGAAGGGGAGATTCGCTAGAATAGGCCATATGGATAGAGATGCCAGCAGAGATATAGTGATCCTGAAGAGAAACCAGCCTACCAGCGTCACCAGGATGGAAACCACGATGAAGACTGCAAGTGACCCAGTGTATCCTAGGCCAGCATGTATAGCACTTAAATAGGCTATGTAGCCTCCAATCAAGCCTAAGCCTAAAGATACAGCGATCTTAACGATAAACCTTCCAGCTAGAAGCAGGATCAAGCCGTAAATAACAGCCAGCTGTGAAACCAGGCTACCCGTCTCTAAGGTTATCCACTGGCTCATCATGGAACCCCTGTAGCCGCCGGCATCCTTGCATAGAAATATTATCCCCACCATTTATATTGTTGGCAGCAGGTATTCTTTAATAAGGTTCAGTTCAGGTTAAATCTCCGCAAGCACAGAAAGCTTCATGAATTAGAGAGTGTAGCTCGTAAAACCCTCTATTCTCGACTACCGATACTTCAACAGCTCTATATGGCCCCTTAGTCTTCATAGCCACGTTAAGTAGGTCTGGTATAATTTCAACGGCAAAACTGTGCTCACTAGATGCCAGCTTAACCAGATCTGATGGGTTTTCAACTATTAATCGCAGTATCTCAGGTCTCCTGGCCGCATCTGTTTTGCTGACCACGGGAACTGTAGTTAAACCCGTCTTCACTTGCAGGAGAACGTAGATGAACCAGAGCGTGACAGCATCAGCAACGGATTCTACGGTTGAAGCGTCTATAAGATATGCTAGTACTGTGTTTCCACGCCTAGCTATATGCCTGAGGAAGATGTTGCCGGCAGGCCTGAATATAAATGCCTCCATCTGTCCAGGTGTATCCACTAGCACAAGATCCCATTTATGCATGTTGGAGAAGGGAGGCTTAGCTAGCATGAGGTCAATGTAATCAAGTAGTAGCTCTGAGGATTTCACGAAGGCACCATTAGGTCCTAGACCGTACTTAGCCATTACATCTCTCAGCGTGAAAAACTCTCTTATATCGAGAGTAGGAGTATAGCCTAGCTCCTCAGCACCCGGGTCTAAATTCACTATTGCTGTCTTTAAAAGCAGGTTTCTCCGAGCCCACTCACTATAGGATTTAACAAGGCTAGTCTTGCCTGAACCAGCTGGACCCACAAATACAGCGACAACCACCATCACTTGCTCCCATATACTCCTGAAACTCCGGCATGGTTTATGAAGAATTTTCAACTACTGTTCTTCCATGCTTTTAGTTTCACTAGTGATCTTCTTTAACTGCCTCTGGTACATTTCAACTAGCTCCGAGCTAGTAGTAGCATCCTCCGGATTCTTATCTGTTCTCCACCGTATGAACCTCGGGAATCTTATAGAGATACCTGCATCACTTCTAAGCTTCCCGTACGCGCATGTATGTATTGGCGAAAGAGTTAGCTCGGCTCCTATTATCTCAGCAACAAATACTGGTTCAACCCATACATCAGGCTCCATTTTAGCTACTACACGGGGATGTCTTCTATCCCTTAAGTAGGGTTTAAGCATCTCCGGTAGCTTATCAAGGTCTTCATCCGAGAAGCCTGAGCCCACCTTGCATACCGTCTCGAAGACATCCTTCTCCTCATTGTATGCAGCCATTAGAAGAGCACCGTACTTTCCTCCTCTACGCCCCTTCCCGTAGAAGGCTCCCACTACGACTAGGTCTACTGTATCAATCATTTCACTTCTATAATCACGCTTGAACTTAATCCACAGCCAGCCTCTAGTTCCAGCCTGGTATATTGATGAATCATGGATTGCTTTAACCATGACTCCTTCAGCTCCCTCACTTACAGCCTTTAAGAAGAATTCTTCAAGCCTGTCAACGCTACTCGTCTTCACGTACTCAGCGATCATGAAGTTCTCTGATCCTTCCACTATCTCCTCTAATTTCCTCCTCCTCTCGGGCAGCGGCTTCATAGTATAGTCCTCGCCATTCAAGTATAGGAGGTCGAAGAGGAATACTTTGACAGGATATTCTTTAACTGCTGAACGGATATCATGCTTTCTCTTCCTGTGCATTAACTCTTGGAAGGGTTTTAACTCGCCGGTTTCAGGATCGTATGCTACTATCTCGCCTTCAACTATTGCTTCCCTAGCCTTCAAGCTGTTTCTAGCCATCTCCACGACATCAGGGTACTGGTGGGTTATATTCTCAAGCCTTCTAGAGTATATTAGTACCCTACTATCCTCCTTGTGGATCTGTGCTCTCTCACCATCATACTTGTATTCTACGAATGCTTCACCGCCAACCTTACTGAGTATTTCTCTAGGCTCGCTGAGTCTTTCAGCCAGCATAGGCCTTATAGGAGTCCCAACCTCAGGCTTCAAGTTTCTCAGGGAATCTAAGCCTTTAGAGGCTAGTAATACTGCTATCTCTCCTAGATCTGCTCTAAGATTGTATGCTCTCTCGATTACCTGTCTTGCAGCCGCTCCACCCCCGTAGGTTATAGCGAGGGCATCCATTATTGTTGCTTCACCTATACCTACTCTCAAGCGTCCTTCAACAAACCTCACAATGAACTTAGCCTCCTTGGGTGAAGCATCTCTTAAAAGCCCTGCTAGGAGCCTTATCTTCAAGTCTTTGCTTCCTTCTCCTTGAGCCATAGCTATCCTAGCTAGTGTGTCATAGACTCTGTTAACAGTTAAACCTTCAGCCTGCTGCCTTGTAAAACTGAGTAGTGTGACATGCTGGGGCATCTTACTGGTAACCCTGGCCTTCAACTGCTCAGCTGTTCTACCAAGGTCTCCTACACTCTTAGCTAAGCTCTCCACTTCTGATTCACTAGTATTCACTGCTAAAGCTATAGACTTAACTATCAGCTTCTCTCCTACCCCTAGCTCGGGAAGCCCCTTCCAATCAGGCCATAGTCTACCCTGGATTAAGTACACTACGCGGTCTAGTATCTCTATAGGTGTCTGCTTAAATAGTGATGCAAGCATGTTTGTCATCTGAATTCTAGATGATATGGCTTCAACACGCTCGAAAATCTCGGCAAGTAGACTTAAAGGCATATCACTCTGTCTCTCACTCATAGTAGTACACCAATCCCACTACTAGTGTTTCATGATACCCCGTTATAAACCACAAGATCAAAATTTTTCAACCCCAAAGACATTACATTCTATCGAAGTGATGAGAACCCGGCAAGTATGAGCCAGGCGGCCATGATTGATCAGTGTTACGCTGAGAGGAATACTTAGGGCCTCAAAAACCTGCTCTTGGAGGCTGCGCGTCTAACAGTATCCTCTCCTCTAGTATTAGCGCTTATGCTTAGCTGAATCCTCCGCGAAGTCTAGAATTGTTCTCCCGCCAGGTTTTAGCGAGTACTCTGCATACCTTTTTATCGTGGTCTTAAAGTCTTCTTCAAGAGTGCTCTTTAAGCCTGGATTATAGAGGGCTGCGGCAGGATGGAATGTAGGCACTATAAACACGTGTAAGCCTGCTATACGGGCACTATAAGGCTTGCCGTGCATTTCACTCATGTTAGACCATTTAAGCCCTGCAATCCTGAATAAAGTTCTAGCTGCATGCCTACCAAGTGCTACTATCAGTTTAGGCTTGATTAACTCGATCTGCTTGATCAGGTATGGGAGGCATGCTTCAATTTCATCTTCCTCGGGATCCCTGTTTCCCGGGGGCCTGCATTTAACAATATTAGTTATGTAGACGTCTTCCCGCTTAAACCCTATGGACTCAATGAGCTCTGTGAGAAGCCTGCCGGCGGGCCCTACAAAAGGCCTCCCCACTTCATCTTCTTTTTCACCTGGAGCTTCACCAATAAACATGATCTTACTGTTAGGGTTTCCTTCACCTGGAACTGGATTCCTCCTATACTCGCTCAGCCTGCACTTTCTGCAGCTGGCAATAGCGTTGATGAGCTCACTCCACTCAGACATCTCTTACCCCCATGTGAATCAATGCTAGTAGCAGGAGCTAGAGGCTATTTTTATGCTTAACTTACATCCCAGTAAAAGAATGTAAGGCTTTTAGATGTAAGAATTTAAAGGCTGATGTTAATGCTGGTAGTAGAGTGGTGGGCCGGTAGCTCAGCCTGGAAGAGCGCCGCCCTCGCAAGGCGGAGGACCCGGGTTCAAGTCCCGGCCGGTCCACTCCTTCTACTCTAGGCTGGTAGAGAGTAGCCTAGCTCGAGTGCCTTAATGTTTATTTGATGCCATTTCTCGGGTACTAGCTCGACTATAGTTTTCTTCAAGTGCTCTAGGTCGAGTAGCCTGCTCACCTTTACTATGTGGCCGGCTATAATTATGTTAGCGACTCTTCTAGTAGCTAGCTTGACTTCAGCTAGCTCACTATACCTGTGTGAGTACAGCTTGTAGCCTCCGAATAACCTGGGTTCAACGTACTCTTCATCAATAAATACGATTGAGGATGGCTTCAGTAGCTTAATGTATTCTTCCACCCTATACGGGTACATGAAGACAGCTATATCAGCTGATTGAACCTTCACGTAGTCTATATCATGTATAGAGTCTCCTACGACTACATCAGACCTGCTTTCCCCACCCCTGATCTCGGAGGCATATGTCTCGGTTGCCACTGCATATAGTCCAGCGTACTTGCTAGCTGCTAATCCTAGCAGTCTTCCCAAGAGTAGCACGCCTTGGCCTCCTCTCCCCACTATAAGTATCTCCCGTTTCACTTTACAACACCCTGCCTCTCCAGGTATGATGGATTATCTCTCACCAGGAATTCACCTACCACAATACCTGTATTCCAGTCTATATCGGCTTCATCAATGGTTGGATTAGGCTTGTACTTAACTTTCTTCTTCAACTCATTGTACATTTCAACAGGGTTCCTCAAGCCTATGTGTCTTCCATAGACTTCCGGGCACGTGCTGATCACCTCGATGAATCTAAACCCCTTCATGCCTAAAGCCTTATAGAAGAACTGCTCGATGTAGTGGGGTAGTGTAACGCTTGCTCTAGCAACGTAGTTAGCGTTGAGTGATGCTACAACCTTCACGATATTTAAAGGTGGCTCCGGGTTCCCGTAGGGTGTGGTTGTCGTTCTAACCCCTAGAGGCGTGGTGGGAGCCATCTGACCTCCTGTCATAGCATAAACGAAGTTTGTGAGCATTACTGTGATTAAATCCATGTTTCTTCTAGCAGCATGAAGGATGTGGTTCCCGCCTATCCCGGCTATATCGCCATCACCTCCTACAACTATTACAGTGAGATCTGGGTTAGCTAGCTTTACTCCTGTTGCGAAAGGTATAGCTCTCCCGTGGAGGACGTGCGCTGAGTCGTAGTTAACATAGAATGATAGTCTAGCAGCACACCCTATGCCTCCAACCCATACAACTTTATCCCGGTTTACTACACCTTCATTAATCCTCCTGTCAAGAGCTCTCAGCATAGCTCCTAGCGCTATACCCAGCCCGCACCCCGGGCAGAATAATGTTGGTATTCTATCAACTCTTAAATGCTTATCTAGAGGATGAATGTACCTGGAGGCTACAGCCATGGCTCTACAGCCTCTAAGACTTCTCTCACTGTGGGTAGCTCTAGGTTTATCACTGGAGCCGGGTAGACCTCTCTATCCCTGAAAATCCTCTTCATATCTAGGTATAATTTCCCTATGTTATTTTCTACAACAATGACTCTCTTAGCTTTAACGCTATTCAGTATCTTCTCCTCATTGAGAGGCCAAAGGGTCTTTAACCGTAGAAGTCCTGCTCTAACACCCTTTCTCCTCAGCTCTCTCATAGCTGCATAGGTTGACCGAGCAGTCGAACCGTATGAGACTAAGGCTACTTCAGCGTCATCCAGCATGTATTCCTCCTGCTCGAAAACGAAGTCGAGATGCTTGATGATCTTAGATGTCAACCTTAAAGCAGTATTCTTATGGTACTGGGTTGATGGAGCATAGTAGCCTCTCTCATCGTGGGTTAGTGATTCAGCCAGTACTCTGAATCCCTCACCGAAGACGGCCATTGGGGGGATTAAGTCGTCGTCAGGCATGTATGGCTTGTAGCCTTCTCTGCTTGAAGGCTTCTTTCTCTCAACGATTTCTACCTCCCCTCTCTCATATATTCTTAAAGGCTCCCATAAGTGAGCGATGACAGCATCACTTAAGAGTATCACTGGTGTTCGCAGTTTCTCAGCTGTATTGAATGCTTTAATTGTTAGATCATAAGCTTCCTGGACACTCCACGGCGCGTAGCTTGGAATAACGTAGTCTCCGTGCGCCGGCCATCTGACTTGGAATACATCTGCCTGCGTGGTTTTAGTGGGGACTCCGGTGCTAGGCCCAGCTCTCATGACATTTACAACTACTATGGGTGTCTCAGTCATAACAGCCAGCCCAATCCCCTCAGCCATTAGAGAGAAGCCTGGGCCGGATGTAGCAGTCATAGCTTTAGCTCCAGCCCAGGATGCCCCTATTATAGTATTTATTGACGCAATTTCATCCTCCATCTGAATGACAATACCCCCTCTCTTAGGGAGGTGTTCGGCAAGATACTCCATTATATCAGAGCTTGGGGTTATAGGATACCCAGCGTACACTCTTAGCCCAGCAGTCATAGCGGCCTCTGCTATAGCCATATTGCCGGATGCAAAGGTGAGCTTCATTACTGGACAGCCTCCACGAATATAGCGAAGTCCGGGCAGTTGAACTCACAGAGCCTGCAGCCTATACACTTCTCCATGTTGGCTGGCTCAGGTGGATAGTAGCCATATTTGTTGAGGAGGCTGGATTTAACGAGGACCTTCGTGGGGCATACAGCTATGCATATACCACACTCCTTGCATCTATCTACTATGACGTTAACTCTGTACTTCTTGTTCTCTCTGGTGATCAACTCTAACTCCACGCGGGGTGTAGTCATGGATAACACCTATTCTAACCGGAGTATACAGATTTACAGTAGCGTATATATATGTAATACAGGTATATGTGAGCTGTAAGCTCTGAGATACCAGTATTACAATACTATAAAGTTTAAATTCCAGCTCTAGCAGTTAATGGAGGAGTACCGGTTTCAGCTGGTGATTTACCATGAATATCATTGCTTTAGCAGGCTTCATCGGGGCATTTATGCTCGCATGGATTGATGGAGCTAATAATGCTGCTAACAGCATAGGCACTCTTATAGGCGTAAAAGCTCTAGATGTACGGAAAGCTCTACTAGTAGCAGCAGTCTTCGAGTTAATCGGGGGGTTAGTGTACGGGCATTACATCTCTACAACACTTACCTCCACCCTAATTAATACATCCGAGGTGCAGCCTACAATCATAGCCCCAGGTTTCACTATAGCGTTATTTACATCCTTTATGATCGTTTACACTGCAACGAGAATCCACATACCTTTCAGTATCAGTATAGTTGTCGTCGGAGCTCTTTCAGGAGTAGCTTTAGCAGTAAAACCTGAATCCCTCAATCTAGCTCTACTCGCCGGTCTCCTGGTACTCTGGATTATAATACCTTTCACTGGTACCGCAGCCGGCTTCCTCTACTACAAGCTCTACGCGTTTCTCCGCTCAAGGAGAAATATATATGTTAGAACAGTTATCCCTCTTCTACTTCTCTACACGGTATTCACTATTTCAGCAGTCTACATGGCTATACCCAGCGAGCTCGTCGGGAATATAGCTCTCTCATCAACTATAATGGCCATTATAGCTGTACCACCGCTACTAGTAATCCTGTATACCCGTAGAGCTACCAGTAGCAGAGTAGAGGCGAGAGAAGACCTCGAGGACTTCGTCTCCAGGTTTAACAATAAGATGCTTCTAGCATCATCTTCAATACTGGCTTTCACGCATGGAGGCCATGATGTAGCCAACGCGTCAGCCCCATTAATGGTCATCCTCGAGTCAACGGGCTCGGAGTACTCTAATAGGATGCTTTTGATACTCGCCTACTCCTCCCTTGGGATCAGTATGGGTGTCCTCATGTGGGGTATTAGTGTTGCTAGAACTATAGGCGAGGAGATCACGCTGTTAAGCCCTGAGTCAGCGCTTATAGCTAACATAGCAGGAGCTCAGGCCACACTAATAGTGACAAGGCTAGGCCTCCCAAGCAGCATGGTTGGCATTATAGTAGGCTCAATAATGGGGGTCGGCTTTGCGAGAGGAGTCTCAAAGGTGAATACAGGTCTCTTCACGAGGATTCTAGCATACTGGTACATAGGTTTCACTATAGCTATGATCCTCACGTTTACTGCAACACGCCTCCTGCTAGCTCTCGGCGTCTAAAAACCACTTAAACCATGATTCCGGGAAACAGGGGTTTTTCTTGGAGATTTATGTTGGCACCAGCGGCTGGCTCTACGACTGGAATGAGGGTGCATCACTAGACTGGTATGTAGAGGAATCCGGATTAAATAGCGTGGAGCTTAATGCAAGCTTCTATAGATTCCCGTATAGAAGCCAGGCTACCTCCTGGGTTAAACGCGGCTGGGCATTAAAGTGGAGTATTAAGGTTCACAGGTCGATAACTCACTTCAGAAAGCTGCGTCCTGAAGCCCTGGATACATGGTTTAGATTCCATGATTTATTTAAGCCTATGGAGAGCGTAATAGACTTCTACTTATTCCAGATGCCGCCTAGTTTCAACTGCAGCAGTGAGAACCTGGCAAGGATCACTAGATTCCATGAAGCATCGAATACAGGATTAAAAATGGCTGTAGAATTCAGGAATAAATCCTGCTTTAATGAGAGAATTATAGAGTGGTGTAGAGAAAATGGTATAGTAGTAGTCTCAGTTGATTCACCTATAGCTTCATGGATTGTTGAGTGCAACAGAATAGTCTACTTGAGGATGCATGGAAGGACAGCTTGGTATGCTCACGACTACAGTGTAGAAGAGTTGAGAGAAGTGGCTAGCAGGATAACTGAGTTGAACCCCGAGAAAGCCTACGTCTTCTTCAATAATAACCACTGGATGCTAGCAAATGCCCGCATAATGAAGAGTCTTCTCGAATCCATGGAGGGGTCGAGTACTTGAGTATAAAGCTGTACGATATCTACAGGGAGATATACACCGAGCCATCCAGCAATGCTGTTGAACTAGCATTAAGATACGGCTACCTACCCTACATGATTCAAAGATACATCGATATGCTTGGATACAATGAGACTCTCGAGCTCCTAGAAGCCTTCACGAAACCCGTGAAACCCGTGGTTAGAACTAACACACTGCTAATTCAGCCCAGTGAGCTTAAAGGGAGACTTGAGAAGCTGGGCTTCCAGCTAGAAGAGATCCCATGGGCTCCAGGATCCTTCTGGGTTGTTAAAGCGCCTGGAAGCCCGAGTATAGGCTCCACGCATGAGTACTTGAAGGGATACTACTACGTGCATAGGGATGCAACCAGCTTGATACCAGTGATCCTCCTCCTAGGCGATGGGTATAGAGGAGATGTACTAGACGCTTGTGCAGCACCTGGCGGTAAAACCTCATTCATAGCACAGATACTTAAAGAGAGAGATGGTGGCATCGTCTACGCTAACGACTACGTGCTCTACAGGCTTAAATCACTTATAGGGCATGTTATGAGAATGAAGCTAGATAACGTGGTTGTCACGTGGAGTGACGCAGTAAAGCTACCTAGCAGGATAGGAAAAAAGTTTAAGAGAATACTACTCGACGCCCCCTGTAGCGGTGAAGGTAGAATATCCGTAGACCCTGGCAGGAAGACTCGGACAAGTATCCTTGACCTAGCAGTAATGGTTAAACGCGAGATTAAGCTTCTAGACAGCTTGATTAATGCACTAGACGAAGATGGAGTGCTAGCGTACTCTACGTGTAGTATAGCCCCCGAGGAGAATGAATACGTTGTAAGCAGGATACTCGAGAAGAGAGGGGACATAGTGATAGTAGAACCCTCTGTCAAGCTATTCGAGTATAGCGGGTGGTTAACAAGCTACAGGAACCTGGAGTTTCCAGAGGAATTCGAGAAGTGCGTGAGGGTATGGCCTCATAGACACAGCTTATTCGGGTTCACAACATGCTTGATTAAGAGGGTTAAAGCTTGAGTAAAATCAAGATTAGAAGAGGAGTAGCTGGAAGGCAGCTAGTTGCAAGACTCTACAGAATCCTAGAGGAGGTGTTTAATGCTAGACTGGAGAGATATATCAGCGGTAGACTAGAATACACGTGCATCAATAACACGTGCATAGTATACGAAGCAAGCACAGGCTTCACCGAGAGGAACCTAGTAGTACTGTACATGAGTTCATGGATAGCTATAGTTGTAAGAGGGGAAGTAGTTCCATCAATAACTTTAGCAGATAGAATATTCCGTGAAAAAGGGTATAGAGCCACCATAATAGTAGGAGATAAAGGCGTTAAAGCATTCCTCTACGGCAACGACATACTCCCAGAGAGCATAGTTGAGAAGCATGAGCCCGTAGACAGTATTGTCGCAGTAGTAGACTCCAGCGACTACGAGATACTAGGATTCGCGAAATACAATCCCCGTAGAAGAATCTACGAGAACATCTACGACCTAGGAGTATACCTCAGGATACTAGGCTAAACTACACCAGGCCGAGCTATACTGAATGTTAAGCCTCACCCTCGTATCCTACAAGATCCAGATACCTAAGCTTACATGGAGGGGTAAGGCAGGGCATGTTAAATTATTATATAACAAAACTTATAAGATATGGAAGCAATCATATAGTTGTTAAGGTGAAGTACATGGGAAGTGGGAAATCTCCCTACAGGTTTCTAATAGTTATAGGGGTGGCATTCCTGGCTGGAATAACCTCAGGTTACATTATAACTCAGACTGTCCCCGCCAACGTTTCCTCTGAGGCGGCATCCTGGCTGAAAGCTCTAGGAGATATATTCGTTAGGTTGATTAGGATAATTATTCCACCACTAATATTCTTCACTATTGCAGCAGCCACGTCAACTATAGCTAATGCAAGACAGCTAGGCGTGATCCTGGCATGGATGCTATTCCTCTACATTATTACTTCAGCGCTCGCCGCATACTGGGGTGTCCTCGGTGGATCAATCTTCCAGCCTGGCATTGGAGTAGGGCTGCAAGTGCCAGCTGGGTTTAAGCCACCAACACCTCCATCAGGACCCGAGCTACTCCTCTCATTCTTCCAGCTAGATTTCGCAAACCTCCTAACTGTCGGTGGAGCAATGACCATGATAATACTAGCAATGATCATCGGTGTTGCAGCAGTACTAATGGGTGATCCTGGTAGAAGAATTGCTTCAGTTCTCTCGCTCCTCTCAGACCTCATGGTGAAAACCGTGCAAATTATAATGTACTATGCACCTATAGCTGTATTCGGTTATGCTGCCTGGCTTATGATATCCTATGGACCTAAGATGCTGGGAGCCTACGCTAAGTTTCTTGGTGTACAGTACTCGTTTACTCTATTCCACTTCTTCGTTATATACTCCATAATAGTAGCTATTGGAGGGTTAAACCCAGTCAAGTACTTTAAGGCTCAATCAACCCCCTTCCTCATAGCGTTCACAACGCGCTCCTCAGCCGCCACACTACCCTTCAATATGGATGCAGCTAGGAGAATGGGGATCCCGGATGAAGTATTCAAGATAACTCTCCCTATCGGGGCCACAGTAAACATGGATGGAACAGCATTATACCAGGCTCTAAGTGCATTATTCATTGCACAGTTATTCGGCATAAATCTTACACCATGGCAGCTGGCTATGACAGTAGTTGCAGCAACAATAGGTTCTGTAGCCACAGCAGCCATACCAGGTGGAGAAACCATAATGCTCGCCTACGTGCTCTCAGTAGTGGGATTACCATTAGAGGGGATAGGTATAATGCTAGTAATAGACCCGTTAACAGACGCTATAAGAACAGCAATAAATGCATCCGGGGATAATGCTTGCTCAGTACTAATAGCTAAGTTAGCCGGCTATAAACTCCATGAGCCCCAAGTATAGGATCCTCATGGTTAAACTGTGCATTAACTAACTTTTTTAATTTTTAATCAAATGCATGAAACCACTGAGACCAGATCTTCTATCCCTCCCGGCTGGTATTTAACTCTTAGAAGGCTACCTATAGATTACTCCCAAGTAAATGGTGTGTTACCTCTATCTACGAGAACTAGCATAAGCTTTAAGAAACACTTTAGTATCCAACCTAACACTTGTAGAATACCTCTTCGACATCTCCTAGCAATCAGCTTAATGTACTCTAGTTAACAATTTACCCGGTTTACGACTGCTGAATAGGCTTAAATCGAAGGATTACACGCAGAAAATACATATATACCTGGTCATAGTATTACAATCAGTGGGAAGGGTACATGAGTGCAGAGAGGGAGACGTGGGCTACTAGAGTAGGATTGATATTATCAATGGCTGGGAATGCTATTGGATTAGGGAACTTCTGGCGGTTCCCGAGACTTATGGCTGCAAATGGTGGAGGAGCATTCATGATACCATACTTTGTTGCACTGTTACTAGTTGGCCTTCCATTAAACTGGGTTGAATGGGTTACCGGCAGGTACGGCGGTAAATACGGGCATGGCACGTTAGGCCCTATGTTCTACTTAATGGCTAGAGAAACATTGAAGCCGAGAAGAGCTATAATCTTCGGTATAATAGGAGGAATGCTAGCATTCGCTGTGACAACACTATTAAACTCCTACTACATTCACGCGATAGGGTGGACGACCGCCTACACTATCTACAGTGCCACCGGTGCATACTACGGGGTTGATACAGTAGCATTCTTCGAGAGTCATATCAACAATATAGGCATGGTTCTAGCTACATGGGCTATACCAATGATACTATTATTTATAGCTGCATATAGAGGTGTTGCAAAAGGCATTGAGCTCTTCAATCTCATTATGATGCCACTACTATTCATCTTCGGTGTGATCCTAGCTGCGAGATCCATAACTCTCGGCGCGCCAATAAAACCCGAGTGGAGTACGTGGGCTGGGCTCTGGTATGCTTGGAAACCAGACTTCGACTACCTTGCAAAGAACTTCTGGAGTGTTACACTTGCTGCAACCGGCCAGATATTCTTCACTCTAAGTCTTGGAATGGGTATAATACAGAATTATGCTTCATACATTAAGAAAGGCGAGGATATAGCATTAGGCGTAATGACAATGACATCGCTGAACGAGTTCGCTGAGGTAGTCCTCGGAGGCTCGATCGCAGTACCACTAGCCTACGCGTACCTCGGTCCAGAAGTAGTTAAAGCTGGCTCTCTTGGGCTAGCATTCATGGCTCTACCAAACATATTCGTGGCCATGGGAAGTATTGGCAGGTTCTTCGGAGTCCTATGGTTCCTCCTACTATTCTTCGCAGGGTGGACTTCAGCGATAGCAATGTACAACTATCTTGTAGCAATGTTCGAGGAGGAGCTAGGTATTAAAAGAAAGATAGGTTCAGTAATAGTATTCATATTGTACTTCCTGCTAGGATTACCAATAGCACTAGACCCATCACTTACATACTTCGATGAACTCGACTTCTGGGTCGGCTCATTCGTGCTAATAGTACTAGGATTATTTGATGTAATAGTAGGAGTATGGCTCTTTAAACCAAGCAACCTGTGGAGAGAACTACACGATGGTGCATTAGTGAGAGTTCCAGAGGTGTTCAAGTGGATACTAATAGCGATAACACCAATATATATCGTCATACTCCTAGTAGGATCTATGGTTGACTACTACTTGAGGGGACGTTTTGCAGTAGCTGACCCACGGATAATAGGAGCTAGAATTGCCGTGATAATAATGTTCATTATTGGAGCTATTGAAACCTACTACGCTCTCAAAAAGAAGTATGCTAAGGAGCTAGCTGAGAACAGAAAGATAATTATTGTCGAGTAGAGGTGATGCAAATGGAGCTTTCAGCACTAATCTTCCTACTAGTCAGCTGGCTATCTATTATTATATGGACGGCATGGTGCATCTGGAAGCACCTCGAGAGCAAGAAGAAACCCTCCAAATAGTTTTTCCCCGCATCTTCCTTAAATTTTCGGGGTGGTTTCTTGGAGAGTATTAAATTACTAAGGGATACTGTTAGCTTGATGAGGATGATTGCAGCTAATCGAAAGCTAGGTAATGTTAAATTGAAGGCTAAAATAGAAGAGGCTGCTTCAGTCCTTGAATCCATGCTAGGAGAGATAAGCGTTGATAACGTAGAGTTAGCGAGATTAATTAACTCTAAGGCTAGAGAAGTCTACTTTAAGATGGAGAAGAATGGATTAACGAGTGATGTAGTTAACGAGATTAATAGGCTTGTTAAATGGTGCAGGATGGCTCCATACGATTTTACAGATAGAATCAAATATGTTAGGAGAGGTTATAGATCCTACCTCTACGGCATGATAATATTCTTCATAGTAGCTGGCACCTACACTCAAGCCTATGCAATTTCAGCATTAATTCTAGCGCTTCCCACAGTCTTAGCGATGATGTTTACAAGGAGAAGACTAGCTACAGGCTTAATGCTCGCTTTCTCCACGATACCCTTACCTCTAGCTATTTTCTCATGGACTGCCCACTACTCTATCTACGCTCTAATTAATTCTGGAGAAGCCTTGTCTCTAGCAGGAGAGCTTGGACTACCAGTAGGCCTCATCTACATGATACTCCTCCTATACCTTACTGGAAGCATTAGCGGCATGATACTGCTATCAGCAGCTGTATACTACCTCTACAGGAATAGATACGCTTTCATCTAGCAGCTCTCCCAGTTAACTCTAATCGTGTAGGATTACGTTTATTAATGGCGTTCACTGTAGCAGGTATAGTGAAGCCTGGTGGATTGGAAATGCATGTGGAGATCCGCTGGCACGGGAGAGGTGGTCAGGGGGCCTGGACAGCCAGCAACTTGATTGCTATGGCTGCAGCACTAGAGGGACTCTACGTGCAAAGCTTCCCTGCATTCGGTGCTGAAAGGTCTGGTGCTCCAATGCTAGCCTTCACGAGGATAAGCGACCAGCCGATTGAGTATCACAGCATGATATACGAGCCTGACGTGGTAGTGGTACTCGACCACACGCTACTCTACCCTGATGTAAAGCAGGGGTTGAAGAAGGGTGGCGCGGTAGTAACCAACTACCTGGGTAATAAGGACATGGTGCTTAAGAGGCTTGGAGTTGAGAGAGGAGAGTACAAGATTATTGCTATCCCTGCGTCAAAGCTGGCTCTCGAGATACTTAGAGCTAACATAACTAATACCGCCATGATCGGAGGGCTCCTCAAGCTCGGAGATATTATTAAATGGGAGAGCGTGGAGAAGGCTGTAAGATTAAGGTTTAAGGGTTCTATCGCAGAGAAGAACATAGAGCTGATAAGAAAAGCTTACGAGGAGGCTGTGGAGGTGTAGCATGTGAGTGAGCCTAGAGGCTGGAGAAGTCTTCCAATGGGTGGCGTTGCATACAGGCTCTCCACGGATGTTAAAACAGGCGACTGGCGTGCACTGAGACCAGTGGTAGACCACGATAAGTGCATTAAGTGCATGCTATGCTGGCTCTACTGCCCCGACATGGCTATAGTATGGGATGGCGAGAAGATCCAGGTTAACCTGGACTACTGTAAGGGATGCGGGATATGTGCTCACGAATGCCCTGTTAAAGCTATAAGCATGGTTCCCGAGTTCGAGGTGTAAGCCTATGGTGAAAGCTGTCTCTAAGCCTAGAATACCACTTGAGAAGCAGACTTTAATGCTTGTTAACGGTGATGAAGCCGTAGCATATGCAGTTAAGCAGAGCCATGTAGATGTTGTTGCAGCATACCCTATAACACCGCAGACCATAATAGTTGAGAAGTACTCGGAGTTCGTGTTCGATGGGCTAGTTCACACGGAGTTCATACCAGTAGAGTCCGAGCACTCAGCTATGAGCGCGTGCGTGGGTGCAGCAGCCGCTGGAGCAAGAGCCTTCACAGCAACCTCCTCGCAGGGATTAGCCTTAATGGTTGAAATAGTATACATTGCCTCAGCAATGAGGCTACCAATAGTTATGGCTGTAGTTAACAGGGCTCTCTCAGCACCAATAAACATCCACAACGACCATAGTGACGCATACCTTATGAGGGATTCAGGCTGGATACAGCTGTTCGTGGAGAACGTGCAGGAAGCTTACGATACAACAATACAAGCCTTCAAGATAGCAGAGGATCCAAGCGTTCAGCTACCAGTAGCCGTGAACCTCGATGGATTCTTCCTAAGCCACACCCTAGAGAAGATATACATGCTACCCGATGAAGACGTCTACAACTATCTCGGCGGCCCCAGAAAGCTCGTTAAAGTCAAAGTAGACTACTTCGATGAAGAAGTACCCCTCGCTCTAAACCCTGCAAGACCGCTAACATTCGGATCCCTAGACCTCTACGACTACTACTTCGAGCACAAGGTTCAACAGGTTGAAGCAATGAAAGCAGTACCAGAAGTCGTCAGAAGAGTAAACGATGAGTGGTTCGAGCTAACTGGCAGGAGGTATGGTGACGGCATTCTTGAAACATACGGCATGGAGGACGCTGATATAGCAGTAGTAGTAATGGGTAGTACAGCAGGAACTGTGAGAAGCGTAGTGAGAAGCCTCAGAGAGAAGGGGGAGAAGGTAGGATTAGTTAAGGTTAGAATGTTCAGGCCATTCCCCCACAACGAGATAGCTGAGGTGTTATCAGGCGCTAAGATAGTTGCTGTGATGGATAAAGCTGCTACTCCAGGAAACTTCAGCGCGCTATACGAGGATGTAGCTGCAAGCCTCTACGATTTAAGTGAAAGACCAATGCTAGTCAACTACATCTACGGGCTCGGCGGGAGGGATACACCACCATCACTAATCTACAAGATGATTGAGGAGGTTAAGAGGGATCTCGAGGCGAAACGTATTGAAAGAAAGATAAGGTATCTGGGGGTGAGGGAGTAGCCATGACCGTTAGAACTCTACCTGAATTCCCTGTTAAGAAAGGAGAGCCAGCCTACAAGCTATGGATATTCGAGCCGGGATGGAAGGGTGAGCTACCACTAGTATTCAATTTAAGGCAGATGGCTGAGCAGAAGAGGCCTGCACTACTCCCAGGACACAGATTATGTGCTGGATGTGCTGCACCACTAGTAGTAAAATTAGCGAGCTTCGCCTTCAGAGGACCGACAATAGTTGTTAATGCAACCGGGTGCCTAGAGGTATCATCAACAGTATTCCCCTACACTAGCTGGGCTGTCCCATGGATACACGTAGCTTTCGAGAACTCTGCTGCAGTAGCTGGAGGCATCGAGGCAGCAATTAAAGCCTTGAAGAAAACTGGGAGGCTTCCATACGATCATGTAGATGTTGTAGTATTCGCTGGCGACGGAGGTACCTTCGACATAGGCTTCCAGGCTCTCAGCGGGATGGCTGAGAGAGGCCATGACGTGCTATACATACTCTACGATAATGAAGCATACATGAATACTGGCATCCAGAGGTCTGGTGGAACCCCTAGGTTCGCAGCAACCACGACATCCCCCGCAGGTGAAGTCATACCAGGTAAACCTGAGCAGAAGAAGCCTATAGCCGAGATAATGGTTGCCCACAGAATACCCTACGTAGCTACCACTACACCAGCCCACTGGATGGATTTAATGAAGAAGGTGAGGAAAGGCCTTGAAGTAAACGGGCCAGCATTCATACACGCATTAAGCGATTGTGACCGAGGGTGGAGGCATGAAACCGATATATCTGTGGAGGTTATGAGGAGAGCCGTTGATACATGCTACTTCCCTCTATGGGAGTGGACGCCTCAGCAGGGATACATGTTAACAGATAGAAGCCTCGCTATAGCTAGGAATCCAGCGTTAAAGCAGCCCATAGAGAAGTACATTGAAGTTCAGGGTAGATTCAGGCACTTATTGAAGCCGGAGAACAAGGAGCTCTTAAAGCAGTTCCAGGAGTATGTTGACGCTGTATGGGAGGATCTGTTAAGGAGAGCCGCTAATGCACCTAAATGAATTTTTTCATCAAAACGTAGACCTCGCTTCAATTCTACGCAGGCTTCTCGAAGGCTCTACGCTAATTATTGGTTTAGGCTCGCCTCTCCGAATGGATGATCAAGCCGGCCTTCTACTCTGCGACGAGCTTACATCAAGAGGCGTTGAGTGCGTTAAATGCGAGTATGGTCTTGAGAACTGTTTAAGTGAAATGAAAGGAGCGAGAAGAATAATAATAGTTGACGCTGTTCTCTACGAGGATGCAAAGCCTGGTGAGATAGTTATTGTAGGCGAGGATGCCTTACTTGAAAAGTACTCGCTGGCTACAACCCACAGCATCCCCTTGAAGACACTGTTAAAGCTTATGCACGAGTCAGGCATTGAGGAGATATATATTATAGGAATAGTACCGCAGAGCCTCGACTATGGTCTCGAGGTATCTGAAGTAGTACGCGAGAGCGTAAGAAGGCTAGTAGCAGCTTTCATTGAAGCCATTAAAACACAGGGAGACCACATCTAAGCGTTCACTAAGCCTCTAGTATACTAAGCCTAGAGTACCAGGTTTAATTACAGAGATAAGGATAGTCTTAGCAAGTGTTGACAAGTGAGGGTTAGACTTGAAGGGTCATATAAGTGTGAGTAGAAGGATTCTAGCTAAATGCAGAAATCTCTATCAGTGTATATGGGTTGAAACAGCCCTAGTGAGGCCACTAGACTCCACGACACTCTACTGTTTCGACTGCTTCTTCCACAAGTACTCCACTAATGCTAGAGTAGAAGACAGGCTTCTCCTATCATTTAATTCTAAAAGCAGTACCAGAGAAGTCAGCCTAGGAGTCTCAGAAGGCTTTAGAAGTGTAAGCGCTGAGAAATGCGATAAGAAGAGTATTGAAGCCTATCTATCCGGTATACATGAGCTAGCAGTAGAGAAAATAGAGGATTTAACAGCTAAGCATAAGACTAGCCCAAGCAGGCTTTCATTTAAAGCCATGCTACTCGGCCTGATACTACCAAGGCAACGTGAGACACTACAGGAGGAAGGCAAGTACTGGGGAAATCTAGCTAAGTACAGGATACTTCTTGAACTCATAAGTCTACTAGGCTACAGGAATGGAGTTTTAAGCGCTGAGGTTGACTCAGCATTCATCCTCTACGGATTCCGTCTAGATAGGAGAGAGGTGGTGGCTCTTATAGGTGATAATATAGTGGAGCTAGCAAACTATGCTAGAATCCTCGATTTGAAGAAGCTAGCGAACGATTTATTCCCGGATAGAAGTGTAACGTAATCACTGCATTTATTTACTGCCTGGAGTATTCAGTAGTATCCTGGTGAAAAACGTGAGCTGGAGAAGCGAGTACCTTGAACTAGTTAGAAGGCTTACAAGCATTCATGGACCGAGCGGGAGAGAGGATTCTGTTAGAGACCTAGTAGTAGAGTTAATGAAGCCTCATGTAGACAAGCTCTGGATAGATGTCTGGGGTAATGTAGTAGGCTATAGGAGAGGGAGAAGTGATTCCGGGAGGATCATGCTGGCAGCCCACATGGATGAGATAGGATTATTTGTATCCCATATAGAGGATGACGGCTTCCTCAGAGTCGTACCTATAGGTGGAGTCCTCGAGAGAACACTACTGTACCAGAGAGTTGTCGTGAAGACAAGGGATGGGAGAACATGGAGGGGTGTTATAGGCTTAAAGCCTCCCCACATCGTGAAACCCGAGGAAGCCCAGAAGATACCAGAGATTAGAGAGTTATTCGTAGATGTCGGTGCTTCATCGAAAGAGGAAGTAGAGAAGATGGGTATAAGGGTTGGAGACACCGTAGTCTTCGACAGAGAAGTTGCAGAGTTAAGTGGCGACAGGATCACCGGCAAGGCGTTTGATGATAGAGTTGGGGTAGCAGTCATGCTGAAAGCCCTCGAGATGCTTGAGACACCAGGAGTCGACGCCTACTTTGTCGCTACAGTTCAAGAAGAGGTTGGATTAAAGGGCGCCAGGGTATCCTCGTATGGTATTTCACCTGATGTAGCGTTAGCAATAGATGTAACCATAGCCAGCGATGTCCCAGGGGTCTCGAAGAGCGAGTGGTTCACTCGACTTGGATACGGGCCGGCGATAAAGATAGCTGATGGAAGAAATGCTACTGGACTCATATCCCACCCCAAGGTCGTGGAGTTCCTGGTGAATATAGCTGAGAGGAGAAAGATACCATATCAGCTTGAAGTAATCTCAGGAGGTACAACTGATGCATCTATAATAGCATTGAATAAAGAGGGGGTTGCTGCAAGCACGATCTCTATTCCAGCCAGATACATTCATAGTCCAGTCGAAGTAGTAGACTTAAAAGACCTGTACAATGCATCCCAGCTTGCAAAAGCATTCATAGAGGAGGTTACACCAGAATGGATTAAGAGTGTTAAAGGAGTAGTAATAAAGTAGTAAGGGATTAACCGCTATCTCTACCCAGCAGCAGAAAACCATATCTTCCCAGCTCTACATTCAACTCATCCTCTACATCTATAGTTTCACCTGTGAGCAGATTAGTGAAGCGGCCTTTCACCCCTTCAATTCTCACAGTCTTCTTTTCCTCCGAGAGATTAGCGATCAAGTATACTTCCTCATTCTTAAACCACCTCCTAACGAGGATGACATCATCATTGATTACTAGAGCCTTGTAGAAACCATGCCTTAGCGGCTTCCACGCTTTATAAATTGCGATCATTCTTCTAACGAAGCTGTATACTTCTATCACCCATTTATCTCTAGCCCATTCCATGGGTCTCCTGTTATCCGGGTCTCTACCCCCCTCCATCCCTATCTCGTCACCATAGTAGACTGCAGGAGAACCAGGAAGCGTGAAGAGTAGAGCGTAGAGTAATTTAATCTTTCCTATATCACCTTTTACGTAGCTCATTATCCTTGGCGTGTCATGTGTTCCAAGGGTGTGATAGAGCGATATGGATTTATAGTGTGGTAGCTCTCCATACTCTACGGCGAGAGCCTCCAGCATTTTAGTGGTAGGTAGGTTTTCATCTATGATTTTCTCTAGGAGTATTTTCCTCCAGTAGTAATCCATGGAGGAGTCAAAGTATTCAGCGTAGTAGACTGGGTAGTCGTTTAACTCGCCGAGTAGCAGGAATTCTCTGTAGATGCTTTTAATTTTCTCGTAGTATAGTTTAAGCCATGCATGGTATATCCCCATTGCAACATCAATACGGAATCCATCGACTCCTCTCTCAACCCAGAATCGTGTTATATTAGTGAAGTATTCGAGTACCTCAGGGTTCTCGTGGTTTAACTTAGGCATATGCCATAAGTTGAAGAAGGACTCGTAGAAGGGGCTTGAATACTTCTCTCTCAGTTCCCTCAGCAGCTCCCCGAGGACACGGTAATCCATGGTTCTACAGGCCTCCTTCAATAGCCTTGATACTCGGTGGAGATCCTCTCTTGAAGGTGTATCCCTGAAGAGATACCATGACCATGAAGCTGAACCCGGCCCTTCTTCTAGTGCTTTAATGAACATAGGGAAGCATACTCCAGTGTGGTGTAGTGTTATATCCAGGACAACCTTAATGTTCCTCTCGTGGAGTCTTCTAACAAGTTCATCGAAGTCGTTGATTGTGCCGAGATATCTATCTATACTAGTGAAGTCGCTGATATCGTAGCGGTGGTACGAGCCTGCCTGGAAGATGGGTGTTAAATATAAGGCTTCTACGCCCAGGTCAGCTATATGATCTACTCTACGGATTATACCTTGGAGATCCCCTCCATAGTAGCCATGCTCTCTTGGAGCTGTACGCGTGATCCTCGTAGGTGGATCGTTCCCGGGATCCCCGTTGTCGAAGCTATCGGGGAATATCTGATAGTATACTGTCCCCATGTACCACTCTAAACGGTCTGCTCCCGGTATACTTCTTGAGTGAACTATGATGGGGCTTGTATTATAGCCTACTCCCTCATCACCATAATAGTATTCTTCGCCGTGAAATCTCACGAGAAATCTATAACTGTATACATTATTCTCGATGAATGGTAGATGATACTCGTATATAATGGTATCCTCGAAAGCATAGCTCGTAGCAGCTTTAAACTCCTCGCCTCTCCAAGCTACGAGCCTGGGCTCCTCGATCAATCTAGGTGTTCTAATTCTAACTACGAGTGTATCAAGGAATCTATGTAGAAATGCTTCATCCCCCTCATCGTGGACTACTTCCTCGAGAGGATTATCTGATGGCTTAACAATAGATTTAGAGAGCTTGAATACCCCATGCCAGTCGTAGAAGGGTCTTACTTCGATGATCTCGTTGTTCTCCGGGTCAGGGATTATATCCCTTCCCTCAATGGAGTAGCCGTAAGGGTATACACCGGGCCATAGCTTTAAGATTATTCTACCACGAGAGCCTTCTCTGCTTAACCTTAAGTGTCCTGGAAACCATCCAGAGAATACTCCGATAAGGTATACTCTTCTGGCTTCACGTGGCCACGGTAGGCTGTACTCGACGAGATACTTGCCTAAGCGGCCTCTACCTATGGTACTACGCCCTAGTATCTTGTACAATTCATCTACACCTGTAAACCCAGGTATAAGCCTAACTACCATAACTATTTAAGCTTCACTTAAACTATTTAAGCTTCACTTACCGCGCGTAGAAATAGTATTAGAGTTCTCCATGGAGAAGGATTTCATCAGGCTCTTCAACTACCTCCTGCTGCTGGAGGAAATATAGCTATAGTATCCCCGTCGTTTAGCTTAAGATCTTTAATGAATTGTATATGTCTTCCGTTAACTAGGATCAACCTGTCGCTTCGATAGCTATCGCCTGAAAAGACTTCGCTGAGAAAGTCTCTACCGAGAATCATGCTAGCTTTATGGATTGCCTCCTTGAAATCCCCTTTCTCTAATTCTACTTCAAGTTGGCTTACACCATACTTCTCTCTTAGCGTCGCAAACAACAATATTTTAACTTTAATCAAGGACCTCCCCTGGTTGAGAATGACTTATAAAAAGATTTAAGTTTAAAGTTCTATGCCCAGCTCTCTCAGCTTCTCTTTTGTTGGAACCCCGTTTACCCAGCCTCTCAGCTCATAGTACTCTTTTAGCATAACGTCTAGTTCAACCACGTGGCCTTTAGCAGGGCCTTCAGGCATGGGTTCTCTTAGCAGCCTGGGGGGTAGTATATCATCCTTAGCTGAGAAGCCATAAAGCGACATGATGTATCTCTCCAGGTTGTATATTCTCTCACCAATTGTTAAGACATCCTTCGATGTGAAGTTGAATCCAGCTATAGTGTTGAAGAGTCTAGCGTAGTCTTCAGCGTTAATCTCAAATGTCGTGAAGAGGCAGTTGACAGCCGAGTTAACAACAGCTGTGAGATCCTGGAATAACTTAGCTAGCCTAGCTTTCCCTGCAGGTGTAAGCGGGTCAGTTTTCTCCGGTATCCCGAGGACCTCTGATGACACAGTGTAACCTGTGACGTGGCATCCACCTCTATTCGCTGTAGCATAGGTTAATCCAATGCCCTTAATCGCTCTTGGATCGTATGCTGGCATCTCTAATCCTTTAACGCTCATGCTTAACTCTGGTGCACCGTACATTTCGGCAAGCCTCTTGCTACCTAGTGCTAGCTTGGCTCCAAAACCACTCTTATAGGCTGTTCTCCACACGGCTTCTACTAGTGCTGCTGGGTTGCCGAATCTTAGATCCATGCCTTCCAAGTCTTCTTCAGGTATCAGCCCCTTCTCGTAGAGCTCCATGGCGGTTGCAATCGTAGAACCCATGCTTATAGTATCTAAGCCTAGTTCATCGCAGAGGTGGTTGGCTTTAATAATAGCCTCTAAGTCTACTACTCCTGTATCATTCCCTAGAGCCCATATCGATTCGTATTCAGGTCCCTCAGTGTAGAGTATCTGGTAAGGCCCGAATTTAACACTGGAGACTCTCCCACAACCTATCTGGCACCCCCAGCACGGCCTACGCTTTATAAGATACTTGGCAGCCAGTGTTTCACCACTAATCTTATCGGCTTCAGGATTATAGCCGCTCTGCCAGTTCTTGAATGGTAACCCGCCAACCTGGTTTATTATATTAACTAAGACAGCGGTACCATACTTGGGTAGGGCTTCACCTGTCACAGGATTCTTCCGCAGCCTCTCGATTAGCTCAATAGAGAGCTTCTTGTACTCCTCTGGTTCAGCTACAGCTGGCTGCTGGCTTCCCGCTACTACAATCGCTTTAAGCTTCTTAGATCCCATTACAGCTCCAAGACCTGTTCTTCCAGCTGCTCTATGCTCGTCGTTAATTATTGATGCTATAAGAACCTGGTTCTCTCCAGCGGGACCTATACACGCAACACTGGTATTCTTGTGGCCTATTCTCCTTGTGAGTATGCGTGTTGTATCAAACGTATTTAACCCCCATAGGTCGCCGGCATTCTTGATGTCTACATGTCCTTCCACTATCTCAATGTAAACGGGTCTCTCAGCCTGCCCCTCAATAAAGATCATATCATATCCAGCAAACTTCAGGTAGGGGCCGAACTCACCACCGCTGTTAGCACTGCCCACCGAGCCTGTGAGAGGGCTTCTTAACGCCATAACATGGTATCTCCCAGGTGCTGGAGCCCCCGCAATGCCTGTTATAGGCCCAGTTGTAAAGGCTAATACGTTTTCAGGGCCCAGGGGGTCAATATCGCGTGGTGCAATACCTTTACTCATATACTCCTTCAGGTACTTCTTGTAGAATACGTGTAGCGCGTAGCCTTTTCCTCCAATATACTTCCTAGCTGCTTCCTCATCAATAGATTCCACGCGTATCCTCTCATCAGTTAAATTAACGTAGAGGATTCTACCAGTATATCCTCCCTTCAAGAGGCACACCACTTCAATGTGATCGGTAGTTAATCATGTATATAAATCTTCTATTTACATGTACATTTAATATTGTGAAGAATGAATCATATAGAGTCATCTTGAAGTTTTAAATAATCGTCTTAATAGCCCTACAAGCCTGCTGAGAGCGCATTAGCCATAAAGCTAATTAAGCTGTAATCACTATAATTACTGCCAGCATAGAGGATGAATTAAATGACATTCTATGATACTGTGAGAAAGATTCTTATTGATGGAGAACTTTTAATTGAAAGAGAGAAGGAGTTAAAGATAATCATCGCGTCAATGCTTGCAAGAGGACACATCGTGCTAGAGGGTGTTCCAGGTGTTGCGAAAACCTATACTGCTAAAGCGGTTTCAAAGCTACTCGGATTAGAGTTTAAGCGTGTTCAAATGACCCCTGACCTCCTTCCATCCGATATTATAGGCTACGTTGTCTTCGACCAGAGAACCGGTGGCTTCACAGTTAGAAAAGGCCCGATCTTCACGAATATACTCCTAGTTGACGAGGTGAACAGGGCTTCTCCTAGAACTCAGTCAGCTCTGCTTGAAGCTATGCAGGAGAGGCAGGTGACAATTGAAGGCGAGACCTTTAGGCTTCCAGAGCCTTTCATGGTGCTGGCAACCATGAACCCTATTGAAATGGAGGGAGTTTTCCCGCTGCCTGAAGCCCAGCTTGACAGATTTCTAGCTAAGATCACGGTAGGCTATACATCCCACGAGGGTCTTGTAAAGATAATCAAGCGGGCTGATGAAATAGAGAGAATTATAGGAGAGTTAAAGCCTGTGCTTACACGCGATGAACTACTCGATGAAATCAAGAGGGCAGGGGAGGTTAGAGTCGACGACTCCATATACGACTATATAGCGTTAATCGTAGAGGAGACCCGAAGGCATGCTGCTGTAAGACTCGGGGCTTCACCTAGAGCCGGCATAGCTCTTCTTAAAATAGCGAGGTCGATAGCCTACATTAATGGTAGAAGCTACGTGATCCCTGATGACGTGCGAGAGGCCTGTAAGCCAGTGCTATCTCACAGACTGGTACTCAAGCCTGAGTACGAGATCCAAGGACTCCCCGTGGAGAAAGTAATAGATGATGTCTTATCTAGAGTAAAGGTGCCGGCACCGTGAGAAGACTTCCAGCAATCCTTGTTTTCACTCTCATGCTCGTTCTTTCAGCCCCAGTAGCACTCTCGGAGGAAAGACATACACCCGGGTTCCCACTTCAAACCCAGCCTCCTCAAAGCCTAGATGAAATAGCACGTGAATCACTCAACGTGACGGATATTAAAATAAGCTCTCTCAACGAGACTGTGATTAGAGAGCTCCTTGGGAATCTTACAGCAAGTGGACTGCTTAATGAATCGTATAGTAGCATGGTTAATAGGACTCTTGAGAGTAACACCACCACTCTTCTCGCTAACATTAACAATACCAGTCTTCAAGCAATGCTTAGAAGCCTCCTCGAGAAGAACGAGGTTTCACCTGAAAATATAGCATCAATACTAGAGTACATTGATACATTAAAGGCTAGAGGTGAATTAAGCTCCAGCGATGAGCTAGCTGTATACCGTATACTAGCAGACCTAGCCTCTAAGAAGGGGGATTCACTACTAGCATCAATGCTTATGAGTAGAATGCTCACGGCGATCATGGAGGCAGCGGGACATCAATCCCTATATCAGGAGAGTATTCCAGCAGGCGTCTCAACACCTATACTAGGATTAAAGGCTCCGGGAGCATTCACACCCCAGGGCTTCAAGATACCGATGCCAGTACTACCTGGTTTAACCGGGTTCCTCAGCCTCCAGCTAGCTACTCCACTTCTTGTATTCACAGCTATATTCGCCTTAGTACTCTTAACAACTTCGCAGAGAGCTAGAATAACCGGTATTCTCGGAAGAGTGTACTCCGAGATCCACTTAAAGCTAGCTAGGAGTAGCGCCGTGAAAACTACTGCACCAGGCGACTGCATATCAGCTTACTGGGCTAGTATATCCTTCATCAAACAGAGGTACGGTTACTCCAAGATGCCAAGTGAAACGCACAGAGAGTACCTAAGGAGAGTTTCAGGCAAGCTCCCCTCAAGGGAAGCCGCGTTGCTCGAGGAGATAACAATGCTCTACGAGGAGTGCAGGTTCAACCCGCTGCTAGCAAATAGAAGAGAAGTAGATGAAAAAACCGTTAGAAAGTATATTGAGCTGGTGAGCCTAGTTGAAGAAGGGAAGGTTCGTTCTTGAAGCTGGTAGAAGGATCACAGCACTTCTACTAGTCTACGATGCCCTAGTCCTTCTAAACGTGTATCACGGTAAGCCCTTTGATGCCGTGTTTGCTGGAGGCTATAGTGCTGCAGGCATCATAGTAATGGTTCTCGCAGGCTTAACGTTTGTAGCTGGGAGTTTAACCTTATACATGCTATCGCTCTCAGTTCTCGTCCTGCTTTCAGCTGTAGAAGGCTTGATCCCCTTGTACTCGATAGCAGGGTTGTTAGTGATGCTGGTGCTGGACACGCTCTTACAAGTGTATAGGGGTGGTGAGGTATCATGGATTGGACTAGACTACCGTGGTGTGCTTAAATCACTAGCTTCAGTGACTGCTGTGTGCACGCCGATACTGCTACTTATAGCTTTAACAATATTCCTCACCATGCAGGTATTCAAGAGCATTTTAGGAGCTGCGAGCAGGGTAGTAGCGTTGAATCCCCTGCTCTCACCTATACTAAATTCAAGGTTTTTCACTATAGTTTTAACAGTAGCACTCCTAGTATACTTATACAGCATCTTTAAGCTTGTAATCGATATTGCTTTAACAGTCATGATCCCCTCTAGAAGCAGCGTGCTCGAGGAGCTCCTCGATGAATCATCAATAAATAAGGTGTTTGCAATCCCCTTCACCTGGATCCTGAGGCTTCCAGTAGTATTCCTAGTATACCCTGCCATCTACGCTATACTCCACGGTGTTTACCTACCCGTTGTACTGGATAATCTACCGGCTACTGCTATCACTAGTTCACAGTACTTCCAGATAGCCGTGGATTACGCTATCGGTCTAGTAGCCTTTACACTCTCAGCGATGACAGTCAAATGGCTTATGGACTGGGTTAGCCTGCTAGGGGAACTTAATGAAGGTGTTAAACCCCCAGGTCTCACCGGTATTCTAGCTCCACCCTTACTCATCTATGTTTCAGCAGTGATTCTCTCGTTGGAGAAGGGGGTCTCCCTGCTAGCAGCAGTGTTTAACCCTGATGTAGCTGGATTATCTAGTCTAATAGCCTCTGGGTATAGTGATATGGGAGCTCTTATAATATCCTTAGTAAGCGATTTATTGAGGATGCTTGGTGCTCTGCCATGAGCAAGATACTTAAATCGAGGGAAGCAGGCTTCCCTATACTATTATCCCTTGGTGTAGCTGTAATGGCTCTCTCAATATGGATGCTCCTCTTATCAGTAAGCTACATGGAGTCAGCATTAATTGGAGTATCCTTGCTCTCCGCTCTCATAGGCTTCTCCCTGCTCTCTGCATCCCTCTATATTCTGAGGCTGGCTGTATATGTCTACGCGTCGAGTAAAAGCAGGAGTGAAACCTAGGTGGAGTAGGGGTAGTCTAGTAGCTCTCACAGTACTGGCAGCATTAGTGTTCATAGGCTTAGTTGCAATGGTGGAGAAAGGGCCGGTGGTTGCAGGTATTCCACAGGGGGCATCTCCTCTTAACCCGCTATCATACGGTACACTCAAGCTGGTTAATGCCTTAGAGCTAGAGTATTCTGTGAGAGTTATAAGCTCTCTCAACGACCTGGAGAATGCTGGCGGGGAGAAATGTGTTTACGCGACTATATCACCTGAAGTACCCTTTACGCTCGAGGAGGCTGAGCACACTATAGGGATACTTAAATCCAAGTGTGGAAGCCTAACCGTACTGGTAGCAGACGAGTCTACATACTCGAATCCACTACTGATAGCCTTGAATACTAGTTTAAGGGTAGCAGGGGATAGAGTGTACGTTGAGCACTGTGTGGATGGCAGGTGCGGCTACACGCCATATCCTCAGGCTACGATTGCTGTGGGCGAACAGTACTTTAATCTAACTCTAGACTTAGCGTCTAGTGTCACTGGAAGAGGCTTGGTGAGAGGATGCGTGAACTATCCATACGCTATTGCTATACCAGGCTACGGGGTTATCGCTTCAAACACTAGTGAATGCGCTATAAGCGATAAGCCTACCACGGTGGTTACAGGGGATCCTGTTGTCGCAATGGAGGATTCAAGCACTGGAATCCATGTATACGTGATTGGCGATGGATCAATATTCCTCAACCAGGTTTTAAGCTCTGAGAACGCTACAGTTTACAGGGAGTTCTCGCTAGAGCTCTTCAGATACCTCTGCGGCAGCAGTCCCCGCTGCTTGATACTCCTGGACAACACCCACTACAAGATGGTGAATGCTCTAGACCTACTAGCCGATCCAGGCAGGCTAGCCTCGCTTGGAGCTAGCTTAGCAGACATGCTCTACGCTACCCTGCTTATTCTCTCAGTTCTACTACATCCAGCGTTCTGGATGCCCTTGCTCTTCAGCTACGCAGATGATGCTCTCAGATACATCCTCTTAAATCCACTCCTGGCTATTCCTATTTCAGTACTAGCAGCACTCATCATTGATAGGCTTCTAGTTAAAGATACAAGGTTCCTAAGACGTGATGAGAGAATTGAAGAGCAGGTTGAAAGAGATATAACAGTATTCGAGTCAACTAGAGCCAAGATAGCTGAAGGCAGGGAAAAGCTTAGTAAAGCAGACTTTCTAAACGTGTACTGGCTTGCAGACCAGGTCTCAGCTAGCTTACTAGGCGTTCAACTCTCTAATCCAGTATTCATTGAGAAAGCATCAGAGTATATTGGGAGGAGTGAGGCTGAATCCTACTGGAGCTACATGAATAAGCTGTATAGAAAGGCTACTGGGTCTTCACGGAGACCCATACTTGTTAGATGGCACTCTGAGACAATAAAAGCATATGAGAAGACAAGCTGGTTGATCAGGGAGCTTGCATCTAGGCTGCAAATTGAGGACTACAGGAGACTCATAGCAGGTGGCTGAAGCCGTGGAAGCAACCCACAGATTGAGGGAGTACATGGCTCTATTATCAATAATAGTGGCAGTATCAGTTCTAATCACTCCAGAACTAGTGATCTACACTATCGTACTACTCGCTGTACCCCTCCTCTCACGCGTCATCATGGAGGTAAACTTGTATGCAGTAGAGAAGCTTAAAGTTTACTCAGATGTCTCTGTGGAGCGGGATGACAGGATCTCTGTCACATACACCGTGGAAAACCCCTTATGGATGCCGGTATTCCATCTTGAATACAGTATTCGCTACAGCGAGCTGCTAAGACTGGTGGAGGGAGTTAAATCAGGGCTACTTGTAATCCCGCCTAAGTCGACGCTTAAACTACGCTTCGTATTCAAGGAGAGGCTCGGCGAGCATATTGTAGGCCCGCTTAAAATAATCGCTAGAGATCCATTCGGCTTCTACAGGTCAAATGAGATAGAGCTGGGAAGAGCTGTAATACTCCGTATTCCACCGAAGCCGGAGGAAGTTATAGTGAGAAAGCTTTACAGCTATGCTAGGAGCACCGGCCTCGTTAAATCTAGAACACCTGGAGATGGTGTTGAGTTCTATGATGTAAGAGACTACTCCCCCGGTGATGAAGCCAGAAGGATTGTCTGGCGTATTTACGCGTCTAGGAGAAGGCTTGCAGTATGGGAGTCCGAGAGGGAGGTCCACCAGCCTGTAATATTTATTCTCGATGCTTCAAGGGAAATGTGGAGCGGGCCCTTCGGGCAATCCATGGTTGAGCATTCAGCTAGGATCATAGCATCAGTAGTCTACTATCTGGTTAGAAGAGGCTATTCGATCTCAACAGTAGTATTCAACGAGTCCATGGTTGACTCTAGTGGTAGACCTATACATGGTCACCGAGGATACCTAGAGGCTATTAGAATACTATCTAAGGCTAAATTTACCGGCGTGGATGCACCTCGTAGTAGCATGCTGGTGGGGGCTTTATCCTACACATATAAGAATATTCTCCCGAGAGACAGGAGCGTGGTATTCTTATTCACGCATATCACGAGGAGCATGCTACGCGTTCTAATCGAATGGAACAGTCTTCTCAGGAGTAGAGGCCACGTTCTCTACATTATAAACCCTCTCATCACAAGCTATGAGAGCAGAGGTGATCTACCGGATTGGGCAGCTAGAATCTATGAAGTAAAGTTAATGAAGACTCTCAGAGAGGATGTAGATGCACTAACTGAAGCGAGGCTGAACGGCCTACTAGTAATAGCTGTCACTCCATCCATGATCCCCCAGAGAGTTATTGATGCAGTTGAAAGATACAGCATGTAGGCCCGGCAGCAAAGATTTATATGTGTTAATAGCCTAGTATAGTTTGGTGTAATATGTAATGTTATCTAAGCATCCTCTCGACCTACCGAGAGATCGAAAGCTTAGCGCTGAGGAGGCCGCTGACGCCCTAAGACTCGCAATAATAGCTGAGCTCGATGCCATAAACCTCTACCTTCAGCTCGCCAGGGCTATAGAGGATGAGAAAATACGCAGGGTTTTCGAGGATATAGCAAACGAGGAGAAAACCCATGTAGGAGAATTCCTCTCTCTACTGGAAGTCATTGATCCACGACAAGTAGAAGAGTTGAAGAAGGGAGCAATCGAGGTTAAAGAACTCACAGGCCTCAGCGTACCTTTACTTAGAAATAATGGGAATACCTCAGAAACCAGTGGGCCAGTGGACCCTCCTGATAGTAATAGTGTTCTAGAGCTTGTTAAAAAAGCATTTATCAGCGTATTAAACGAGAACAGGACTCTACGAAAGTACATTCAGGTAGTCGACTTAGGTAGAGGTGTTGAAAGCACTGTAATCGAAAAAGCTGGCGGGGAAATACAACGCACTATAATCCCGTTGAAAGAACTCTCAGTAAGCTTCAGGGTTACTCAGAGAGACCTTGACTACGCTTCGAGGAGTAAGACCAGCCCATTAATGCCTGAATTGTATCAGGCTGCATTAAAGCTAGCATTAATGGAGGACTCCTTGATCCTCGAGTCAATAATATCCTCAACTGAGGTTCAGCGAGCCAGAATGGGAGACTGGGATCTCGATGGAACACCTGTTACAGATGTAGCTAGTGCTGTCAGCAAGCTGTACTCTGCAGGAGCTGGAAGACCATTTATTCTAGTTGTGAGCCCCTCCAACTACGCTAGAACAGCTAAAGTATCCGAGAAAAGAGGGCTTCTAGAGCTCGAGAGAATCACCCATCTAGTGGACAGCATAGTTGTATCTCCCGTGATAGACGATAACAGAGTTGTAGTTGCATCTACGAAACCCTTTGTCCTCGACTTAGTTACAGGTGGGGATGTCTCAGTAGACTACATTGGACCCGAGAAAGACCTACACTTATTCAGAGCATGGGAGCTGATAGCCCTTAGGGTAAAACATGCTGGTGGAATCATAGTATTAGAGAGGTAATATAATATCAAGTGGCAAGATCAATACAGAAGGACTCCTCAGGGTACTCGAGGCTTAAGGAAAAGCAAGCGGCATGGAATGCTTGAAGTGTTAAGATGAGATGAAATCGAGTTTAAAAAGATAGTAGTTTTTCTACCAGGCTTTTAATCTTCTCCATACTCTTCTCTTCCTCACCAGCCTTAAACTCAAGAGTCTCCACGATACTAAAACCTGCCGGCCCTAGGATCTCGCTGAGAATCCTGCCGGCTTTAGCACCCCACCCGTAGAGGGCTATCACAGCGATCCTCTTGTTCCTCGGGATCTTACTAGTCATTAGAAATGCTACATATCGCATCAGTGGAAATAAATCAGCTTCATATGTTGATGTAATGAAAAGAATGCGCTCTGCGTCATACGCTTCGCCAATAATATCGCTTACGTAAGCTCTACTCTCATCGTTGAAGCCTAGTGTTTTCACCTGGACGCCTTTTTCAGCTAGATACTTCTCAACTAATTCAACTGTTTTCTGCGCGAAACCATACATCGAAGAGTACACTATAATAGTTTTACCGTGCTCTGAATCCCCTCTCCCCCAGCTAGCGTATTTCTGTAGAACCTGACCCGTGTATTCTCCTCTAATTAGGAGGCCATGGGATGGTAGTATCCACTCCACTCCACCTGGTATCTGGGTGAGCTTCTCAAGGTTCTTTAGAATCCACTCGCGGTAAGTGCCTATCACGTTAGCAAGGTACTTCTTCATGAGCCACCAGTACTTGCCGAGCGCTTCCCCGCTTAACTCATCAATCCACACCTCTCTATTGAAGACGCCGTAAGCCCCGAAGATATCACATGATAAGAGGGCTCTACTGCCAGCTATATAGGATACTATGGTTTCAGGCCAGTGGAGCCAAGGTGTCTGGTAGAAGACTATTTTCTCCTCGTTAATACTCAGGCTCCCGCCATCTACTACAGGCTTAAATCTCACTTGGACCCCGTAGAATGATTCAACCAAGTTTTTAGCTAGAGGATGCCCGAGCACTAGTGGATTGGATTTCTCGACGAGCAGCTTAAGTGCCCCTGAGTGATCAGGTTCAGCGTGGTGGACGACTACGTATTTAACATCCCTTGGATCCACTATATCTTTTAAGGCATCCACGTACTCGCTAGCCATGCTGTTTTTCCAGGTATCGAATACTACAGTACCCTCACTACCAGTGAGAACATAGGAATTATACATTATTCCCTCAGGTATCTCCCATAATCCTTCAAAGAACCTGGTTGAATAATCAAATGCACGCAGAAGGTAGAAGTTCTCGGCTAGCTTGTATACCCTGTAGTCTACCATGATGACACCTATAGGAGGTTATCCATCCAAGACTAATATATGCTGTAGGCGAGATGAGAATAGTGTAGAAGAGAAAAAGAGTTTTTACTTGGAGGGTTTAGCAGCCCTCTCAAGCCAGGACCTGGTTTCTAAGACTTCCTCTTTCGGCACTTTTTCTTCCTCGTAGCAGAACCACCAGTCGAAGCACTTATACTTCTTTACATTCTCCTCCGCTTCTTTCACTGTTGATGCCGGCGGGACTATCAGCGAGTCTCCAATTAACTCGTTGTTGGGCCATCCTGCCGGCACAGCCCTCTTATACTTATCGTTTAACTGGAGGACTTTCACTAATCTCAAGATTTCATCTATGTTTCTACCGGCTTCCTGGGGATAGTATAGGATCGCTCTCACGATACCCTTATCGTCTACTATTATAACAGCTCTTACAGTGTGAGTTGCGCTCTGCGCGTGGAGGAATCCAAGCTTTCTTGAAACTTCGCCGCCGGGGTCAGCTATTATTGGGAAAGGTATCTCCACATTGAATTTCTCTTTAATCCACTCAATCCACTTGATGTGCGAGTATGTGCTGTCAACGCTTAACCCTAGTAGCTCAGTATTTAGCTTCTTGAAGTCTTCGTATCTCTTGGTAAAGGCTACGAACTCTGTTGTACAGACTGGCGTGAAATCGGCTGGATGACTGAATATCACTAGATATCTGCCCTTGTAGTCATCTGGTAGCTTCTTCTTGCCGTGGGATGTCACTACCTCCATTTGAGGGAGTGGTTCACCAATTAATGGTATCTCTCCAGGCATTTACACCACCAGTTTCGAATTATAGTTTAATGGGTTTATAAATCTTTCTACAGGTATCAGAATTGCTAACCAAAGTGATGGGTTTATTTCACTACTAGTTTAGGTATAATAAGGTAGTAGTGTCAGTATATCCTGGGGAGAGTGGTGAGAGTATTAAAGTGTCCTAGATGTGGCTTTACTGGGAGAGCCGAGGAATTCATCTTCATCCAGGAGGTAACACTACAGTATACTAGTAAAGGTATACAGTTAGAGGAGAGGGAGAGGCCTCTAACAGTAGTCTGTCCTAGATGTGGAGAGGGATTTCCACTCGAACCACCTTACGCTAAGCTCCTCGAGAAGATAAACCGGTAGTATCTAGCCTGAAGTAGACCGGAGTTTCCTGCATCACTTATATGGATATATTAGTACTATTATAATAGAGTGCAGTAAGGGGTGCGCGAATCTTTGAGCACGGCGAGTAGTAGTCAAGTAGGATTCGAGCCGGCTGGTTTCATACCTTTCAACGCCCAGGTACGTGACCCGGTATACGGGTACATTGACTACGTGAAGGGGTTTGAAGATGTAGTCATGGATTCATGGGTTCTTCAGAGGCTTAGATACATATACCAGCTTCAAGCAGCACACTTAATATATCCTGGAGCCACTCATACAAGATTCTCTCACTCCCTGGGAGTACTGTTCTCCTCTTACAAGTACATGTCGTACCTAGTTAGGTCCGCGGGTATATCTAATATCCCCGATGATCGTAGGAGGGAGCTTATAGCTCATCAAAGAGAGCTTATCCATGCTTCAAGACTACTAGGACTGCTTCACGATATAGGTCACGGGCCATTCAGCCATGCATTTGATAAATACGTTTATCGATCCAGTGGGTTCCTCGGCTTCAGAGTTGGAAACCACGAGATCATAGGATACCTGCTCTACCGCATGGTTTTAAGAGATTTAATCGAGAAAACTCTTTCAAGAGAGAAGGAGAACCTGCACGTAGACCCTGAGCTGCTTCTCTACCTGCTAGATGAGGGGATGAAGCCTCCTCAAGGAATGAGGGAATACACTGATCTACATGGCAAAGGCTTGCTTGGAGCAGGAGACTTCTACGACCCGCTAGGGGCTCACGGATTAGAGAACATTGTTAGGCTTGTGGTAAGAGACTACGTTTACACGAGCGATATCATGGACTACCTGAGAAGAGATAGCTATTATACAGGCGTGCCTGTAGGCGAGATCAATGATGAATGGATTATACGGAACTCGTATGTAATCGAGAAAAGCAATAGGCTTGTACCGGCTGTAGCTAGGAAGGCTCTAGACGAGATCGCCCGGCTCTTCGATGCGAGAAAAATCATGTATAAAAACGTCTATCTCCACCAGGTTAATCAGGCTTTCATAGAAACGATAGGCTTCCTACTTCAATGTATAAGAGATGAGGTATCAAGACTGCTTAGCAGCTTTCTCGAGGAGGGTAAGCCATTCACATACCTGGTTCTCACGGATCAATACATTTACTCGCTCTTCAAGAGAATGCTAGTGGATGATCTTAAAGGTGCTGTCTGTGAGGATAAAGAGCTGGCTAGAAGCGCATTGGAAAGCCTTTTCGTGAGGAGGAAGCCACTTTGGAAGACCTTGAAGAGGATTACAGTGAACTTGCGTGAAGCAAGACACCTCTACGGGAGGTACGGTGAAATACTCCAGAAGCGTATAGAGGAGGAGGTTTACACGGAGGTCTCGAACGCCCTTCACGGGAGAGATATAGAGCCCGGGGATGTTAGAGTAGTCTTCGATAAGATAGATATATATCCTTCAGCGGGAGCAGAGATACTTAGCACTATTGAAGTAGTAGAGTTAAAGGACGGGAGGATCGTGGAGTTAACATCTATGTCTCTCGAGGAGTTCGCTAAGGAGGCTGGATTAATACCCGAAGCTCTAATAACAGTATACCTTAACAGAGCCAAGTATCGGGAGCTAACTGGCGAAGAACTAGTTAAAGTTAGCGAGAGGATTTCGAGCATAATACATGATGCTGTGAGAGGGCATCGCAGAGAGGCTCCTGAAACCTCATAGCTCTAACAGGCGGGGTTTAATGAAGGTCTCCATTATTCTACCTACATTCAACGAGAGGGAGAATATACGTGTCTTAATCCCCTCTATAGGGGAAGTTATGCGTAAAGCAGGCCTGGAGTACGAGATAGTTGTGGTAGATGATAACAGCCCAGATGGCACAGCTGAGGAGGCAGTAAAGCTCTCCAATATATACCCGGTTCGAGTTGTAAGGAGACCCGGCAAAATGGGGTTATCTTCAGCGGTATATGAAGGGGTAAAGCACTCTACTGGTGATGTAATTGTAGTCATGGATGCTGATCTCCAGCATCCTCCAGAATATATCCCGGTCCTCGTGAAGAGAATCCAGGAGGGATGCGATATTACTGTTGCATCAAGATACGTGAAGGGTGGTAGAGTAGAAGGCTTCCCTGTTATAAGGCAGCTGGTTTCAAAGGCTTCAATATTCCTAGCGCACATGCTTGTACGAGGTTCTCGAAGAGTAAGAGATGCTGTAAGCGGCTTCTTTGCAGCCAGAAAAAGTATACTGCAGTACTGGAGGCTTGTTGAGCCCAGAGGCTATAAGGTCCTCGTGGAGATACTAGCCGAGGTTGAAGATGCAAGGGTCTGTGAAGAGCCTTTTACATTCAAGGGGCGTGCAAGCGGCTCCTCCAAGCTCTCTAGTAGAGTTATACTCTCATATGTTAGAATGCTCTACAAGCTGAATGCACGTTTATTCCTGCTCTACCTCACAGTAGTCCTACTAGCATTACTACTTCTACTTCTAGCACTCTGAAGCATTAGGTTTAACAGCTACAATACTTATTACTTCTACTCCAGCTATAATGGTAGGCAGCTAGTAGGTTAAGAGGCTGTTGCAGATGAGCAGCGAGTGGAGTTTACAAGGTGCCTACAAGCCCCGGGATGTAGAGGAGGCTGTATTAAAGTACTGGGATTCCGTAAACGTGTATAACCTTGTTAAGGAGAGAAACAGGTCCGGGAGGAGAAAGTTCAATTTTATAGATGGGCCACCCTACCCTTCTGGAGACGTACCTCATATTGGCACAGCATGGAATAAAGTATTGAAGGACGCTGTTCTAAGATACAGGAGGATGAAGGGGTACAGGGTCTTCGATAAGCCAGGCTACGATTGCCACGGGCTCCCCATAGAGGTAAAAGTAGAGCAGCGTCTCGGCATTAAGGTTAAGAAGGAGATAGAAGAGAGGCTCGGGGTTGAAGGATTCATAGAGAAGTGCAAGAAGCTGGCTTTAACGAATGCTGAAGCAATGACGAGGTGGTTTAAGGAACTCGGTGTATTCATGGATTGGGATAACCCCTACCTCACCCTTAAAGACGAATACATTGAATACGTATGGTGGCTGATCAAGAAGGCGCACGAGAGGGGATTGCTCGACGAGGAATACCGTGTTGTGCACTGGTGCCCCCGGTGCTCTACAACACTAGCTGAATACGAGCTTGAATACCATGAGCTGGAGGATCCAAGTATATACGTGAAGTTCCAGGTTGATGGAAAGCCAGGTGAGTACCTTTTAATCTGGACGACTACCCCGTGGACACTGCCAGCTAATACATTCATCATGGCACACCCGGATGAAGACTACGTGAAGATCGAGGTTAATGGTGAGAAGTGGATTTTAGCCAAGAAAAGGCTTGAAGCAGTAGCAGGCGAGTTAGGTGTTAGAGACTACAAGGTTGTCGAGGAATTCAAGGGCTCCAGGATAATTGGAGTAAAATATGTTCACCCTCTAGCCGATATAGTGCCTCTTCAAAAAGAGCTTGAGAAGTATCATGTAGTGTATCCTGCACCAGAATTCGTATCAATGCATGAAGGTACAGGGCTAGTGCATGGTGCACCAGGCCACGGTTTCGAGGACTACGTGGTTGCCAGGAGAAATGGAGTAGACGTGATTGCAAGTCCCATCGACGATGAGGGAAGATTCACGCAGGAAGCAGGCAAGTATGCTGGCTTATACGTTAAGGATGCTAACACAGCTATAATACAGGACTTAGAGTCGCGGGGAGCGCTTCTTAAAGCTTCAACCGTTATCCACAAGTACCCTGTATGCTGGAGGTGTAAGACACCTGTTGTAATGAGGGCTACGAGACAGTGGGTTATCAAGGTATCAAAGCTTAAGGATAAGCTTCGAAGAGAACTCGATAATGTAAAGTGGATCCCTGAATGGGCCCGTGAGAGAATAGGCTTCATGGTTGAGAACGTTGAAGACTGGCTTATCTCAAGACAGAGGTACTGGGGGACTCCTCTACCCATATGGAGATGTAGCAATGGACACCGAGTAGTCGTAGGGAGCATAAGCGAGCTGGAGAAGCTTGCCGGCGTAAAGCCCAAGGAGCTTCACAGGCCTTGGATAGATGAAGTTGTCTTCAAGTGCCCGGTCTGCGGGCTTGAAATGCGTAGGGTCCCCGATGTCGCTGATGTATGGCTTGACAGTAGTGTTGCATTTTACGCTGCAAAAGATCACCCGGATAGGTTGAGCCCCGAGGATGTTACCGTTGACTTCATAGTTGAAGTCCATGATCAAACAAGAGGATTGTTCTTCTCAATGCTGCGAGCCGGGGTCGTGGGCTTCGATAGAGTACCCTATAAAACGGTGCTAGTCCACGGCTTCATGCTCGATGAAAAAGGTAGGGAGATGCATAAAAGCCTAGGTAACTACGTGGGCACGGATGAAGTCATAGCGAGAATCGGCAGGGATCCACTTAGAGTATGGCTTGCAGGTAACACGACATGGGAGGATGCAAAGTTCTCGTGGAAGGCTGTTGAGGATTCAATGAGGGATCTCGCAGTATTATGGAATATAGCTGTCTTAGCCTACACGTACATGAAGCTCGACAATTATGATCCAAGTAGCCACGCGCTAAGAGATTACATGGAACACTTAAAAACAGAGGATAAGTGGATTCTCAGCAGAGTGAACACTCTCATTAAGCGTGTTTCAGAACTCATGGATTCATATGAGATCCACTCAGCTGTAAAACTCCTTAGAGACTTCTACATCGAGGACCTCAGCCACTGGTACATTAGGCTTATAAGACCGCGTGTATGGGTTGAAGAGAACACTAGTGATAAGCTGGCAGCCTACACAGTACTCTACTACGTGCTGGATAGACTTGCAAGATTAATGGCACCGTTCACTCCATTCATAGCTGAATACATATACCAGGCCCTAATGAAGCCTGTCTACAATGAGCCCTCCATACACCTCCTACAATACCCTGAACCAGAGGAGGAGCTAATCGATGAGACGCTTGAAGCTGAAATGGAGATTATTAGAGAGGTGTACGAAGCGGCTGCAGAAGCTAGAATGAAGCACGGCTTAAAGATGCGTCAACCAATCAGGAGACTGGTAGTGTATGCTGATGATGAAAGAGTCGCTAGTGTTATAAGTAGAAACATGGATTTAGTGAGAGTTATCGCGAATGCCAAGGATGTCGATGTAGAACCACTAAGACTCCTCAGCGAGATAGTTAGATATAAGGTTGAACTAGTCTATAAGAACGTGGGCCCTAAGTACAAGTCCCTAGTAAGACCTCTAGCAGAATACGTTGAAGCCAATCAGGATAAAATAGCATCCGATATTCTCAGTAAAGGTGTTCACGAAACACTAGTGAATAATTCAATGGTAGTCTTAACGAGAGAGGATGTAAAGATAACACCCCACTACATAGAGGGATATAGCGTCGGGGAAGCTGGATGGGGTAGCATCGCTATAGATGTAAGGCTCAGCGAGGAGGAGATAGCTGAAGGACTAGCAAGAGATATAGTTAGAAGGATCCAGGTTATGAGGAAGATGATGAACCTGGATCTAAATGCATGGATTAAAACAACAATACTGGCACCACGGGATAAGGTAGCCTTAATAGAGAAGATGAGGAAGTACATCATGAATGAAACTAGAAGCGTTGAGCTAACCGTTAAACAAAACGACGACAAGCTGGAAGAGCTTAAAGGATTCAAGCAGGTATGGGAGATAGGCGACGAAGAATACATCATAGGAGTTGAGAAGGCATGAAGATAGATGAGAAAATGCTCATAGAGAAAGCTAGAGAAGTCCTCGGGAATAGTTATGCCCCATACAGCAATATCCATGTGGCCGCAGCAGTACTAACAAGCAAGGGGAACGTGTATACAGGAGTGAACGTCGAGAACTCTAGCTATGGTTTAACAATATGTGCTGAACGCTCCGCTATAGCCGCAATGGTGTCAGCCGGCGAGAGAAAGCCTGTAGCTGTAGCCGTGGTAACAGATATGGAGGAGCCGATACCCCCCTGCGGGGCGTGCAGGCAAGTGATATCAGAATTTAATGCGGATGCATTAATCATAATGCACAGCGTGAAATCCGGGAAAACTATTGTAATGAGCCTTAGAGAGCTATTCCCATCACCCTTTAAGCTCTCAGCATCTTCCAAGGAGAGCATCGAGAATATCACTTAAAATAGTCTAAGATGCTTCTTCCGCCTCTAACACTCTGGAGCTCATCATTTACACCTAGTCTTACAGTAGGCTTAAATCCAGGCTCGTTGCTCCCAGTAGGAGTTGCAGGATTTCTCTCTGCACGGTACCGGCCTTCAAGAATCCCCTCCACGATACTCTTATATACATCGAAGTCTTCGGCTCCTACGCATTCATAGCTTCCCACTCTGGATTCATGGTTGATCTGGTCTCTCTCAAGCATTATCCTGCAGTCTCCTATGTTCTTTAAGAGTTCATCATGGGTTACAACTATAACTTGACCCTCAATCTCCCCGATACTACGCAGGACTTCCCCTAGCCTTCTAACAAGCTCCTGGCTGAAGCCTGTTGTCGGCTCATCGAGTATCAGAGTAGTCCTCCTAAGGAATGATGAATACTTTCTTGCAGTGACATTGAGTGCGAGCCTGTACGCTAAGCTTACAGCAATGCTTTGACCACCGCTCAGTGATGATATAGTATATGATTTACCACCGATTCTCACCTTGGATTCCAGGGTAAAATCGTCTCTTACGTATACTTCAACAGGCTGATCCTGTGTTAACATCTCGAGTACCTCGTAGAAGATCCTCCTGAAATCCCTAATCATCTCTAGAGAAATTCTCTTCTCGATTTCCTCGGCGATAACGTCAAGGCTCTTCAGTAACTCTAGTATCCATTCATGAAGCTTTTTCTCGTTCTCCAGTTTTCTCAGGCTTTCTTCATCTCTCTCTATATCCATAACTACCTGCTCTATGAACCCTACGCGCCCTTTAATCTCAGCTATGATCGAGTTTAGCTTCTTCTCCTCTGCTTCCAGGCTTTTCTCCTGGCGCTTGTACTCATCCAGCTGGTTCTCGACTTCTGTAAGCTTTCTCCTAGCTGCTTCTAGTAGTTTCTTGATGTCCCTGCTTTCTTCTAGTTTTCTTTCTAGTTCTTCAATTCTTTTGACGAGCCCGTTTACCTTCTCTACTATTATATCTAGTCTTCTTATTTCCTCTCTGAGATCATTCAGCTCCTTCTTCACTTGGTTTCTTCTGTTTCTCTTCTCGCTTATAGCCTCATCGATTCTCTTGATGCTCTCGATAATTCCTTTTTCTTCTTCCTCCAGCTTTAGTTTCCTGGATTCCAGCTCCTCGATCTCCTTATTTAAGGCTTCAATTCTGCTTGAGATCTCAGCAATGAGTCTACGGCCGTGCTCGTGGGGGATTGGCTGACGGCAGAGGGGGCATACACCTTTATTAACGAGCTCTAGGTACTGATTGTACTGTTCTCTAAGCTCCTCTCTTTCTCTGCTCTTATACTTGATATCAGCTTCTACACGTTTTATTTCTCCTCTATAACTTGCGAGATTCTCCTCACTGAGTTTTTTACGGGTTTCCTGAAGGACTTCTAAGCTCTGTTCAAGCTCCTCTTCCTCCATGCTTTTTGCTTTAAGCTGCTCCTCTAGTTTCCTCCTCTCCACCTCTAATTTCTCTATGAGTTGCCTAACATCTACCGGTGTCTTCAAGCTGTAAGCTGATGTTATGCTATCCAGCTCCCTCCGTGTTCTCTCCAGCTCCTCTTTTAACTGGATAGCATGCTTTATCTTCCCCTCTAGCTCTCCTATTTCTCGTCGAATCTCTCCGAGTTCTCTGTGAACGCTGTCGATTCTACTTCTCAAATCCCTTAAAGTATTCTCCAGCTGCCTTCTCTTCTCTTCAAGGTTTTTCAACTGCTCCTCTAGTTCCGCTTTCTCTCTAAGCAGGTTTTCCTTGCTTTTATACTGGAGTCTAGCCTTAACGTCGCGTATGCGCTGGGTTAACTCCTCTATCTTGCTTCTAACTAACCTCTTAACCTCCTCACTATTCCTTCTGTACTCCTTGTATCTTGTTAATCCAAGCGATCTCTCCACGACTTCCCTTCTTCTCTCCTCGCTGAGGCTGAGGACCTCGTGAATATTGAATTGAGGAGCGTAGAGCACGCTTGTGAATAGTAGTGGCTGCTCTCTAGCTTTCTCCTTAATTCCTAGTATCCTCTTAATTCTCTTGTTAAGCTCTGTCGGGGATAGGATCCAGCTACCCGTGTTAACTATACGCCCAGTGTTGGTATCTATAGTGTACTCCTCGAGCCTTCCATGCTGCGCGCTGACAACTCTATAACCCTCTCTTCTAAACCTGCGCTCTACTAGGTATAATTTACCTTCATGCTCGAATAGTAGTCTCACGGACCCCTCAGAGGCGTTTGCTCTAAGCAGGTCTCTACCGGTTGGGTAGGCGAATGCTCTAAAGGGGTCTCCGCTTTCACCTTGAGCTAGACCGAATAATGCTGCACTTACAGCCATTAGTATGCTTGTCTTCCCACTCCCTGTTTCACCGTGAATAACTGTGACACCCTTCTTCGGGAATACTATGCGCCCCCTCTTAAAACTCCTAATATTCTCTAATACCAGCCCGTATATCCTCATCGCCGACCACTACTAGAGGAGTATGTCACCGGGTCTCTCCTTGAACTCCTCTAGCTTTCTTAAGCCTTCTCTTACAGCTTCAATGTCTTTTTTATGCTCGTACCATGCTGGCATGTACACTGGTATAGGCTCTTTAATAGGGAGGTCCGGTGAGTATAGGTAGCCTTCTCTATCACTGAGAAATGGGAGGGTCTCTGAGGGAATACCTATATCTGATAGCAGCTCGATATCACTCCTACTCTTACTGCGTAAAGCTATTATAGTGTTGAAGTTTCCAAGTATCTGCTTCTCGATAATGCTTGCAAGCTGGGATACAGCTATAAGCCCTATCTTAAACTTCCGCCCCTCTCTAGCTATCCTGGCGAAAGAGTTGAAGGGGCTTCTAACTTTCTCAGGGCTCAGGTACAGTGGTGCCTCTTCAGATACTAGTACGACAACAGGCTTACCCTCAACTCCTAGAACACCCTCACTGAACCGCTTCTCGAATAAGCGTCTAGCAACCGTTAAGGCTACTAGGTCAGCCTGCTCCCTGCTCAGCAAGGATACATCGAGGATTACAATACCTCCTTCATCAGCTTCCTCGATCACTCTATCAAAGCTTACACTACCCTCCTCACTGAAATCTAGTTCAGTGCTTATGCCAATGTTTTTCCAGGGGTAGTTAGCTCCCTGCACGTTCTCAGCTTCGTGAAGAAACTTCTCGATTAATCTTAATACTACTATAAGAGACTCAGGCTTCTTCAGTAATGAGTTCACCTTTATAACACTCCTGGAGTCGTCGAGTACATTTAAGGTAGTGTACTTCACTGTAGATGCAGGTTGAGTCTTACCTGACGAGATATGCATAGGCTTGCTTACCCACCTCATTATGCTTAGAATATACCTCCTAATGATCCTTATGTGGTTGGTGTATATGCCTTTATCAACTAGAATCTTTAAGAGGCCAGACTTCTCTCGCCTCCCAACGCCTTCATACCTAATCATGTTATCGTAGAGTAATGGGAGGAGTGCTAGCAGGTTTCCATTAGGCTCCAGCTCGCTTTCATTCGAGAAGAATACGCTGGCAACCTTTTTCTCTAGCTCACCTCCTTGTAGTCTCATCACGTGGAGTATATTAGCGACTATCTGAACCATCTCCTCCAGCATATCCGTGTACTCTGGTCCTGGTGCAACATCTTCTAGTAATGCCTTGAAGTCGTTGATGCCTACACTACTGGCAGTAAAGGGTGATTCAATAAGCTCGAAGTAGCCGTGGCTGAAGGGTTCCCCCTGCCTGCTAGCCAGCTTGTACGCTTTAACTCTTACATCCCTTAGCTTATCATTTGAGTAGAGTGAATCCAGAAGAAACCCGGTGAAATTACCTGGATTATACTTCTCAGCGTACTCGCCGTGTCTATCTACTATCAACCAGCCAATTTTCTCCTTTGATTCAAGAGCATACCTGACAATTAATCCCTTTAAACCCGTGGTTTTCCCGGAGCCTGTTTGACCGGCTAGGAGTACATGCTTACTGAGCATCTCAGAGAGCCTTACTTTAATTCTAGCCCGCCTAGGATATCTATGTTCACCCTCATACTGGTAGGAACCACTTCTCAGGAACGCTAGGGTTACCCCTTCGGAACCCTTACTGGTGAGTGCACTGATTCTATCTAGTACCTCTCCTGCTTCATCATCAACAGGATTCAACAAGTAGACGGGTCGTAGTGGTTGAGGCGGTCTAACAGGCTTCCAGAGATGCTTACCTCCCGCGATCTCAAGGAAGAGTGAGGCTCTAACTACGGCTCCCTTAATCACGTCGGATGGGATCTCCCCGGAGACGTAGAGGGATAGAGGCTTGATGTCCATGGAGCCTTTAAAGCCTACAACTTGTAGTATCAGTTCTCTTCCATCATCAACAACGTATAAGAGGTCTCCTAAGCCTGGCAGGTACTCTGAGAGGTCGCTTACAGCTACTTCAACCTCGCTTCCATCCCACCCGTACACTAATCCTACCTGCTTAAGCATGAATATTCACCTGTACCCGTACCTCATTCTCAGGGATGCTTCGAAAGCCTGTATCAAAGGGTGGTTTCCTCTTCCAACAGCCCTTCTTAATGCTAGTATTAATACTTCATGGTATACCCTCGACTTATCTCTATCGAGCCTAACCATTCTATCCACTTCCATCAACCCGTAAGGGGGAGTACCAGAGATTCCACTCACCTTGGAGAAAACCTGGTTCACAGTATAGTGTGCTTTCTCGCCGAGCTTCCCGGCTAGATCCTCGTTTACCTTAACTCCGCTAGATGATACAGTTATAATAGGTTTATCAATATAGTATTCCGCGTGGAATATCCGCTGGAAGCCTTCTGATGCTACAGGCACCCGGAACCTCCATAGCTCTACTTCATCCCTCTTCTGGAATACTATCCTATTGAAGACTGCTGCAGCCTCTCTACCTAGATCAACCCCCATCTTCTCTACTATCTCCTTCAGGACGGTTGCAGCGTTCCCCGCAGACTCGCTATCAACGTAGCCGTAAGCCCCACTCTTAGATACAATACTGTTTCCCATGAAAAGACTGTAAGCACTAGCTAAGCTTGTAAGGCTTGAAGTCTTTGTTAGACCAGTCACTTTATCGATGAGAATTTCCTTGAGTTTGCTCTTACCTACCCCGGAGAGTACTGATAGAATGCTGAAGCCGTCTACGGGGGGCATACCAGCATATTTAACGCCAAACCATCTTTGAAGAGAGCCGTCTACTACTCCAATACCATCACTAATGAACTCTAGGATCCTGGCTAGGTATGCTACTTCAAGCATGCTGATTATATATTTGTGTATATTCATTAGATACCTAGCTACTTTCCTCGGGGATTGACCAGGCTTCTTAATCTCAAAGCTCTCCTTAATGCCTCTATTGATGATCCATGAAACCTCCCGTGATACTCTGTCAGTGTCACCTTCATTGAAGAGTAGTGAATGCTCATCCACTGGTTCTATGGAGAATTTGAAGACAGGTATTAAGCCATCCCAGCCTATATTCGAGTATACTATTAGAGTTTCAATGCTTTTAGCAGAAGGCTTCCCTGAGTAGTGGGCTAGAGTGACTAGCCTCCCATTTTCCTCTCTCACTATGGCTCCAAGCCTCATTAACGTGAGCGAGGAGACATTAGTGCTCTCTGTAAATATCCCGCTGTCAACAAATACAACCGGCTTCTCCTGCTTAACTACTCTTATTGGTGCAACCTTGTAAAATCTACTGTAAAGAATGCTTCTTATTGAGACTACTAGGCTTTCATGGGCTTTCACGTAGTCTTCGTGGAGTAGCCTCGCGTACTTCTCGATAAGCCAGCTCATTCTATTTTCCAACGTTCTCAGCCTTACCATATATTTCTCTTAAAGCTTCTTTAATCTTATCGTAGAGGGACCGGTAGAATGATTCACCTTTCTCCTCGCGCTCCTCGTACATTAATCTAAGTATTTCATGCACTTTCTCGAAGGGTATTCTCAAGCCCTGTTTCTCCACGTACTCCTTGAGGATTTCAGCTTCAAGCTCGTCTACTGAGAGCTCCCCTGTAACCTCTATGGATGGATTAAAGCCCACTAGAATGGATTTCACGCTCTCTTCTCCAGTTAGCTTTAAGTGAATAAGCTTGCTATGCTTGCGTTGAAGCTCCTGCACGATCCTGCTTAGCTCGCCACTACTCTCGATTCTTAATCCCTCTACATCAATGATGAAGCTATGGTAGTCCGTGTAGTCTCTTATAGTCTTCTCCAAGTGCTTTTTCAGCTCATCTAGATTACTTGTGTATACTTTCTCATGGATTACTCTCGGGGTATTCTGCAGTTCGAAGGCTTTAACTAGTGGTGTATCGCTACTGATATCCACGAGGAGTATTCTACGCTTCACGCCTGCTTTCTCGAGTCTAGCTGAATCCCGGAGATCCATTGCATTCATGCCTATAGGTGCTCCAGGGTAGGCTATATTCGACTTGAATACTCGCTCAGATGGAATAGGTAAGTGTATGTGGCCTAACGCTACATAACGTGTCTCAGGCGGGAGAACCCCTGTGAATTCATCTCTCAATACATCCATCCTCCCGTACATGTAGCTGTAGCTGCTTGGCTTAAAGCCAGCGAACTCGATGCTCACGTGGGCGAGAATAATTAAGCTGTTCTTTCTCGCTTCATCTAGACCCTTGAATACTACCCTCTTCTCCTTAATGTATCTGGATTCAGCTTGATTCCTGAAGCCTGGGATACCGTAGAAGACCTGGTCTCCGATTCTCAGCGGGTAGAGTACCAGCCAGCCCTCCTTCTCCTCATACCTAGTGAGCTTTAACAGTCCTGATGCATCATAGAAGTCTAGTACCCCGTGCCTGCTCCTCGCGTTATCATGGTTCCCTTGTACAGCGATTACACTAATACCACTATCACGCAGGCGTCTTAGACTCTCAGCCACCTTCGTCATGAGCGTGTAGTTATCAGGGTTATATGAATCAAAGAAGTCGCCGGCTACTAGTACGGGTGCTTTCTCCGAGATAGCTTTATCCGCGATCTCCTCCAGGATTTTCAAGTAGAATTCAGCGAGAGGACCTCTCTCGGAGAGGGTGCATCCAAGATGCAGGTCTCCTGTGTGAATATAGATCATTGATGGCACTCCCAGTCTAGATGATAGTAGTGTCAAGCAGCTCTATTTAACCCTCATCATACCAGGGGGGTTAAAGCATGAATATCTTCTTCAATGCCTCGATACCTAGATACGTGGCTGCTAAGACTATTAGTGAGGCCATCAGAACCCCGGCATCTATCGCTATAATAGACTTCTTCTTATCTAGGCCGAGCACGTATGCTACAAGGCTACCTGTCCAAGCACCTGTCGCGGGAAGAGGGACTCCAACAAATACTGCTAGCGCTATATACGAGCCCTTTTTAACTCCAAGAGCCTTCTTCTCACCCCACTTCCTCATCCATGCATAGAGGCGTTTAATACCTGATGGAACCCACGGCTTCGCTATAACCAGGTCTATAAGAGAGAGAAGAGGGATTACTATGAGGGGGACGCTCATATTTGAGAGTACTGAGAGCACTATTCCCTGTAGAAGTAGCTGAGTATTGCCTCCAGCCTTCAAGAACAAGTATGGTATTGCACCACGGATCTCGCTGACCGGGGCGAAAGCTAGTATAACAGCCCAGAGAAGCGTGTTAAGCCCTGGATCCATGGCTACAGCCACCCTAGAGGTGTTTAAATACCTCCAGGTATCTTAAAGCCTGCTCCCGGCCCATTAAAGCTAGAAGTGGAGCCGCCCGTGGCCCGCTCTCCCTGCCAACGTAGAGCATGTAGAAGTACTTGTAGAACTCGCTGATGACATCTCTCCTCATGCTACCTGTAATATTAATCATGGAGTTCTTGATTGATTCTTCGCTCCACTCCTCTAGGCTTGAGAGACTCTCGTAGAGAGCGTTGAAGAACTCTCTGTACTCGCCAGGCATCTTCTCAGCTATCCTGGCAGCATTCTCCACAGTGTTTAACGTGAAAGCATACGCCTCCCCACCGTATCTTAAAGCCCATGTGTGAGCCTTCGGCAGGATCTCTAGTATCCTCCGGGCACCGTACTCGCTGGGCTTCTCTGGGAGTAGCCTAATGCTCATCAACCTCTTTAACCCCTCACTACTCCACTTGTCTTCAGGGACTACCTGTGATAGAATAGCTAGATGCGTGTAGGATACCTGTTCAGGTGGCTCTCTTGGAGGATACCCTTTAGGGTAGCTGAGCTCGTAGCTTCTCTTTAATAGTACTTCCTCTTCTTCATCAGCCTTCTCGAGGCCATAGTATATTCTCTCAGCCCTATAGTACTGGCTGTAGTACTGGGGTACCTCGTGTAGGCCCACAGCATACTTCTTCATAGGCGGAGTCTTCAACACTATGAACCTGTACACGTGTGGGTGGGCGACTTCAAGCCATTCTCTCGGCGTGAAACCAAGGAAGTCACTACTCCCCATGTCTGCTAGTGTTCCATCAGGCTTCTTCCATTCAACCCACTCGTACGCTAATCCCTCAGGGGGTTTAAACCCGTAGACGTTTACAGCTAAGTCGACACAGCTGTCTCTGCTGCCTCCAGGCATAGCGTGATCCTTTCCGTAGGGCTCGAAGTCTACTCCTAGAACCCACCAGATGCCAGTCCACTCGATCCTCCACATCAGTTTACTGTTACCTATATCTGTAATCCCCCTGTATCCGCAGTGAGTGCACTCGTATTCTACTCTATCATCGCTGAGGATTCTCACCGTCCTAGTTGAATCTATCCTCCCGCATCTCTCACATATGGGTTCAATAGGGATCCAGTCCTCTGGGTAGGGTTTTCTACCTCTATACTTGTTGACTACTCTTCTAACCTCCTCGCGTTTCTCTAGAGTTAGCTTAATGAACTCTTTGAATGCACTCTTATACATATCGCTTGTGGTGACAACCTCTATGTTTCCATCTGTGAACTCGCCTATGAAGGGGCCGAAGTCACTCCAGTAGTGTTCAACCCAGTTAGCATGACACCCCTTGGGGTCTGGTACTCTTATAAGAGGGTTCCCAGCATACCTGCCAGCCTCAACCGGGTCACTAAACTGCTTCAACTGAGCCTCCTTACCCTTCCACGGATCCTGCGTGTATAGAGTGAGATACTGCTTAATCCTCAAACCTCTCTCGCTAAGTATCCTCCTCAAGGTTTCAGCGATAATTATCTCCCCCCTCAACCTGCCTACATGCTGTAGCCCTGAAACTGATAACCCACCATTGAAGACGTACACCTCTTTACCTCTACTCTTCAAGGCCTCATACAGCTTATCTGCCAGCTCATCAATCCAATGCTTCACCATACCACTACACCACACAACACCATTATACTAGCCACTAATACTATAACTCTTAGCTTGCTTGCTTCAAGTCAAAAAATATTATCCAGCAAGCAATACTCTTAGTCTCGCTTGATAAAGATGAGTTTATAAGCTTTTCGGCTAGCATTCAACGGGAGGGTTTTCCGCTGGCTCATGGAATGCTAACAACACTCTCAGTTCAAAACAAGCAAAACTAAGAGAGATAACCATGCACATACCGTTTCCACTGCATATAGTGTTAAAAACAAGCAAAACTAAGAGTACTAGTGAGTGGTGCAAGCTAATGGTGTATAAGGGAGCGAGGGGTGGTTCTTCGTGGATGGTTATAGTGCTACTGGCTCTCTCTTTTACTACCTGGTTTATCTCGTTTCAGCTTCATAGTCCGAGCCCGCTGGAGCCTTTTACTAGAGTTGAGAGTGCTTTGGGCTGGGGGGTCCGGTACAGTGATATAGTCTATGGGGTTTTCTACAGTGTTTTTCAGAGTGGTGAGAGATGGTTTAACAGTACCGTGTTCTACGAGTTTACTAGTGGCTCACTGAAGTACCCGCTGCCCTACGTGCACTACCGCTTTGAGTATCCTCCTGTGGTGGGCGGGTTCTGGGCTCTCTCCACGAACATAGCTTTAGCTGCTACTAGTAGTATCGGTGAGGCTGGATACGTGCACTACGTTATAACATCAATTATCCTACTAGCGTTCACGATTACATCATCGCTATGCCTCCGCGACTTCTTGAAAGAGGCTGGAGGAGAGGGGTACGCGCTCCTATATCCACTTCTACCCTCAATGATATTCTACTTAGTCTACAACTGGGATATCATAGCAGCAGGCTTCGCCCTTCTAGGATTATACTATCTGAGGAGAAACAGGCTTTTCGCAGGCGGTGTACTCCTAGGTTTATCCTTCTCATCTAAGCTGCTGACAGCAGGGTTAGCCTTCTACTACCTTGTTAAGCTGTATGCTTCTAGAGCCGGGGTTAGAAGGCTACTCGAGTATACTGCAGGGTTTACTGCAACTGGTCTTCTACCATTCATGCTGGTAGCTGCGGCTTCACCTGAAGGCCTAGCCTCCTTTATAGCCCACCACTCTGGATGGTACTGTGAGAACTGCATCTACATGGCTTTTACAAGTGATATACGCTCGCCACTACACAAGCTCCTCTACGTGGCTGCTGGAGGACTACTCTTCCTTACAGTAGGGTACATGCAGTTAAAGCATGGTGCTCCCAGCGTGAAGGCTGAAATAGAGTACTTCTACCTATACCTAACTATACCCATAGTCTTCAGCTATGTCTTCCCGCCTCAGTTCCTCGTGATGCTGACTCCAATGGCTCTAATAGTATCCTCGTACTACAAGCGTGTAGGAGCTGCCTACCTGCTGGCTGAAGTCCTTAACGCTGCATTGATCATAGTATTCTTTAAGGAGCTGGCCGCCGGCGGCAACCCCTGGATACTCCACTACAACTCTAGTGTTTCTCTCACGCAGACTATAGCTATGGCAAGAAATATTATCCTCCTAGTGGTAACCATCGACGTGCTAGTAATGTTGGCTGGTGAATCCCGTGGATGCTGCAAGTAGATACGCATGGTCTCCAAGGTGCTCTCCATGAAGGCTCTAAGACTTAGCCTGCGGGATCAAGGCTCCACTGTGAGAACCACACTGGTTATTCTTGTATCTCTCGGACTGGTCTCGTTCTTCGCTGACATGGCTTACCAGGGCTCAGTCTCCATACGCGGCAGCTACCTGAGCTCTATTGGCGCGCCACTCATAGTCGCCGGCGTATTAAACATAGGCTGGCTTGTAAACTACTCCTCCAGGTTCCTCAGTGGATTGATAAGCGACTACTTCAGGAAGCCTGTTCTCTTCTGGATGCTGGTCTTCCTCGGCTACTTCTTTAATGCTGTAGCAATACTGCTATTAGCCTACGCGCGCAGCTGGGAGATAATAGTACTGTTAATAGTGTTTGAACGCTTCGGGAAGGGGTTAAGGACGCCTATGAGGGATGTCATAATCTCAGAGATTAGTGAGGGTATAGGGAAAGGACTAGGCTTCGGGATACACGGGGTCCTGGATCAAGCGGGCTCAGTGCTAGGCCCTCTCATTGCATCGTTAATTCTCGCATCGAGAAGCCAGAGCTACCCGGATGCATTCCTAATGCTAGCGATACCAGGTTTCATAGCAGTCATGCTGGTTGCCGTAGCATGGTTCATGTACCCGAAGCCCCGGGCTGTAACTGGTGGTAAGCATGGCACCGGCTTCAAGGGGTTGACGAGAGAGTACTACGTGTACATTCTAGGCTTAGCTGTATTCAGCCTCGGCTATGTTTCATGGGATATCATAGGCTACTACTCGAGGAACCTAGGGTTCCAACCAGACTACATAGCACTCCTCTACACTATAGCGATGCTTGTAGATGGATTACTATCTATCCCCCTTGGGGCCCTATACGATAGAGTGGGATTGAGGACTGTGATACTAGTCCCCTTAGCAGCTACATCTGTAGGCTTCCTACTACCTATTCTACCAGGTGTCTATGGAAGCCTGCTACTAGCAGTAGTATGGGGGCTTGCGACAAGCCTCTTCGAGACAACATCAAAGGCTGCTGTAGCAGACTTAGTTTCAGTTGAGAAAAGATCAATCGCGTACGGGTTCTACGGGCTTGTAAACGGGATCCTACTATTCATTGGTGGATTAGTACAGAGCATGCTGCTGGGTGTAAGCTTGAGTATCCTCATACTGTACATTACAGTAGTAGAGTTAGCCAGTCTCATAATACTGCTTAAAGCGGGAAGGTGAAATTAATAGACTTTTAAAGCACAGTAATCTTTTCTCAGAAATATTGACTAGCTGCAAGTGGTGTACTGCTTTTGAGTACGCAGGAATTCCTTGAATGGCTGAGGAGTGTTGAAGCTAAGTGGCAGGCTAGATGGAGGAGGGATAGAGTCTTCGAAGCTAACCCTGATCCAGCTAAACCTAAATACTTCATTACAGTGCCGTACCCCTACACTAATGCGCCGCTACATATAGGGCATGGGAGAACCTACACGATAGGTGATATAGTAGCCAGGTATAAGAGGCTGAAGGGGTTTAATGTTCTGTACCCGATGGCCTTCCATATAACTGGGACACCAATAGTAGCTGTCTCAGAGATGATTGCCCGCGGCGAGAAGCCAGTTATAGAGATGTACAAATCGTATATTAGATACTATGTAAGCGATGAATCAAGAGTCGAGGAGATAGTTAAATCCTTTACTAACCCGCTCAACCTAGCAGAGTTCTTCGCTGATAAAGTTAGCTTGGACTTTGATGCACTAGGATACAGTATCGACTGGAGGAGGAGATTCCACACTGGTGAACCAGCATACAATGCTTTCATCACATGGCAGTACAGGAAGCTCATGGAGAAGGGAATGATTGCTAGAGGCGACCACGTAGTCACCTACTGCCTGCTGCACAAGCAGCCGGAGGGAGAGGATGATATACAGGATGCAGACGTGAACCCAGTGGAGATACTAGAGTATACAGCCCTTAAATTCCATGAGGAGGAGGCAGGTAGATACCTTGTAGCTGCAACTCTAAGACCAGAGACCATATACGGTGCTACGAATCTATGGGTTAACCCTAATGCTAGATACCTTGAATTAGAGTGGAGAGGAGAGAGGATAGTAGTCTCGGAGAAAGCCTATGTAAAGCTTGCACACCAGTATCCAGAGGATGAGATAAGAGTACTAGGGGAGATACAGGGGAGAGAGCTTGTTGGGAGAACAGTTACTTCTCCAATCGGTGTTAAACTACTCGTGCTACCAGCCCGGTTCGTAGACCCTGATAATGCAACCGGCATCGTATACAGCGAGCCCAGCGACGCCCCCTACGACTACATTGCATTAGAGGAGCTGAGAAGGAGTAAGGAGACTCTAAGAGAGTACGGGGTTGAGCCAAGTGTACTTGACTCCATAAAGCCAGTGAAGATCATCAATGTACCCGGCGTAGAAGGCCATCACGCAGCCCTCCTAGTTGAGAAAGCTGGTATAACAAGCCAGATGGATCCACGGTTAGAAGAGGTGACGGCAAGCATATACAAAGAACAGTACTATAATGGCGTCATGATAGTCGACGACCCCCTTGTAAAAGGGCTCCCAGTTAGAGAAGCTAGGAGTAAAATCAGGGAGAAACTAATTAGTGAAGGAAAAGCATTCACCTTCTACGAGTTGAATAGAAAAGCGAAGTGCAGGGCTGGAGGCGAGATAATAGTAGCTAAGATTAAAGGACAGTGGTTCCTAAACTATGGTTTAAAGGATGTTAAGGAGAAAACCAGGAGGTTCATTGAGGAGAAGCTCACTATAATACCCGAGAAGTACAAGAAGGCTTTCCTTGATACATTAGAGTGGCTGGATAAAAGACCCTGTGCTAGAAAGAGGGGTATAGGGACACCACTACCCTGGGAGCCCGAGTGGATTATTGAGAGTCTAAGCGACTCTACAATATACATGGCATTCTACACTATAATCCACAAGATCCGCGAGTACAATATCAAGCCTGAACAACTCTCCCCCGAGGTATTCGACTACATCTTCCTGGGTATAGGGGATCCAGCTGAGATCTCAGGGAAGACAGGTATACCCTTGAAGGCCCTGGAGGAGATGCGCAATGAATTCAGTTACTGGTACCCAGTCGACCAGAGGCATACATCCATACCACACATAAGCAATCATCTCTCATTCTACATTATACACCATGTAGTCCTCTTCCCGCCGGATCTCTGGCCTAGAATGATAACGCTCAATGAAGCTGTTATACGTGAAGGAGCGAAGATGTCTAAGAGTAAGGGGAACGTTATACCATTAAGAGATATTGCGAGACTATACTCAGCAGACCTCTTCCGCCTCTACATATCGTGGGCTGCAGAACTTGATAGTATTCTAGACTGGAGGGAGAGAGAAGTTGCTACAGTAGTCGACTCACTAAGAAGGTTTACTGAGCTAGCTAGAAGTGCTGCTACAGCTGAATGCAGTAGCATGCCAGTAGACGATCCAGCGTCAAGATGGTTTATTGATAAGTTCAACCAGCTGGTTGCTAATGCCACCGAGAGCTTAGAGCGCATGGAGATCAGGAAGTACGTGCAGGAAGCGTTCTTCAATGCTTTAACAATAGTGGAGAAGTACCGTGACCTAGCCGGCGACCACTATCTCTGCGGAGTAAAAAGTATTCTGAAAGACTGGATCACAATTCTCAACCCGGTGATACCTCACGTAACAGAGGAGATCCATGAGATTATGGGTGGTAGCAGGTATCTCTCGCTCAGCTCGTGGCCGCAGCTTAAGCAGCCAGTTAACATCGAGCTGGATGTAGCTATGGATCACGCTATAGCGCTACTAGAGGATATAAGAGAAGTAGTAAGACTACTCAAGAAGACACCGTCAAAAATATACGTTATTGTAGCACCAGCGTGGAAGCGGGAGGTAGCCATTAAAGCTATGGATGGGGTTCCGCTCAAAGAGGTCGTAGACTACGCTAGGAATACTTACGGGTTGAAAGGTAGAGAGATTGAGATCGTCGAAGCATACAACCACTTCAAGAAGCAGCCGATAAACGATGTTAGAGTTAAGCAGCCAAGTGGAGTATAATATCTTCAAGTATATGGCGAAATACTATTCTCACAAGCTGAATGCAAGCGTAGAAGTCTTATGGGGGGATGAAGCAAGGATTAAGGGTATCCCAAGATATGAGAGAGCACTGCCGTTAAAGCCGTCAATATATGTTATTTAACCGGCTAGTATATTGTGGTGGGCTAGGATGAAGGGCTGGCTGCGTGCCGGCGGTCTCTATGAGTGAGTACCATGTGGTAATACTACAGTATATAGTTCAATTGATCGCTATAATGAACCCCTTCTCAGCTATACCTACATTCATATCGCTGACAGAGGGTTTAGAGAAAGCTAGGAGAAGAGAGATAGTTAGGAAAGCCTACTATGCTGGACTAGTAATAGTAGTCTCCTTCACTCTAGTAGGACGCTACATCCTTGAAGCATTCAATATATCTATTGCAAGCCTCAGAGTTGGAGGAGGGATCATACTAATGGTTATAGCTCTAGACATGCTTGGAGATGAAGTACGAACCAAGAGGATGCATCCAGGGGATATCGCGGTTGTCCCGATTGCAACACCACTGATAGTCGGCCCGGGTACCATTACAACAATACTCCTCTTGACCTCGGCTGCAAAAAGCCCCATGGACATCCTAGTGATTCTAGCAGCAGGCTTTATAGCATGCTCTCTTACATTCCTCATTCTAGCTGTAAGCGACGAGTTAACGAAGCTGCTTAGTATGTCAACTGTGCGGGCGATGGGCCGGTTTATGGCTCTCATAATAGCGGGTGTTGCAGTTGAAATGATTGTTATGGGATTGTACACCTACTACGTTGAGCTATTTAAGGGCAGCTAGCGTAGAGCATAGGTGTCAATGCATACATCGATTCCTTTAACTGCAAGCTCCTTCTTCAGTTCAGCTAGGCTCCCAGGGGATGGTTTCCCCCTGGAGTCTATTACCATGTCTCCATGATACCTGCCTGGTACAATAGTTCTCAGCCTGAGTGATTTAACTGTAAAGCCCTTGGAGCCTGCTATCTTAAGCACCTCCTCGTATACACTTAAGGGGGGAGCTACATCAGCCATGAGGGCTACTAATCTAACACCCTCCTCATAGATCTCGTAGAATATGTATGATGTTAATAGTACTGCTCCACCATAGTCGATTAGATAACTGTAGAGGGTTCCTCCAAGACTAGCTATAATGCCTACAATACCTTCTAGTAGCTCGCTTGCAGTGAACACGCCGTACGCTCTCAGAGATGGAGAAGTCTTCCTGGAGTACACGACTGCTATACTGTAGAGGAGAGTGGCAGCAAGCGCTAGGTAGAATGAGCCAATGCCGACAGTATACTCCCTCACGTAGTATAAGCGTGCAACACCTATGCCGGCTACGAAACCATACGCTATAATTATTGGCAGAATACCCACGTACTCGAACCGCTCATGCCCGAAATGGTGGTCAGAGTCAGGTGGTATACTAGTAATCCTCCTGAACCATAATACTATGAGAAGCGAGATCATGTTAGCAATACTTGTTAAGGCGTCAACGAATAAAGTGTTACTACCGTAGAGTAAGCCGCCAGCGATCTTCAAGACTCCTCCTGCAAAACCTGTGACTATGATAAGCCACAGCAGGTTCATTCCACAGCACCCTAGTTCAAGCCACGAAGTCTACTAGTGCTACAGCCACCTAAAAGCCTATCGTGGCAACCTTACTTTTATTAACCCTGCGATCCCCTAGTCATATAACGGTGGTGTAGTGTCATGTATAGAGTGAAGATCGAGCCTAGAGAGAACTGTATAGGAGACATGGTGTGCGTCTCAATATGCCCCGACGTATTCGAGATGAATGCAGATGACGGTAAAAGCCAGATCGTAGAGAAGTATAGAGATAAAGGCAACATAGCTGTCGGCATAATACCAGACGACCTAGCCCAGTGCGCTCAGGATGCAGCTAACGCATGCCCGGTTCAAATAATCCATGTTGAGAAAGTGTAATCTTTATTCCTCTACTACTTTTTATTCCATCTAGTAGGTGGCTCGTGTTGAGTGAATCCTCAATTCTAGAGGTTACTAGAAGGATACTCACAGGTAGTATTGAATACTCTACTGTGCTAGGAGACGCCTACGAGGATATCGTTGACTTCTATAGGGAGGTGCTCTCCGAGTATGGTATTCACGTGACAATCCATAGAGTTCCAGAGGAGTACGCTAGGCGTGTTCTCCCAGAGGACTTCAAGCCCGAGAAACCCAGGTTTATACTACTAGCGAGAATTGGTAGTGGTGAGAGAGTACTCCAATTCAACGGGCACTATGATGTAGTCTCTCCAGGTGAAGGCTGGGAGACACCACCGTTTAAACCGGTTGTCAGGTACGACTTAGTGTATGGGCGCGGCTCCACAGACATGAAGGGGGGTATAGCAGCTGTTCTCTCAGCTATGATAAGGCTCACACAGGGGAGAGAGCCTAATGTAATCGTGGAGGCAGCTATAGTCCCCGATGAGGAAATCGGAGGTAAAACTGGAACAGGCTACCTAGTTAACGAGCTGGGGAGTAGACCCGACTACGTTGTGATAGCTGAGCCTTCAGGACTAGATAATATTTACATCGGCCACAGAGGTGTTTTATGGGGTATAGTGAAGGTTTACGGTGTTCAAGCTCATGGCTCAACCCCCTGGCTAGGAGATAATGCATTCGAGAAGATGCTGGTGTTCGCAAGAGTGTTCCTTGATAGGTATAAGGAGGCTATAGCATCCAGGAAGAGTAGTTATACGTACGAGGATGAGAGGGCATCCTATCCAACAATAACGCCAGGCGGTGTTCTCATTGCTCCCGGCTCAATAAACATAGTGCCTGGGGTAGTAGGCTTCAGTATTGATAGAAGACTCATAGTTGAAGAAAGCATTGAAAGTGTTGCCAGGGAGATCGAGGGGATGATCGAGGATGTTGGGAGAGAGCTTGGAGTTAAAGCCTCCTTTACGCTTGTTGAAGCCTCTCCTCCAGCAGTTACCCCGCCTGAACACGAGTATACTCGTCTTCTCAGCAGGGTTATTGAAGACAGGATTAAAGTAGAGCCTAAGAGGACGGTGTGTGTTGGGGGATTAGACTTAAGATATTATACTGTGAAAGGCATACCAGCCGTAGCCTACGGGCCGGGTGAAGTAGGCTTAGCTCACAAGCCTAATGAATACGTAAGGCTAAGCCATGTTGTAAAGGCTAGTGAAGTCTACGAGGAGTTTGTAAGAGAGTTTGAGAAGACAGCATTGGCTAGAGAGCAGTAACATAGTACAGCTAGAGGAGAGTAAGCTCGTAAGCACGTCTTAAATGAGAATCGTAGTTAAATCCTGCTGTAATCATGGATTTAACCGGGTTGATTTGAGGTGTCAAAGAGGATTTTAATAGCTAGTCGAGGCGATATCGCTGTAAGGATAGCTAGAGTGCTGTTAGAGAAAGGGTATCAGCCGCTGGGAGTTTACACAGAGCATGATAAGGAGAGCCCTCATAGAAGACTTGTTGTCGAGGAGGCTAGAGTATCCAGTTACACTGACCCTAAGGAGATAGTAGAGGTAGCTTTAAAGCTGGGTGCTGACGCCGTCCACCCCGGCTATGGTTCTTCAAGCAGGAGCTTAGAGCTCCAGTTGGAGGTTGCCCGGAAGGGCCTGGTCTTCATAGCACCTCCTGCCAGCATAGTAGAGTTCACCCGGGATAAGCCGGCGGTGAAAATGCTTGCGGAGAAGATTGGTGTGCCAACGCTACCTTGGACTATGATCAGCGATGAAACTGATCTCAGGGAGTTCGCTAGAGTCTATGGTTACCCATTGATTGTTAAGCCAGCTAAAGGCAGCTGGGGGAGAGGATTAAGGATTCTATGGAGTGAAAACGATGTAGATGACTTGAAAACAGTAGTGAAGAATGCTGGGAGACTCTTCGGGGATACAAGAGTCTACGTGGAGCCCTTTATCGCTAGCGCAAAGCACATAGAGGTACAGTTGATAGGGGATGGGGAGAGAGTCATACACTTGTTTGAGAGGGAATGCAGTTTACAAGACGACTACTTGAAGATCCTTGCGGAGGCACCTTCTAAAGCTGTGACAGGTGAGTTGAGAAGTAAGCTAGTGAACTATGCTACAATTCTAGGTGACGCGCTCAGGTTGAAGGATGTAGTCACCGTTGAATTCCTCTACGATACTAGAAACAGCAACATCTACTTGTTAGAGGTGAATCCAGGCTTAACTCCCGAGCACTTGGCAACAGAGATTGCAACAGGCGTGAACATTATCGAGAAGCAGGTAGAGGTAGCTTTATACTCCGCGCTTAAGTTGAAGCAGGAGAACGTAGAACTAAAGGAGTGGGTGCTGGAAGCCGTAGTCTTCAATAAAAAGCTCTCCGGGGACGGTGCGAGTGCAGGCTTAATAGAATACTACGAGGAACCCGGGGGTCCAGGCATATCTGTGGACCCGGGTATAGCCCCCGGCGTGAAGGTGAGCAGCGAGTATACTCTTCTAGCTAAGATAGCTGCATGGGGGAGTGATAGAGCTACAGCTATGAATAGATTAAGGAGAGCTATTAGTGAGATAAGCGTGGGAGGCGTTGAAACTAACATACCTCTACTCAAAGAGGTACTCAGCCTCAAGGAGGTTGAAGATGGCGCCTACACCATCAGGTTGCTTGATGAGAAGAAGAATACTATATCATCCAATATAAGGAGTAAAATGCTGCTACACTCCATTGCCGCAGTAGCACTCGTAGAGTACGGGGATAAAGCTGCTAGGGAAGTCTTCACTAGAAACCAGAAGCACCCAGAGAGTTTAGCTGCAGAGGCTTCCAGGATAAAGAGGAGCGCGTGGTTCTACTACATTAGGTTAAGGGAGAGGATGAGGAGGCATTAATCTTACTCCACCATTAACACCACGATAGCAGGCGGGAGTGGAATCTCTCTACAAGCACACCTCAACAGACCTTAAATTTTTCTTCGAGAAGCCCGAGAACATTGCGTGGTTGTTTAAATCCAGAAATTCTACTCTAATGATTTAATCTTAGGCTGTAAGTGGGCATGTAGTATCCATGTGATCATAGCTTACTTACCCGCCTATAATAAAGTTTTTTAGGGATTCAACTACATCAAGCTTCCTTGACGTAGTATAAAGGTGGTTAGTTGGATGAGTAAGGAAACCAGGTTCGTTCTATGGCTGGATGAAGTTAGAAAGGAGGATGTACCGTTAGTAGGAGGGAAGAACGCGAATCTCGGAGAAATGATAAATGCCGGTATACCAGTTCCGCCAGGCTTCGCTGTAACAGCTTATGCATTCAAGTACTTCCTTGAGAAAACAGGTATCGGTGAGAAGATATTCAGCATGCTCAGGAATCTTGATGTAAATAATACTAGAGAGTTAGAGGAGACGACTGCCAAGATCAGAGAGATGATATTGAATCAGCCAATGCCACCCGAGGTTGAAGAGGAAATTAAAGCGTACTACCTGGAGCTGGCTAGAAGGCTAGGGATGGATCCAAGAAACCTTAGAGTTGCAGTTAGAAGTAGTGCTACAGCAGAGGATATGCCTGAAGCCAGCTTCGCTGGACAGCAGGAAACCTACCTCAACGTGTACGGTGCTGATAACGTAGTGAACTATGTTAAGAGATGCTGGGCCAGCCTCTACACTGCTAGAGCTACATTCTACCGTGTCGCCCAGGGGATACCCCATGAGAGAACCCTCATGAGTGTTACAGTTCAGAAGATGGTTAACAGTAAGGCTGCTGGCGTAATGTTCACTCTACACCCGGTTACAGGCGATGAAAGCGTTGTAGTAATAGAAGGTAGCTGGGGTCTAGGCGAATCAGTTGTAGGCGGGAAAGTTACACCAGACGAGTTCGTTGTATCCAAGGATACCCTCAGCATAGTTGAGAAGCGTATTAACAAGAAAACATTCATGATAACATTCGATCCATCTCTAGGCAGGAACGTGCATCTAACATGGAGCGATGAGAAGGGTACCTGGGTATCGGAGGAGGGCGAGAAAGTCAACCCGCCGCTTGCTAAGATAGCCAGGCCTGAGGAGCCAGCTCTAACCGAGGAGGAGGTTAGAAAACTAGCTGAACTCTCAATGTTGATCTTCAAGCATTACGGCAGGCACATGGATATAGAGTGGGCTATAGACTCTGATCTACCATTCCCGCAGAACGTATTCATCGTTCAGGCTAGGCCTGAAACCGTATGGAGTGTTAAGAAGGCCAGGGAAGTCGAGAAGCCTGTTGAAGTTAAGGGTAGAACTGTTAAGCTGGCTGAAGCTAGAGTACTAGTGAAGGGTCTACCAGCTTCACCAGGAATAGGTGCTGGTATAGCGAAAGTGATACTAGACCCTAAGAGCAAGGAAGCCATGGAGTTCAAGGAAGGCGAGATACTGATAACCAGGATGACAGACCCTGACTGGGTTCCATTAATGAAGAAGGCTAGAGCTATAGTGACAGATGAAGGTGGTATGACAAGCCATGCTGCAATAGTAAGCCGTGAGCTCGGTATACCAGCAGTAGTAGGCACTGGTAGTGCTACAAAAACCATTCCATCAGGCATCGAGGTAACCGTGGATGGAGGTAGAGGTGTAGTATACGAGGGCATAGTAGAGGAGCTAGCTAAGCCTAAGACTGAGGCTCCAGCTACTGGTGTTGTAGCAGCTGTCGGCATAAGCCCCGAGCAATTACTCCCACTATACCCTGTTACAGCCACGAAGATCTATATGAATCTAGGTGAACCCGACGCCATTGAGAAATACAAGGATCTCCCCTTCGATGGCATAGGGTTAATGAGAATAGAATTCATATTCACCGACTGGGTGCAGTATCATCCATTATACCTGATAGAGATAGGAAAACCTGAAATAGTAGTCAACAAGCTCGCTGAAGGCATAGCCAAGGTTGCACAGGCAATCTACCCGAGACCGGTAGTGGTGAGATTCAGTGACTTCAAGACTAACGAGTACCGTGGCTTGAAGGGAGGCGAGAAGTACGAGCCTGATGAGAGAAACCCAATTATAGGCTGGAGAGGAGTCAGCAGGTACATTCATCCCAAGTACGAGCCCGGCTTCAGGCTCGAGGTTAGAGCTATAAAGAAAGTTAGAGAGGAGATGGGGTTAACTAACGTATGGGTAATGTTCCCATTCGTGAGAACCACATGGGAGCTGGAGAGAGCTATAGCGATAATGGAGGAGGAAGGCCTCAAGAGAAGCAAGGACTTCAAGGTATGGGCGATGGCTGAAGTTCCAAGCATAGCCTTACTCGCCGACAAGTTCGCTGAGTATGTTGATGGATTCAGCATAGGCAGCAATGATCTAACACAGTTAGTATTAGGTGCCGATAGAGACAGCAATATACTAGCTGAAATGGGCTACTTTGATGAGAGGGATCCAGCTGTACTGGAAGCAATAAGACTAATAATTGAGAAAGCCCACAGTAAGGGTGCTACTGTAAGTATCTGTGGGCAAGCTCCCAGCGTCTACCCCGAGATAGTTGAATTCCTTGTAAGACTAGGCATTGACAGCATAAGCGTTAACCCTGACGCTGTTGTAGCAACAAGGAGGCTTGTCGCCAGCATAGAGAGAAAGATAATGCTTGAGAGACTAGAGAAAATCATAGATAAACTCAAGAATCTAGAATACTAGCTTTTTCCTCCACTACTAATCTCTAATTCTCCTGTTGCAATCCAACCTGTTTATTAACGCTGGCTTCTCATAGTAGTAACGGTGTCCACATGCCTAGAAAGATAGTTATTCTAGGTGCTGGTGGAAGAGACTTCCACAACTTCAATGTATTCTACAGAGATAACCCAGATTACAGGGTGGTAGCATTCCTTCAAACCCAGATACCAGGTATCTCGGGTAGACGTTACCCTCCTTCTCTAGCCGGCTCGCTATACCCTGATGGAATACCCATCCTAAGCTTAGATTACCTCGAGGATGCCGCGAGAAGCCGTGGTGTTGAAGAAGCTGTACTAGCCTTCAGCGATCTAACATACGATGAGCTAGGGGGAATTCTCTCACGCGTGCTATCACTAGGATTAAGCTTCAGGATCCATGGCCCCATGGATACAATGCTCGAGAGCATTAAGCCTGTAATAGCTGTAACAGGTGTTAAAACAGGTGCTGGCAAGAGCACTGTTTCAAGAGAGATCGCATTAGAGTTAAGGAGGAGAGGGCTTCGAGTCGGTATTGTGAGACACCCAATGTCGTATGGGGACCTGGAGAAGTCAGCTGTCCAGGGATTCCATAGCTTCGAAGACCTGGATAAATACGAGGCTACAGTAGAGGAGCGGGAGGAGTACGAGCACTACTTGAAGCTAGGGTTCTCGGTTTACGCTGGAGTCGACTACGGGAGGATACTCAGGCTCGTGGAATCCGAGAATGATGTAATACTATGGGATGGAGGCAACAACGACTTCCCGTTCTACAAGCCTGACTTCATGATAGTAGTTGCAGACGCTATGAGACCTGGTGTAGAAGTATCATCCTTCCCAGGTGAAGTAAACCTCAGGATGAGTAATGCTGTAATAATAAACAAGGTTGACCAGGCTAAACCAGGTGCAGTCGCGAAAATCAAGGAGAACATCCGCTCGAGGAATCCAAGCGCAGATGTAAGTCTCGCCGAGAGCATTGTTGTAGTAGATAATCCTAAACTCATAGAAGGTAAGAAGGTTCTAGTTGTAGAGGACTCGCCCACCATAACGCATGGAGGAGCCCCCTATGCAGCTGGATATGTCGCGGCACTGAAGTACGGGGCTCAACCAGTTGACCCGAGGAGCTTTGCTACAAGCTTCTTTAAGAACATATACGAGGCCTACCCGCATATAGGCCCAGTACTCCCGAGCACAGGGTATCGTCCTGAGCAGTTGAAAGAACTCGAGGAGACTATTAGAAGAGCACCTGTCGATGCAGTCGTCCTAGGGACACCCTCAGATATCACTAGGCTGATAAGAATAGATAAGCCGGTTGTCAGAGTTGGCTTCGAGCTGAGAATAGTAGAGGGGCCATCTATAGGAGACTACATTGAAATGTTCCTTGAGAAGGCTAGGAGAAAAATATCCTAGATGAATCCTCTACTCTACCTTCTTTTGAAGAGTAGTGCCAGCGCAAACCCTGATATAAGAGCTGCAATTACTGCAATCACTATTTGAGTGTAGCCTCCTGGACTCATTGTAGTGAGAGTAGTAGTGCTGGTTTCCCTTACAGTCGAGTACTCTGTTCTCGTAGCCCATGCAGTGCTGGTGTACGTTGTAGTAGCAGTAAGAGTTTGTAGCTCGGGGTAGAATACCGTAGTAGTTTCCTTTAGAGTCGTAGCAGTCGTGTAGGTTTCTCTCTGCGTTATAGTAGTAGTCTCGGTCAAAGTCCTAGTCTTTGTGAGGAAGGCTATAACCGTGGATGTTAGAGTTTCAGCTTTCACGATCTCACCTGGCACTACAACTGTGTACTCCTCGCCTAGCATATACTGGGATAAATCTAATTCTCTACCAGTCCCATTAATAACCACAGTCCCGCCACTCCTCTCCATGTACACGTAGTAGTAGAGGTCTTCGGAGAGGCGTAGAATCCCTCTTCTCGAGTCTAGCGTGAACGAGACGCCGGATGAAGCTGGAATCAATGCTACAACATAGATGTTAGTGTTGTTTCCCTTGAACTGTAATCTTACAGGGTATTCTACAGGTTTACCGTGGATGTCTAGCTTCGAGTTAACTACCAGATAGGATGTAGAATTCAATGGTATAACTTTTAAGACGCCGCTCCCCTCACCGAGGAGTATCGGCTTGTATGTGAATGTACCGTTAGGGTAGAGAATTAGCATCATGTAATGGTAGACGCTTGAACAGCTCGCTTCAGAAGCTTTTACATCGCTGCATGGGTATAGTGGTGCTCCAGCCCCTCCAGTTATAATGAATAATGATCCATTATACCTGTATTCAACCCACCCATGCCAGTGTGCTTGGAGAACCAGGCTCGGCCATCCATAGGTATTCATGTACTCTAGTAATATGGAGCTGTAGTTGCCTCCTAGGTTGTGGCTTACATCAGGGTACAACGGCCTATGGAATCCCAGGATTAGCTTGGAGCCACCTGTGTAATTAAAAGCCTCTAGCAACTGCTGTCTCCACGTTTCTAAACTTGCCTCCGAATTCACTAACGCAATCCTCCAGCCGGGTATACTATCAGTTATAATTACATCGGGCCCTACATACTGCCTCCAGAAGTCAATGCCTTTTCCCGCTGTCCCACTGTAGGCTACATCATGGTTTCCCGGTACCATCCAAATATTCTCTAGTCTAGTTTTATTTAGGAGCTCGTATAGCTTCGCGTACTGTTCTGGCGTGCCGAAGCCAACGTGATCCCCTAGCCCTATGAATGCTAGTGGAAACGCGTTTTCAGCTTCATTGACCAGCTGGTAGAAGACGCCTGGAGGGTCTACATCGTTCACGTCATACGGTCTGTTATCACCTATAACTATCACTGGATACCATGGTAGGTTACCAGGAATCTCCTTACGTGTCTTCTCAAAGAGTGGTATAGTAGTTGAAGCGTTAAGCTCTAGGGGAAGGATGTCTGCCGTCATTAATAATACTGCTACAAGCGCGAGTAGGAGTACTACCGCCGGGATTCTCGACTGCATGCGCTAACACCATAGTACTTATCTTAGATATCCAGTGGATAATAATATTTAGAGTCTTTAAGAACGTGGAGATGGATGAATAAGGTGAAACCCGTTTAACTGCTGAAATTCACCATCGTAGAAGCTTGTATGCCTGTGATACGAGTATTATGCTAGCTTCAAGAACACTGGAGACTAGAGGTGGCTTGCATCCAGCTAGGATCTCCTATCCTGGTCTTCATAAGGGTATTTTAGGGTGGTTTAATTGTTAGGTTTACAGGGTGATCAGAGCAGGCTAATTGTAGTGGTGTAAGCTTTGAGTCTAAGGATTGCCGGTGAAGTAGTGTACGTGCCTGACTTCACAGCTCTAGTACAAGGGGCTATGTCGAAACTCGTGGAAGAGAAGCGTATAGTAGGAAGGATCATAGTTCACAGGGCAGTACTACAGGTATTAGAGCATAGTGCCTCTAAGGATAGAGTTGAAGGATACACTGGCTTAGAGGAGGTGCGGAGGCTCAGAGAGTACAGTGAGAAGGGTCTCATAAAAGTTGAAATAGCCGGTGAGAGAATCAAGAGCCTTCCCCCTGATGAAATTGAAGCAGTTAATGAAGTCAATGCTGCTGTAAGAGAGTACGCTTACTCTGTTAACGGCGTTCTGGTCACAGGTAGCGAGCTACAGTACCAGGTGGCGAAGGCCATGGGTGTACAGGTGTTATTCGTGGGGAATAATAAAACTGGTAAACTAAAGTTTGAAACATACTTCACTGAGGATACCATGAGCGTGCACTTAAAGGAGGGGGTTGAACCAGTAGCAAAGGTCGGCAGGCCAGGTGAATGGAAGTTTGTCAAGCTGGGAGATAAGCCTCTAACTAGACGAGAAATCGAGGAAATGGCTAACGAGATTATAGAAGCCACTAGAAGCAGAAGAGATGCATTCATAGAGATTGATAGAGCCGGTTCAACTATAATCCAGCTAGGAGCCTACAGGATAGTTGTGACAAGACCTCCATTAAGCGATGGATGGGAGATAACAGCTGTCCGCCCCTTAAAGAGGCTCAAGCTCGAAGAGTATAATCTCCCGCCGGAACTCTTGAAGAGGCTTGAAGAAAGAGCTGAAGGAATACTGATAGCCGGCGCTCCTGGAATGGGTAAGACCACGTTTGCTCAAGCCCTCGCAGAATACTATATGAGGATGAATAAAGTAGTAAAAACTATTGAGTCTCCACGAGATATGATACTCCCACCAAATATAACCCAGTACAGCAAGCACTACGCTGTCATCGGCGAGCTACACGATATACTACTACTCTCGAGACCAGACTACACGGTCTTCGATGAAATGAGGACAGATGAAGACTTCAAGTTATTCGCTGACCTAAGGCTTGCAGGTATAGGCATGATCGGAGTAATCCATGCTACAACACCAATAGATGCTATTCAGAGATTCATAGGGAGAGTTGAGCTAGGCATGATACCATCAATAGTTGATACAGTAATATTCGTTAGAAATGGGCAAGTTGACAAAGTATACGAGGTGAGAATGACTGTAAAGCTTCCTACAGGGCTCCGTGAAGCAGAGCTATCAAGACCTGTAATAGAGGTAAGAGACTTCCTCACAGGCGAGCTAGAATACGAGATATACACGTTCGGCGAGCAAACTGTCGTAGTACCAGTTAAGAAGCTACGGGGCAAGCTCAGCATCCACGAGAAACTAGTAGAGGAAATCACGAAGATAATACCGGGTGCAGATGTATTAGTAGAAGATAACACAATAGTAGTAGTTGTATCTAGAGGCAGCTTAAAGGACTACAATAAGAGGGTTAGAAAGCTGAGGAGGCTTGAAGAGAAGTATAAGATACCATTGAGGATCAGAGTTAAGGAGTAGATTCACCAGTATACTCGAGTAAACTCTTACCACCTTTAACAAGCGATACCAGTCCCTTAAGCCTGAATCCTTTTCTCACAGCTTCGACCGGGATCTTAAAGCTGTCGCCAGCCTCCACCAACCTGTCAAGAGGCACGAAAAACCACTCTCCTTCTCCCACGAACTTGACGGCTATGAAAGGTGATGCTCCAGCTCTCTTAGAGAATTCAAGGAGTTTTTCAACCTGCTCTCTTCTAACATAAATGGCCTTCTCTTCCCCGGCTGTCTTGGCTTCTAAGGCGATAATTCTCCCCTTGTATAAAGCTACTATGTCAGGGTACTTTAAGATTCTCGCTCGGCTGCCACTTGCAGGTGCCCTTATGACAGCAAAACCTTCATTCCATAACCTCCTAGCCAGGTCTCTCTCGTGAGAGAAGCCTCTGGATCTATTGCTCACGCTGCTCAACCCTGACGTAATCTTTTAAGCTTATATTTGAAGCCGCGTTATTTATTCTTAACAGGTGAGGTATGTGAAGAAGGCTAGTATTATAGTCATTCTCGTACTACTCCTACCACTATACTCGTATACAGTGATTCCACAAGCAGCAGATACATCAACTCTTCCATCGATTACTAGCGGGATAGGCGAGATCATCACAGCTAACATAGGGCCTATAGTTCCAGCAATAGTTGCTCCAGGAGACAGCTACACAATTAAGTTGAGAGAGGAATTCAGCTCGCTGAACATTAATTCAGCTTATATGTGGACTGTGAAGCCTGAAGGCGGTAGCCTCACAGTATACAATTATACTCTAAGCATTACTAGCATCGAGCCTGGATTATACTCTATAGCTATCCCACCTGAAGCTGAAGAAGGCTTATATGATCTAGTACTAGTAGCTGATACAGGAGAACACGTGGTTCCGAGGTCTATATGGGTTGTCAAGTCATGGCCCAGTACTCTTAGATTCGTTGAGAACACTGATCTACACTTTATTACAGGACAGCCGGATTCATTCACGGGAGATATAAACCGCTTCGCAGCCCTCACAATAGATAACTTGCTCTCCCCGTTCTTCATACTATGGCTTGGTGATCAAGCTGATAATGCTGCAACCAACGAGTACATGATGGTGTCAGCATACAGGTACTCGTATACCTACAACATACCAATACTAGGCATAGCCGGCAACCATGATTACACTGCTGGCGGCACACCATATACTAAGTATCTAGGCCCAACTGAATGGTATAGAGTGATAGCAGGTAAGCTACTTATCATAGGACTCTGGTCGCTTGAGCAGGGCTATCCACCATGGGAGAGCCTGGTTTTCGCTGAGAAAGTACTCCAGGAGTATAAGAGTATACCATACAAGATGATACTAGTTCACCACCCACCCTTCTACTATCAGGGTGAACTGTACACATGGTATAATGACACAGAGGTATTGAAACCCTACGTACCGGGAGGACCCTCTACTCCGGTAAGCCGCTACTGGTCTGCTAATATGACTGCACTCAGATACTTCCTGAAGCTCCTGGAAGACTATAACGTCACCATGGTTCTATCAGGCCACACGCACAGGGATTTCTTCACTAAGTATGTTAGTACTAGAACAAACACTACAACACTACTCCTCACGTTTACCACAAGTGCTCATGGATCAGCATCATACGACGGATTAAGCCTTATGGAGTTCAACCTGGAGACAGGGCAACTAGAGTTCCCGTTAAAGCCTCCAACCTTCACTGGATTCAAGAACTCTACTAGAGCACTAGCATTAAATAGCATTCCAATAGGCATATACCCAGTAAATAATAACTTAGGGTGGAGTAATCTCACCTTCACCTTCATGAATGTTATATACTCAAAGGGCGCATACGTGTTTAGATTCGAGAACAACAATCTCTCCTGGATCAACTTCACAGGACGCCTCCTCTGGAGCCTCCCGTGGAATGGCAGTACTATAGGCTTCAAGAAGCTCGGTGAATCCAATGGAGCTTCGATTGAAGTATTAGACTACAAGATTATAGCTGGAAGACTCTTCATACTACTTGACTTAAACCTTCCATTCAAGGGTAGTGTGAGCTTCGCTATATACAGCATGATAGACCAGAACCCCCCTGAGGTAACACTTAGAAAGATTGTTCCAGAGAAGCCAAAAGTTAACAAGACTACTACAATATACATTGATATACGTGATGACTCGTGGGGCTTGAACCCGTATACCCTGAAAGTGCGGTTAGGTGACACAGTAATAGCATATAGTACTATGCCCATGGATAACACTTACACTATGACTCCCTCAACCTACACAGAGCAGTTCAATAGCGTGAGCCTAATAGTATCTGTTAAGGCTACTTCTAATACAACATCAACCCTCCCACTTATAGTAGAAGTATCCGATAACGCCGGCAACACCGCTAGCTACTCATTCAACATCACGTTTGAAGCACCAGTAACTCCAACACCGTCTCCTTCTCCATCTCCTACTACGACTCCACTGCCTTCACCAACATTAACTACAACTACAACACCTTCACCAACACCTACTCCAACTCCCACTCCAACACCCACAACAACTACACCCTCACCAACAACCACACCCACACCAACCACCACTGAAACAACAACAAGCCCACAGACTGTTGAATCTCCAACTCCCTCGCCAACACCCACGCAGACCACTATATCATCTCCCTTCCCATCTCCGACATCCACGCCAGTGGAGTCTAAACCTGAGACTCCATCACAGGGTATAGGTATCACGCAGGAAATGATAATTGCAGTAGCGCTTCTACTCGCTGTTATAGCAGTAGTTCTAGCCTTGTGGAGGGCTAGGTAGAGTTATATTATAGATGTTGAATACTATTTTTCTTCTTTCGTATTATCCTATGATAGAGTTTATTTTAAACCATAAGGTTTTTAACCGCTCCCCTCTTCAATATTTATATAGTATGGGTGTAAACTATGAATAGGTATATCGTAGTACTCCCTATACTACTCCTACTACTTCTACCACTAAGCTCGCTAGTAGCTGCAGCTGCTGAAAGCCAGCCGCTTGTGAAGGTTACAGTCGCGGTTGACTTAGCTCATGGTGAAAGCGATAAGTACCTGAACTATATTATGGGTAACATTACATTTGTCAACTGGAAGATTATTAATACCACTATAACTAGCGACATGTTAAGCGGTGTAGACATACTATTAATTGGGCAACCCAGGGTAGCATTCGCACCAGATGAGCTTGAAGCCATAAGTAGCTGGTTGAACACGGGTAGGAAGGTACTATATATTGCTGGTGACAGTGATTATGGTGGAGGACCTGCAACCATAGATGCAGTTAACAAGCTACTAGAGTATATTGGAGCTAAGCTAAGGCTTGAGCAGGCATCAGTATACTCTAGTGAAGACCAGAACTACACTTACAAGGGTGTCACCTACCCGACTGTCGCAAAAGCATACTACAGGATGCTGGCCTTCGTGGAGCCGGACAACATCCCTGAGCTGTACACCTGGATACTAGATCAAGGCGTCACTAAGCCAATATTAATGCATGGGCCTGGAGCAGTTATATGGGTTGACGAGAACGGAGTCTACCATAACCCTGTTAATGAAACCTTCCCAGGATTGATTAGGATAGCATGGTTCCATAAAGCCTACATAGGTGATAATAACCCGCCACCACCATACGTGTATAACCCGATCATGTACGGGCAGGGCGCCGGCTTATTCGACTTCATTGGTTACGCAGCCGAGTACTGGAAGGATAAGAACGTTGTTATAACCGTTGCCTCTGAAAGCCTCTACGGTGACTACGAGCCGGCATGGGCTTCATCATACTATGGTGTTGACCTCGATGGGCCTAGATTCGTTGAAAACCTCTTCAAGTGGTGGATTAAACTAGTGCTCCAGCCGAGCTACCTAGCTAGCACGGTATTTGAGGCACCCGACCCTGTGGGTGATGATAAGGGTAATGGAAACTTAAAGTACCCGACGAACCCAGTGTTCGCGCCTGGTGTATTCGATATAGTAGACTTCAAGGTCCTGCAGGATGAAGCCTTCATATACCTCCAAGTACAGGTTAGAAATCTCGGCGGTAACCCATGGGGTGGGCCTAACGGCTGGATCCTCCAGCACATTCAGGTATACATGCTGACGACAGATAAATCTCTCCCGGTTAATACTTCAACAATGGGCTTGTACGTCAGCTTGAATCCAGGCTGGAATTACGTTGCAGTAGCAGTACCCGGCTGGGGTAACACCCCATTCCCAGATGGCGAGGTTTCAGCACTCTACAGAGCTGATAACGTGCTGGTAGCTGACCAGTACAACAATAAGACTCTCTTCGATACCTACGCTTATCCTGATCAAAACATAATAGAGTTCAAGATAAGTAAAAGCCTCCTGGCTGACACAGGAAACATTGAGAACTGGGTCTTCTACGTGTTCATGGCAAGCTATGATGGATACGGTGAAATGAAGATAAGGGCGGTTCAGGCCGGAGACCCCGGTGAGTGGACTCTAGGAGGCGGAGACCCGGTTGCTCTGCTAGCAAACGTTCAGCATAAAGTTGTAGATCTGGTTGCACCCACAGCCTCCATCCAGTACAAGATGCTGTCAAGCTATGACGCCTCTGCAGGAAAGCTAGCTGTAGTCTACGGGTTGAAAGGCGGATTCCTATACGTTCCGCCGGTAACAGTTACTCAGACAGTCACAGAGACGCAGACTCTCACTCAAACAGCTACTATGACTGTGGTAAGCACAACCACCAACACGGTTACTCAAACAGCTACTGTCACGAGTACTGTTGAGAAAACGGCTACCGTGCCATCACCGACCACTGTGCTATCGACAGCAACAGTTACACAGCCTGATCTCACCACTACAGCGATAGCAGCTATTATAGCGTTAGTAGTTGGCTTAGCGGTTGGAATGGTATTCAAGAAGAAATAAACCCAGCAATAAATCTTAAGTAATTGTTTTTCTCCTCATCTTCTAATTTACCTGTACTGGTTCCTCGGCAGGGAACACATATAAAGCTGTGTAATTGCAATAAATATTATCCTAAATGTGGTTGGTAGCAGGTGTTATAAAATGAGTAGAATGCTAGCTAAAATAGAGGGATTAACACTACTAGCCCTAATATTAGTTGCTGTTGCAGCTGGGATAGCAGTAGTTATTCTCCTAGGAAGACTTTCCCCTGGGATGCAGCCTTCTCCAACATCGTCTCCTTCTCCAACTACTACTCCGCCGTCTTCACCGACTACTACTCCTTCACCGTCTCCTTCTCCAACACCAACATTAACTACAACTACAACACCCTCACCAACAACCACTGAAACAACAACAAGCCCACAGACAACACCTGCTACGAGTCCAACTACAAGCCAGCCAACATACCCGGAGTTCCCGTGGCTTGATCAATTAAAGTCTATGACGAGTGAGAGAGGTGTAACGCTGATAGTATTAACTAGGCATGAGCAGTCCATTCAAACCGAGACTCGAAAGCTCTTCCTTGACTCTCCTGTAGCGAAAGAACTGGGAATCACTAACATTCAGTTCATATATGCTCCAGCTGAAGAATGGGTGAACTACATAATTAACGCTGAGAAAATCGGGAAGCCAATAGATGTAGCATGGGGAGGAGGCCCCACTCTCTTCAACAACCTTGATGACAGCGGGTTCCTTCTACCAATAGATTCCTCGAAACCAGTGTTCCAGGCGATAATGTACGAGTTAAATAAGATTCCTGCGAGAATAGGCGGCATGGAGACGTATAAGGTTGACAGAAACGGGATGATTCACTGGATTGGTGCAAGTGTAAGCAGCTTCGGCTTCACAGTTAATACTCTTAGATTAACACAGTATCAGCTACCAATGCCTGAGAAGTGGGAGGATCTAGCTAGACCAGAATACGCTAGATATCTCCCCGATATACCGTTAGTTTCCACAGCTGATCCAACAATGAGTACTAGCAACACCAGGATATTCGAGATAATACTGCAAGCTAAGGGTTGGGATGAAGGCTGGAGGATTCTTACATTGCTAGCTGCTAACGCGATAATATACCAGAGTAGTAGTGATGCCCGTGATGCAGTTATAAGAGGTGATGTAGCAGTAGGCACAACAATAGACTTCTACGGGTATATGGCGCAGCAGGTTAATCCTGACTGCAAGTATATAGCCCCGAAGAATGAAACCATAATTAATAGTGACCCGATAGCGATAGTCAACACAACAAGACACCTCGTGCACGCTATAGCTTTTGTAGCATGGGTTCTAAACGAGAATGGAGGACAGCAGGTCTGGCTTAACAAGGATATCAATAGGCTTCCAGTCAACCCCAAGACTTTTGAAACAAAGCAGGGAGCTGAAAGAAGCGACTTAAAGAAGGCTCTCGAGGAAGCTATAGGATTCCAGGGAATAATCTTCAATGAAACTCTATCAGCTGAATGGGTTAACGCAATAGTATACTACTTTAAGGCGACACTCGTAAACCCCCACAGGGATCTACAAGCGGTGTGGGCTAAGATAGCTAATGCATACCTGGAAAATAAGATAAGTAGAGAATGGTTTGACTACCTAACCAGGTATATCTCGAAGCCTCTTGAATTCACAGACCCAGTCACTAATAGTAAGGTCACCTTTACAGTAGAATACGCTATATTCATAAATAACTATTTAAATGATCAAAGGATCTACCAGTCTCTAATGACCCAATGGGAGAACCTAGCTAGAGATAGATACCTTAAGGCATTAGACTTGTTGAATAACGCGATCTCTGGGCAACCAGTGCCGTCTAGTTAAAGCACTTGATCCCCCAAGCTTTTTTACGTTCATAGGCTTAAATTTTATAAACGCTTAAACACTCATAGATTTAAGTCTCTTAGGTGCTTGGCATGCTGAGACAGAATACCTTACTGCTATCAGTTAGTACTCTGCTTCTAGTTGTATCACTACTAGTAAACAACTTCATGGGGCTTAACGAGTCGGTACTCGCTAATTACATTCTGATCTGTGTAGCGCTGCTTGTAGGAGCCTTAATGGTGCTTAGAGGATTCTACGATTACGATGCAGTGAAGTATAGTTTCGGTATGGGTTTTCTCGCAATAATATCCCTGATGTACGTCTTCATAGTATTATTGATAAACGCTTATGGATACCTCCTCTCCTTTACTGTTGCGCTATCCCCGTTTCTAGGCATAGTAGTTGCAGGCTACTTCAGGGATCTCTTAAGGAGAGCTAAGATTGCTAGAAGCTTGCAGAGTGGTGGAGCAATACCGTTTTCGCGTAGATTCAGAAATGTGTTAAGCCAGCTGGATGCAACCATGTGGTTTTTCATGATCTTCGGCTTCGCGTATCTCACGGTCTTCATGATCGTGCCTATACTACTGGTTTTAGTGAACTCTTTTGTGCCACCTACAGGTGGCGAATGGTGGAGTAACTTCTATAATGTTCTAAGAACGCGTAGCTACGTGAATCTCAACCCGCTTGATTCAAGCTGGTATTCTATTAGAGTGCTTCCAGATGGAACTAGGCTTCTAATATTGAGGGGTGCTAACTATGGTCCAATAGTTAACAGCATTCTGGTGGCGTCAATTGTAACAGTTCTTGCAACAATTCTCGGGGTTGTAGTAGCCTTTGTTCTAGCCCGCTACAAGTTTCCAGGGCATTCTCTACTGAGGGTAATGGCGATCATTCCGCTCTTTAACACTCCATTCATAAACGCATATGTTGTTAGAATCATCTGGGGTCAGGATGGACCTATATCAAATCTGCTAAACACTATATACGGCTACAAGCTGATCATCGGGGATCTTGTTGGAGTAATCCTTGCTCAAACCTTAACGTTCTTCCCGATAGTTTACTTAAACGCCTACAATAGCTTCATCAACGTGGATCCGTCTACCGAGGAGCAAGCTGAGAACCTTGGCGCCAGAGGCTTTAAGCTTTTCAGAAGCATTACTCTACCTCTAGCACTACCGGGTATAGCAGCCGGCTCAATACTGGTTTTCGTTTTCAGCTTAGAGGATCTCGGTGCCCCAATAATATTCAACTTTAGAGATCTAATAAGCTACAGGATATATAATAACCTCAGGAGTGGAAGTGCTACAAGCATTATATCACCGGAGACAGCTGCTCTAGGAGTAGTCCTACTACTGCTAACAATACTCTCATTCCTGGCTATCAGAAATTATGTGAGCATGAGAAGCTATGCTATGATCAGTAGAGGTGGAAGATTTAATCCGCGAATAAGACGTCCAGGTGTCCTCGGCTTACTTGCCATATACCTGCTAGTCTTCCCGATAGTTGTACTCGCAATGATCCCGCAGCTTGGTGTGATACTTATATCCTTGAATATCATGAAGCCTTATCCAACAGCAACTGGCATCGAGTTATCCATGCCTGGAAGCCTCTCCGGCATGTTCGTGTATATAAGTAAGGTTCTCTCAGACCCCAATATATCCTACTACATCACCAACACGTTAATCTACGCTGGCGTCTCAGTAGTGATAGCTGTATTCCTGGCGACGGCAGTCGGCTACAGTGTGAGCAGGCTTAAGATCAAGTGGCTTGCGAACACTCTTGATGCTCTTGCAACCTCACCTCTAGCTATACCCGGCCTTGTGTTAGCCATAGGATACTTCTACTTCTTCACAATACTAGCTAACATGCTCTCGAGTATAACGCCATGGGCTAACGTATTAATGCCGGGGCCGGGGTTTGCAACATGGCTACTATTCATTATAGCTTTCAGCGTGAGAAGACTTCCATACGTGGTTAGGTCGGTTTTCGCAGGCTTCCAGCAGGTACACGAGAATCTTGAGGAGGCAGCCATGAATCTCGGTGCATCGAGAATTAGAGTAGTTTTCGGCGTAGTACTCCCATTCATTATAGGATACATACTCAGCGGTGCACTAATAGGCTTCATATACATGGCTACAGAGGTTTCAACAAGCGTCACCTACGGTGGAATAAACGACAGGTATGCACCGCTAACATACTACATGGCTAGCACTATCAGCGGTGGAGCAGGGCAGGGCCCGATGCTTGTTGCAGCAATGGGTACTCTCCTCATAATAATACAGTTGACAGTAGTACTCATAGTTGTCCACGTATTTAAGCAGAGGTATGCCTTCATAGGAGTGTAAGGAGGTGCCCGGGTTGACGAGGGTTAGATTAGAAGGAGTTTCCAAATATTACGGTACAGTTGTCGCAGCCGACGACGTTAACATTGATATTGAAAGCGGCGAGTTCTTCACTATACTGGGTCCCTCAGGCTGCGGTAAAACAACTACTCTAAGAATCATAGCAGGCTTTGAAACCCCTGATAAAGGTAGAGTATACTTTGACGACGAGGATGTAACCTTCCTGAAACCATATAAGAGGAATACAGCTATGGTATTCCAGAATTACGCTCTATGGCCTCACATGACTGTTTTCGAGAACGTAGCCTACGGGTTGAAGCTCAGGAAGAAGGAACTAGGCTTAACAGATGAAGATATAAGAAGAATGGTGAAAGAATCCCTAGAATTAGTAAAGCTCTCCGGGATGGAAAATAGATATCCACTACAGCTTTCAGGCGGGCAGCAGCAGAGAGTAGCCTTAGCTAGAGCACTAGTAGTAAAGCCAAGAGTGCTCCTGCTGGATGAGCCGTTAAGCAACCTTGACGCCAAGCTGAGAATAGAGATGAGGGAGGAGTTGAAGAGGCTCCAGAGAAGTCTCAAGCTGACAACAATATACGTAACACATGATCAGGTGGAGGCCATGAGCCTCAGCGACCGAATGGCTGTGATGAATAAAGGTAGAGTCATGCAGGTGGGCTCGCCTAGGGAACTGTACTTCAAGCCTAAAAACCTATTTGTGGCAGACTTCCTCGGTAGAAGCAGCATCTACCCGGGTGAATTAATCTCTCAGGAGAAGGATAGAGTAGAGGCTAGATTAGAGGATGCTGATATAATAGTGCGCGGTGTAACACCATTCGAGAAGCTGCCCAGGAAGGTCTCTATAATCATACGCCCAGAGATCATAAGTCTAGGTGGTAGAGCCCTCCCCGACGATACAACTATTAAAGGTGTAGTAGACTTCGCCATGTTCCTCGGGGATAGAGTTGAAGCTAGAATTAAAGTGGGCAGGCTACCATTACTAGCCTACTTCCCCAATACTGCGAACATCGAGGTCGGCATGGAGGTCGAGTTAACTCTACCATGGAGGAATATTATTATTCTTCCAGCTGAGTGATATTCCAGCTATTATTTCTGTTTACAGCCATATACCTCCTAGACTTCACTACATTATCCTCGAGAACGTAGAGCTCTATCATCAACCTTCCGGATTCAACTGTCAGTATCATGAAGGATGGCTTCATGGAACCCCCTCCACCACCCCATACCCCTGTAAGAGAACCTGGATTCAGAAGCAGTATCTCCCTGCTTGGATCAGTCTTTATAAACGGGCTGTGGGTGTGTCCTGATGCCAGAATACTCGTGCCGAGTTCACGGGATATTCTAGCTAAGCCTGCAGCATCACCTCTCGGGTAAACGCCGTCACCGTGAACAATACCTATCTTTAAATTCTCTATCTCTAGTACCTGTCTTCGAGGCAACGGCAGGTAGTCCATGTTGCCTCTAACAACACGTATCTCGGAGCCTAGGGTTCTAAGCCATTCTAGAATATCCTTTGATGTTAAGTCGCCAGTAAACAACACGTAGTTGAAGGGTTTCTCGGGCTCAATTCTTCTTAAAACAACCTCTCTAATCCTATCAGCTCTATCAGGTATATGGGTGTCGCCTGCCAGAAGAATCTTAAAGCTCATACTCAACACCATTAATTTACGTAGTGTGCAGCGTATTTCCCTCCATCTTACGTATGCTTCTGGATAGTCTTTAAGGTTTTAAGGAAGAAGAAGTTTAACGGGAAGGGTATTAGGAGGAGGATCTCAGCTCTATCTTTAAGTATGCCGACTACTTCACATGGGATACTACAGGGGGTTTCAAGGTATCCTTCGATAAAGGACTTTATCTTCCCTGTGTATTCCTCCTCATTCAATATGCAGGTACTATAACAGCCAATGCTGAAAGTAGATGCGAATACAGCTATATCCCATGCATAGTGTTCTATTCTATTGGTCTTAATAGCCTGTTCTGCATCTATCACGTACACTCCGCTACTATTGTATACAAAGTTAGATAGCTTAGTATCACCTAGAGCCCAGCCGGAGCAGTGCAGCATGCCCAGGTTCCTACCATACTGCTCGTAGACCTCGGCACTCGACTCGTAGCTTATCTTCTCTCCTTCAATGTAATCTCTAATCACTCTAACCCCTATGTAGTCGACGACATGTATCCTAGGCTTCTTAAAACCCTGAGTGCTGGCTTTAAAGAAGCTGACTTCTCTCTCCATACGGCTAATAGAGCTTAGAGTATATGGATACGGCTTTATGGGTGTGGAGGAGACATTCACCATAAACCACTTGACTAACCCGACTCTACTATTATACTCTTTTAGAATCAGCTTCTCTGAGCCGGTAATAAGAAGCCTCGACTGCCTCGAGAAGCCGTCGAGGAGTTCTATAATATTGGGAGTCAACGCTCTCACTCTAATTCAATTAAGCGTCCTAGAGACTTAGAAGCGTGTTTCCCAGCAACTACTTGATCCACGCTGTGTATAACTCCACCCGACCTCTCTATAGTCTCCTTTACATCATCGAAACCTATATTGTTGCCTTCAACTACAACCAGAATGTTCTGTGTGTCTACATCAACCTCCTTAACAGTTATATTAACTACATCAACACCTGGTAGCTCTGTGATAGCTTTAGCTAGCTCTATTATAGAGACCCCTCTTACAGGATATAATACGTCGAGCACAAGCCTCCTCAACGACACTCTTCACAAGCACCCATAATACATAAGCTATCTCAGGCTTAAAAACATGCTAATTATCCATATTAGCCTGGTGGGACTTTAAACATGGATACTTTATTATTTTTTACATAGCTGAATTTGTATATAGTCATACTAATGCTTGTTTCATTTAAATCTATCCTGAGATTACATCTTAAAATACACAGGATCAGTTTATTAATTCTGGTGACTAAATGATCTCATGTGGCATACAATTTCGGTGCTTGAGATGGTAGTATCAAGAATACGCAGCAATGTCAGCGACCCCATGGTAGTTAGCGGTGATGTCATAGAGATACCATTGAAGCCGAGGAAAAAAATGATATCACTTAGAGTTAACGAGGAGGATTTGGAGGTTATCGAGAAGTTTGTAAGCAAGGAGGGATCTATATCCAGAACCCTGTTACTTACAAGACTTGTAGAAGCGCTTGCAGAAGGTTTAAGGAGAACTAACGGTGAGGTTTCATCAATAACCCTATCATTTAGGAAGGAATCCATGGAGACTATTTCCATTCAGCTTAACCTTAAGTAGAATTAGATAGCCTTCCTTCTCTCAAGTAAGTTGATTATAAATCTCACAATATCAGCTGGCAGGCTTATCTGGTGTGCTAGTTGCTCTATGATCATGTTTTCCCCGTACTTCTGTAATGCCTCTTTGACCCCGTAGACCGGTTCCATGTAGTAGACTTTCCTTCCCTCCTTGACTCTTGCAACTATACCTATCTTATTCAATCTTGAAAGGTACCGTGATTCTATGGTTCTAGCTCTCCCAGTATACTTGGCTACATCATCAGCTGTAGCCTTCTTCAACGCTATTACAGCATTAAGTGTCTTGAGCAGTGGTGGTGTTAGTGTTATTCCGCGCTTAAACAGGAAGCGTATATCGTAAATGCTATCATACTCCATGTCACTCAATTACACCACCTTATCAGAGATCAATTCTTTAAACGATATTATAAACCCTGTGGCTAAATCCTAGGCTAATAGAATTAGCATGGTGTACGCAGGATTTTTATAGGTGTATTTTAAATCTGAAATCCCGTTAACTCTAGGAGTGGTGGTTTTAGTGAGTCTGCCTCTAGGGAGACATCTCGAGCAGATCCTCACAGATATCAAGGAACTCGCAAGAATAGTTGAAAGCGGGATTTTAAAACTACACGAGATGATCAAGGAGCTACCATCAGGCTACGATGCCGTCTCGAAACTTTACAGTGAGCTGGATGTAGTAGAGAAGCATGGCGATGAACTTAAAAGAAGCGTGATGAGCGAGCTTAAAGCATCCTACCTCCATCCTGGTGATAGAGAGGTAATTTTAGAATTTACACTTTTACTAGATGATGCACTCGGTTTCGCTAAAGCTGCAGGTAAGAGGATACTGATAGTCCTAGGATCTGGCGTGAGAATAGACGGAGAGCTCCTAAGGTTAATAGAGGGGATAGTATTGAAGAGTATTGAAGCGTCACGCAAACTTATCGACCTGCTAGGCTATTCAACGTATACCGGGGATCCTAGCAGAATACTATCTCTATCGAATGAGATAGAACAACTAGAGGAGGAGATAGACGAGCTCAGACTTAAAGCTATTGAGAAGATATATGCATCTTGCGTTAAAACCCTAGGACCCCAGTGCATAATGCTGCCACCTATAATAGATGACCTCGAGGAAATCAGCGATGTATTCGAGAACCTAGCGGATATCTATAGGATCCTCATAGTATCAAGGTGACGCTGAACACATAACTGTCTTTCACACCTGATGTACAGCCCTGCATCTTGCATATACTGATTTTGCTATAGAAGAGAATCATAGAAGCGTTTAATACATGAAGAATTATTCAGGTATAATCCCGTGGAGAATATCTGAGCACCCTGAGTTTAGAGGTAGTCGCCTTTTTTCTCTATGATTTTAACCTCTACTCCTTTACTCGTGGTATCTATAACTATCTCTGGTGCACCATATATGAGGTTGTGTTTCATGGCAAGCGGGTCCTGGTAGGCCCCGGTGTCTAGAAAGGCAATGTAGTAGTTCTCGTCTTTTACTGGTAGATGTAAAGGCACACCTCCAAGCTTCAGTCTTCTACCTGGAACCATGATAAGCCTGGAGTCAACGCGTGTAAACCACTGGCCTGCTTTAATCGGTGTTTTCACATCGCTTATATACTCGCCTATTTCACCCATGCTGTCACATGTAAGGTCTCCCAGCGTAGCTAGGACATCAGGTCTTTCATCAAGTCTCTGAAGAGGAACTACTTGGAAGTACTGGTTTACAATGACTGTGTCTGGTATATCCGCGAACACTGAGAAGTTTAATATATACCTCTTAGATGGAGATGTAGCAAACCTATATATGACTGGATCATTCAAGATCTCCTCTACTAAAGCAGGTTTTTTCTCCACTATCTCCCGTAGCTTGGAGGCTATATCATCGTGTAGTCTGGTGACAAGCTCCTCAAGCAGTTCTCTCTCCTCGAGTTTACGGGGCTCCGAGAAGCCTCTACGAACATGAGTTCTGATATCTCTAATAAGCTTCTTTAAGTCGCTAATACTCTCTATGTGAGCAAGCTTTTCATCTAATTGATTAGAGCTGGCATGGTATTGATCACTCGTGTAGGGGCGGATATCAACTACTTTCGAAACAACAATCCTGTGAGACGCCACGATATACCTGCCACCTTCATACACTATTACAGGGTGATCCTCGAGCTCGCTGAAGACTTTCACTATATGACCAAGGTAGTCTCTTAGAGTGTAGTTCGGGGATTCAGGTGTCCCACGCCCTGTATCTATGTATGGGTATGCTAAGCCACCACCTGGATCAACAATCTTTAAGTTGTTGAAGCCGCTTGAACGTAGCTTCTTGTATATATCGTAGACTTCGTTTAGAAAGGCCTCCATGTCACTCCACTTGTAGATCTGGGAGCCTGGATGCATGTGGAGAAGGGTAGCTCGCTCCTCAATCCACTTGTATTCATCTCTAAGTTTTGCTAGAGTACTCACCGAGAACCCGAATTTCCCTTCAAGCCCTGCTGAGTGAGCCCACTTACCGCCGGGTTTTGTGAGAGGTTTTACTCTTAAGCCGATCTCTAGCTCCGGGTACCCTGATACAATATTAAGGTCGTGCTCACCCTCCACGTCAACTATAACCTTCCACTTCTTATCCCTGAATTTCAGCAGGATATCAATGACCTGACTCGAGAGAACACCATCATATATTAGCACTCTGCTTGATTCCCCAGCGTACTTAAGAAGAGTTTTTACTTCTCCAAGCGAGCCGGTATTAAACCCCCACTTATACTTCTCTCCATACCTCCATATAGCTTCAACAACTAGGTCTATGGGGTTAACTTTCATAGGGTATACTGGCTGGAGTACTCCTTTGAAGCCGTATACCTTGGAGAGCTCCTTGAAGGTTTCATAGACTTTCTCCATGGCTTTCTCTATCAATGGGAGTATCCTTATGTACGCTACATCGAAGCCTCTCTCTTCAACCAGATCTTTTACTCTTATGGAGTAGCCGTTGAGGTTTATGATAAGGTATCCATCACTATCGACTGTTATTACTTCGCCCCTAATCTCGTGGTTTAACCCCCATAGCTCTCTAGCGGTATCTAGACCCCAATCATCATTGTACATTCTTTCTTCCAGCACCTCTAGTTATCGGAGTCATGGAATTCCTATTAGGGATTTATAAGCTTATAACCTTGAATACCCTACGCTGGAGCCTCGCCTGAGCGAGCTACCTGCCCTCCCGGTATGCTCGCCCACTCTTCTAGTTCCTGGAGGATTGCCTCCTCAATCATTCGAATTATAGATTTCAGTTTATTCTTATCTTCTTCGTCTAGCTTGCTGGATTCCACGCGTATCTCGAGAGCTTTCAACTCCTCGAGTAAGCCTATGTATTTTAAAACTAATAGTTCCTCGAACCCGACTACTCTTAAACTAATATCCTCAGTCTTCTTCAAATTTACCCCATCGAGTTTATTCCCTGAGAATTCGTTTAAATAGGGTGTTCAGGAGTATTAACAAAGTAATACGTTACCGAGACGCTCTTCAATATACTGTAGTGTAATTCGAGCCTCCCCCGGTCCGTGAATAAATCATTGCTTCACAGCTCGTCTAGAAGGGGCAGGTCATCGGCTCCCACTCTATGAAGTTAAGCTTCAGTGCTTTTAATATTTTATGCAGGTCTAACTTAGAGAGGATTTTACTTGAAAATTATGACGAGTATCTTCTGGCATAGGATTGCCGGCTGAATTGACTCCTCTGGGATGCTAAAAACTCGCGGATTTTCTTAACGGTTTCAGAGTGGAGGAAATGCTCTATCTTACATGCATCTTCCTCAGCTATATTCTGCGGGACCCCTAGGCTCTCGAGGAACTCGACTAGTATCTGGTGCTTCCTGTACACGTTTTGAGCAATTTCAAGCCCCTTCTCTGTTAGCGTTATTTTACCGCCTTTCTCGTAGACTATATACCCTTCACTTGCTAGCTTCTTAAGGAACTCTACAACGCTACTAGGTTTAATGCAGAGTCTTCTAGCTATCTCTCTAACCCTAGGCCTCCCATTGAGTGAGAGCACGTAGATTACTTCAAGGTATTCTTCTATGCGTCTAGTATCCACTAGCTCCACCTATCTGCCTGACTTGAGTTTCCTGGCAGCTTTCTTCAGAATCTTCACGTTATCCTCTGGTTGCATGTAGCCGGGTATAACCTCTACGGGTTTAGCACCATACTTCTCGTAGTCGCGTGGGTCATTTATTGCAACATAGGGCACATACTGGACGCCATACATGTCTGCTTCTATTGGGTTCTCGAGAGCTTCAATGGTCTCAACAATTATCTCACTGTTAACTATTCCAGCCTGGTTGAAGAAGTCGACGACTAGCGGGCAGTAGGGGCATTCAGGTGTCACGAATATCTTAACGTGTAGAGATGTATCTATGCCTTCAAGCTCTTCGACAACTTTCTTTGAGAGCTTAACGCCATTGGATAGGTATTCGTGAATGAATATAAAGGGAGCAAACTCCTGACCGCTGGGCAAGCCGTAATACCGTATATTCCGTTTAGGAGTATCGTAGATGAATGCTGGAAGATACCTTGGCTTGAAGAACTTAACTTTCTCGTCATCATGGTAGAGAATCTCGAATACTAGTTTACCCTCGCTAATCCTTGCTAGCTCGCTAGCTAGTAGCTTCGCTTCCTCACATGTAGGGCATTCATCATGGTGGTGATGTTCATCTTCTGAATCGCGTTCGTGGTGTTCATGGCTGTGCTCTCCACTACTCTTAGAGACTACTAGTACATCTACTAGTTTCTTAGAGAGTGATCCCAGTATCTTCTTTAACTCTGCTTCTGTATCTGGATCGAATATACCTGACATGCAGTAATCACCTGTTAGGCTCATCTAACATTAGACATATATACCTTAAAAAATCTAGAAGATTATTCTAGGCTAAGATACTGTTATTAAGGGATCCCGTTACCAATAATCTTCAGGGTAGTAATTGTTGCAAGCGAGATCATATACTATTAGAGTATTAGAACTATTAGCCGCAGCTCCCAGCCTAACTGTTAGAGATGTAGCCGAATTACTCGGCATTGACATCGTAAGAGCTAAGGATGTACTAGAGAGATTAAGGTATAATGGGTATGTTGAGAGGATAGGCAAGGGGTACAGTATAACAGAAAAGGGAAGATCATTTCTAGCTAGCAATACAAGAAGAAGTACTCCCCTAACAAGTTTTACCGAGGATCGCGGGGGGAAAGAGAAGAGTGAGAGTGAAGGCGGAGGTGAAAAGGTCGAAGCTGTAGCCCAGGCAGCCTCCAGTGGAAGCTCCCCGTCAGTTGATTTAGAGGGCATGGTTAACTCTCTAGCTGCTCGGGTAGATGAATTAATCAACAGGTTGAAAGAACTTGAAGCTAGAATTAAAGACGTGGAATCCAGAGTTGCAAGCCTAGAGAGTTTCGCTAGAGAGCTAGGTAAGCGTAAAGAGCTCGTGGTGCATGAAGCCAAAGGTTTCACAGTAATGGAGACCCCAGTCATGTGGATTACAGAAGCTCAGAGTAAGCTGGGTCAGCTACTAGAAAAGTTCCTTATGGAGGGGAAACTAATTAGAGTAGGCTCTCTAATAGTTGACCCCGTATTCTATGAGGAGTTTAAGAGGAAGTTCCCTATTAAAGCAAGCGAGGTCGACAAGCTAGCTAGTGCTGAGAGAATCCTTTTAGAAGAGATGAGAAAGGAGATGATTGTAATACTCCATGCTGGGCGAGAGTACAGGCTTGTCGGCACTGGTTAAACACCATGAACATCTAACGCAGGCTCAATGATACTAGGGATTAGTAGCTATTATAAGAAAGACTAGGGCTATTGTTATCATTGATAAAGGATCAACTTGCCTACTATCAGAGCCGAGGAGGCCTCTAAACCCTCCAAGCTTTGCTAGAGAGACACCAGTCTTAGCCATTAGATAGGAGAGTAATACCGCTATCTCATTAAGCATTGATTCCATTGATTCCAAGGAGGCTTTATCCTCTAAGCTAGATTTGGCCTCGTATAGTAGTATCATTAATCTTTCTAGAGCCTTGTAGTCGAAGTCTACATCCCATAGTGTTAATACTACTTCTTCACCCAGCTTCTCTACAAGGCCAGGGATGTAGGGTAGAGGGCCTATATACTCCAGGTATTTGTTAAAGAGCTTCATAAAGTATCCAAGCACACCGTCATCAAGGGTTTCCTTGTAGAGCTTCACGGCTTCTACAATACTATTAACAGTATCGTGGACAGTGTTGCGAGCCTCCTCGAGAACTTGAGGTAGTGCAGGCGGCAAAGTAGCCTCCATTGAGTTACCCCACTAGGAAAATGCCGCATGGAAGGGTTATAAGACAGCTGGCACCATTGAAAAGGGTTTTTAAGCTTTACGCTCGAGCAGATGCTTCCCGGTGACCACACGGAATTGGTGCTTGCCTCTTTATTACCTCTCTAGTGTATTTATTTAATTTCGAGTAAAGGTGCTTGGAATGGCCTTTAACCTGCTAATCACGCATGAGCCAGGCCTGGAAAACTTTAGGCTTATACTCTCCAAGTTGAGGAGCGCTGGGCTCGAGCATATCATGGTTGATAAGGGCTCCTCAGTAATACTGCTTAGAGTTAAAGACCCATATGAATTCGTCTCGGAGTTCAGGAGTATTGCTGGCGAGATACCTGTGGTTTACAGGGTAATTCCAGTGGATGCCGTGACAGACCCTTATGTTGAAGTAGTAGCTGAGAAGTCAGGGGAGCTGGCTGAGAGTAGGATACCCTCTGATAAAACGTTTCGAGTCACGCTTAATGGGAGACTATACTGGCTTGAAACTAGACTCCCAGCACACACGATGGATGCAGTGAGAGTTATAGCTGAAAAGATAAATAGGCCGGTCTCCCTCACCAGCCCAGACTACCTCGTCTACATAAGAAGCGTGAAGCTCTACCACAGGAGGAGGTATGCTGCTATAACTGTTACGACACCCGATAAGATCCTCACGCTTAAATCCGGAAGGCCTTGAGGTGAAGTTTTACTGTTCCAGGGGGAGGAGTATTGCCTATCAACTTAACGGATATACTTCCAGATGAAGTCATTGAAAAACTCAAAGAGTACATGTCGCTAACCTCAGAGATCGTGGCTAAATTCAAGGAGGGAGTAAAACTCCTCAATAACTACCAGTTAGGAGATGCAAGGCGCGTCTTCTCTGAGCTAGTAAAACTAGATGAGAAGGGAGAGAAACTTAGAAGCTGGCTTGAATACTCTATCTCATCCCTTAGACTTGAAGCCTCCTTTGCAAGCGAGCTTTTATCATTCATATCAAGTATTGACTTAATAGGCGACCACATGAAAGATGTAGCAAAAGAATTCCGAATACTTCCCTTCCTTGAGATACCAGGGGAGCTGAGAAGAGGTCTCCTGGAGTTAAGTGAGGTTGTCGCTGAATCCGTTGAAACCTATAGCGATGCCTTCGAAGCGATCGTTAAAGGCGAGTACGAGAAAGCTTTTAGCCTCATTGAAAAAGTCATACAACTAGAGGAGAAAGCAGATGACATTGAAGTAAGAAACCGCGGCTTAATACTTGAAATAGGCGATAAATTTAAGCCATTAACTATGGCTATACTGGTTCACAGCTTGAATAAAGCATTAGAGGATACAGCAGACCTCTGCGCTACAAGTGCTAACCACCTCAGGATACTCGTTATGACAAGGCTGTCTAGATCTTAACAAGCTGTAAGCGCATGCTTCAGGATGTAAACTCCTCTCCTTGGCTAGCACTATACTCACTCCCAGTTGCGCGGCCTAATTTTTATACTCCTTGGATCATTTGTTGTTACATCGGGTGCCCCTCTTGAAACCCGACTACAATAAGTTTCTTAGTAGTAGAATTAACTTCATTGAACCAAGCCCCATAAGAGACGTCGTTGCGAAAATCGCTGCTAAATCGAGAACTACTAGAGTAATAAGTTTCGCTGCAGGCGACCCCGACCCGGACGTCATCCCTCGTGAACTATACGGAGAGATGGCAAGAGAGTTATTCGCCAAGGAGAAGAAGAGCGTTATATACTCACCTGCAGACGGCCTCCCAGAGCTGAAAGAAGAAATCACTGTTTTCATGAGGGAGCATGAAGGCATCAACACTGAGCCCGGGAGAATAGTTGTAACCATCGGGGGGAGCCAGGCAATAGACGTGCTTGGAAGACTACTACTAGACCCAGGGGATATAGTGGTAGTTGAAAACCCTTCGTATGTGAACACAATCCTTGTCTGGAGACACTACGGTGTAACAGTAATAGGTGCTCCTATCGATGAGGAGGGTATTATCACAGAGAATCTCGAGGAAACAGTTAAGAAGCTTTATAGTGAAGGTGAGAAGCTAAAGCTAGTTTACACGATTCCCACAGGCCAGAATCCTTCAGGAGTCACCATGAGCATGGAGAGAAGAAAGCACCTGCTTGAGATAGCCAGCAAGTACGACTTCCTAGTGGTAGAGGATGCAGCATACAACCACTTAGTGTACGAGCAAGTAAGCATCAAGCCCCTGAAGGCCTTAGATAGTGAAGACCGCGTCATCTACATTGGTTCATTCAGCAAGATATTCGGCACAGGGCTTCGAGTAGGATGGATTGAGGCACCCCAGGAGATAGTTGTTAAAGCCCGCAACGCGCTGGGGCCTATGACGATGTGTCCACCTGTGATCTCACAATACATTGTTTTAAATATCTTGAGGAACAGGCTATACAAGCCTATAAGAGAGAAGGCTATTGCCGAATACAAGGCTAAAAGAGATCTAATGGTATCCTCTATCGAGAAGCATTTACCGGGATTAAAGCACACGAAACCTATTGCAGGAATGTTCGTGCTGCTCTGGCTGCCGAGTAATATTAATGGTGTTGCATTCGCTGAGCAGCTACTTGAGAAATACAATGTAGCTGTTGTACCAGCAGCATCCTTCTACACTGATGGATCGGGGAGAAATGTTATCAGGCTTAACTTCTCTATGGCTGAGAAGGAACTCATAGAGGAAGGCGTGAGGAGAATAGGCATGCTTCTCAAGGAGACTACTTGATCACCTTAATCGAATTCTACTACTCTTAGCACGCCTTCCCTATCAAGTTTCTCTACCCTCATATACCTGTAGGATAGGCTTCTTAAGCTATCATTATCTCCCATGATCATTACAGTAATCAGCTTTGAGTCAGCCTTCTTCAAGTTGTATCTAATAATGTTCTCATTCACTCTATCTATTCCATCAGTGATCAATACTATATCTGACCTCCTGTTGACTTTACCTGACCTGATATCCGTGCATGCTGTTATAATAGCCCGCGAGATATCTGTACCTCCAGCACCTCTAACCCTCGCCACGAAACTCATAAGCTTTATTGCTTCACTAGGATTTACAGATCTACCAGCCTTAACTAGAATATATGGTTGACTATCAAAGAACCTCAAGTAGAACTCGCGGTTGGATTTCACTGCCTTGAGGTATAAACTGATCGCTACAGCCTTAGCCCACGTTATCTTAGTACCATCCATGCTTCCGCTTTTATCGAGGAGGACGTAGAGAGGGCCGAGAGCTTCCTCAACCGCCTTCTCGTAGAGGAGCAATCTCTTTTGGGCGAATCGAGTGTAGAAGATCTCGTCAGGAAGTGCTAGGTTTGATGGTACCATTCTCTCAAAATCCCTTCCGTACTCGTAGCCGAGTATCTCTCCACGCTTGAATCTACTCTTCTTCCTTACTGCTTTAATATCCCAGGGCTTTAAGCCTCTCAATATCTCGAGGATTCTCCTTACATCTACATCTCTAGCTAGCTGGATCACCTCGAGGAGATCTTCGTCGAATGACAGCCTGCTTGTTGAACCAGGCTCTAGTCCTTCAGCTATTAATTTAAGTCTTCTAGCGTTCTCCACATCAATTCCTACCTGAGTAAGGGCTTTCTCAACTATCTCTTTAATGCTTGAATCCCCGTTGTTTTCCACTGCCTCTCTACTCCTTGAGGTTTTTTCCTCGAGTAGCTTAACCTGCGAGAGGAATATGCTTGCTGCAAGACTGCTTATAAGAGTATCCATCACAGTTTTAGTTCTCACAGCTTTAAAGCTAGGAGACTCACTTAGAGCTTTAAGGATTAGGTGGTCCCGGCTTGATCCATCATTATCTTCTCTGAGAATAGGGATCGGTAGATAAAACATGTAGAATACATCTGATGCGAGACTACTAGATAGCTTGAGTTTTCCTCCAGCAAGCTTTTCGGCTAGCCGCTTAACCTTCTCGCCTCTATACTTTACAACCGGGTCATCGTAGTTTACTCCTTTAAGGAGCCCCTTCACGCTGACTACACTCATATTACTAGCTTCCTCCTTATTAGATCCATTGCTTCATTAAGCTCGCCTAGTACTTCAATAGCACGTCTTCTAACAGTGTCGTCACTTGAATCACGAGCCAGCCTCTCTAGTTTATCCTTTAGGGTTTCAAAACCTCTAAGGTAGTCGAGGAGCCTCGGGTCGAGTTCATTGCTTCTTAGAATGTAGTCTCGGGCTTCCATTATGTTGGCTTCAATTTCATTCAGCTCGCGTAAGTGCTTCTCTCTAGCTTCTACTTCATCGAGGAGTACTGCTAGCACTTTCTCCATTTCCTCATGGTCGCGTGGTGCAACGTACTTTAAAATATATAAGTCTTCTTCAGTAGCCTTCAACCTGCCGTTGAGGAGAGCGTTTGAAGCTATTACCTTCAGCGCTTTCCCCTTTCTTCGATCAGTTAAGTGGACTCCTTGATCCTCGAGTATAGCGTAGAGTCTTAACAGCTTCTCCCTCACGCTCCATACATCCACTTTAAATATGAGTAGACTTGCCTTCTTAACTTCACTAATGCTTAAAACGGGTTTAACCTCTCCGTGAACTCCCTGCTCAATAAGCCATGAAGCCTCTAAAAGCTCTCTCCACAGGTTTTCACTTACAGGTTTCACGAAGTGGCGGAGTAGGAATCGATCGTAGATTGCTTGGAGCTCTGGTTCATCTGGTATATTGTTGCTTGCTGATATAAGTGTTAGCAATGGTATCTTCAGCTCCGAGTATCCGTCGTAAACAACCCTCTCATTCATGAGTGTTAAAAGCATGTTGAGGACAGCTGAGTTAGCATTGAAGATTTCATCTATGAAAGCTATGTCAGCCTCAGGGAGTTTCCCGTGGGTAACCCTTACGTATTTACCTTCTCTCAAGGCATTTATATCCAAGGGGCCGAAGAGCTCATCAGGCTCTGTAAACCTTGTAAGCATGTACTTGAAGAACCTAGCTTCCACTAGATCAGCGAGTCTTCGAGCGAGAGCTGACTTAGCTGTACCCGGCTCGCCGATCATTATCACGTGTTCGCCTGAGAGAAGTGAGAGAACTAGGAGTCTGGCCTCCTCGCTTCTACCAACAAATGGTTTTTCAAGCTCGCTGGCCAGCGTGTTGAGTCTACTTATAAGCTGGTTTATTCCACTTGAATCCTCCATAGAGGGACACCTCGATCTAAAAATCGTCAGTTGAGTAACTCCTCTTCACGCAGCTCCGATGAAACCGGGTTTCATCACCGCTTAGTATATAATACTCGAACCTCCTAATATATCAGGGTGAACCAGGAGGGGTATCCGTGAAACTGCTACCCGTTAAGATAAATGAAGGTAGAGACGTCCACGAAGAGTTGAAGAATATAATTAAAAGCAATGGCTTAAACGGAGGGTTTATAACTGGTATAGGGGGCCTCCGAGAGGCTATCATTGGATTCTACAATATGGCTGAAGACAGATATCTCGAGGAGCATTTACAGCCTGAAAACACTGTAATCGAGGTTGCATCACTACAGGGAAACTATCTTGTAAGAGAGGGAAAAGTAAGCGTGCACCTGCACGTAGTAGCTGGACTACAGGGTAGGACTGTAGCAGGCCACTTAATACGCGGAGTGGCAAAACCCTTCCTGGAAGTCTTTCTAGTCGAAGTAGGTGAAGCAGTGGGTGAAGTATTCACTCATAGATCTTAACAGCTATCTTAAATCATGCTACATTCTAGTCTCAAGGATTCAATCACCCATAAGAATAGCCTTCAAAAAAGGCTATCTGGAACTAGCTCCAGGAGCCTACTTCTATGTTGGGTCTGCGAGAGGCTCCTGTGATGTTATTCATAGAGTTCTACGCCACCTCTCACCTTCCAAGAAGCTGAAATGGCATATTGACTTGCTAACCGTGAATTCAAGTGTAGAAGCCATTGGGTTCTTCATGGTTAAGTATACTGGGGGTGACTGCGAGTCTACTCTATCATTCATACTAAGCGAGAAGTTTAATGGTATCGAGGGGTTTGGATGTACTGATAAGCCTGGTGATAGATCGCACCTCTACGCCTGTACAGGTATACTCGATGAATGCCTCCACGTACTCTATGAGATTCTAGAGGAATCCGGGTTCGAGCCAATTTGGATCCAGAGAGCGGATGCGTAAAGTTTAAAAACCTGTCTTCACATGAGCCTGCTCGTTCGTAACCAAATGTAGGAGTCGAATACGTAATGAGCTCGAATCAAGGTAAGGAGGAAACCCCTCCTGTAAACATAATAGATCTTAAACCTAGAATGGAGAAAGTAACTGTGAAAGCCAGAGTAGTTAAAGCCGAATCACCTAAAGTCATAGGTACTAAGAAAGGCCCTAGAACAATAAGCAACGCTGTACTCGGCGATGGAACAGGAAAAGTAGAGGCAACTCTATGGGGAGAAAAAGCCGGCACGCTACATGAGGGCGATGCAGTTGAAATTCAAGGTGCTTGGACAACAGAGTTTAAGGGTAGAGTGCAGTTGAATATAGGTAAATCCAGTGAGATAGCGAAAGTTGAAGACACCGCTGTACCACGGGCTGAGGAAATACCGGATCAATATCCCCAGGCGCCTCCCGGCTCTCGTGGATATGGGAGGCCTTTCAGAGGGGAGGGTAGAAGAAGCGGCAGGAGGTACTCTAGGTTTGAGCAGCGAGAATAATAGTAATGAAATTAATGCTACATATAATGCATTAAAGGACAGCAAGCCTATGAGAAACGGAGAACTCATTGGAGAGGAAGATGAGAGATTCTATGTAGCGTTAGGGGAGGAAGTATACGAGCTCTCGCCTCTAGCATACTACGTGTGGGCTATGTGTGATGGCGAGCATACAGTAGGCGAGCTAGCTGAGTCTATAAGTGTAAACGTTGGCGTGGAGCTTAAAGAAGTTATTGCTCCACTAGTTGCAACTCTAAGCCAGCTTCATGATGCAGGCCTCATCAACTACAACTAGCAAGCCGGCTCCATGCTCGTCGAGTAATCCCTCCAGCACACCTATATTAAACCCTTTTTGTCTACAAATGTATCTTTAGGGATGACCGAAGACTTCAATGCCGAAGTAGTGAGGAGACTCCACCCCTCGGGATCCCTCTGCGCTAACAGTATCCTCAGCTTCTTTATTCTAAAAGCGTGTTTTGTAGTATAGCGGGATTACTGTGGTATGTAGAGAGGCATATAACTTCGAGAGTCGTTTTAAACTAGAAGTAGCATTAATCCTTTAGACTACGTGTTGCCAGGTAAGGGTGTGAGTAATGGATAAAGTATTCGTTGTTGGAGTTGGAGCAACAAAGATTGGAAGGCATTTTGAACTCTCAGCGCGGGAGCTCTTCTCTCAGGCGTTAAAGAAGGCTATTGAGGATGCTGGAGGTGTTAAGCCTAGAGCTCTTATCGTAGGCAATATGACGTCGAGTGTTCTTATGGGTCAGGATAGCTTGGGTGCCCTTCTCGCAGACTACTCTGGCTTAAGAGGTATACCGGCATTTAAAGTTGAGGCTGCATGTGGTAGTGGCGGTGTAGCTATCTACACAGGCTACGCTCTAGTTAAGTCTGGGATAGCTGATGTTGTTGCTGTAGGCGGGGTTGAAAAGCTGACTGAATCGACAACAGAGTATGCTACGCGTGCTCTAGCTCAAGCAGCAGACGCCGACTTCGAGGTCTTCTATGGCGCTACCTTTACAGGCTTGAATGCCATGGTGGCCAGGCTTTACATGCAGCTCTTCGGCTACAATGATGAAGATCTATCCTACTGGCCGCTTAAAATGCACGAGTACGCTAGCTTCAACCCCTACGCTCAGCTACCTAGGAAGACATCAATGCAGGAGATCCTCAGCAGTCCCTTGATCGCTGATCCTATAAGACTGTTCCATGCCTCCCCTATAGGCGATGGTGCAGCAGCACTAATACTTGTAAGAGGCGAGGAGAAAGCCCGTGAAATAGCTAGAGCAGCCGGCAAGGATACCCTTGTGGAGCTAGCTGGAGTCGGAGTAGCAACAGATAGCGTTGATTTAGCATCGAGGAACAATATTCTAGTAATGGAGTCAACAGTGAAGGCTACTCAGGAGGCCTTAAAAATAGCTGGGGTAAGCCTTAAGGATGTAGACTATGCTGAGATACATGATGCATTCCATATAACAGCATACGCATCACTAGAAGATATAGGCTTCGCTCCTAAAGGAGAAGCCCCGAAGCTATTCAAGGAAGGTAGGTTCCAGAAGGGTGATAAACCAGAGGTAAACTTCAGCGGCGGGTTGAAAGCAAGGGGGCATCCAGTTGGAGCTACAGGAGTATACCAGGTTGTAGAGGCTACCATGCAGTTGAGAGGAGACTTCCCAGGCTTTAAAGCCACTGATCCCAGTATAGCTTTAACTCACAACATAGGGGGTATTAGCACTATAGCAGCTGTATCAGTACTCAGGAGGCTGAAGTAGCATTGAGCCATGAGAGCCTTATAAAGAAGGTTGAAGAGTACAGGCAGAAGTCTATTGAAGGCGGAGGCAGAGATAGAATAGAGCAGCAGAGGCAGAAAGGCAAGCTCTGGGTTCGAGATAGACTTGAAAGACTACTAGACCCAGGCTCTTTCACAGAGCTCCAATGGATGAGACTACATAGATCGACTTACTTCGGTATGGATAAGCTAAAGTACTATGGGGATGGAGTGGTAACAGGTTTTGGAACCATTGATGGAAGACCAGTCTACGTTTACGCCCAGGATTTCACAGTTCTCGGGGGAAGCATCGGCGAGGTGCACGGGGATAAAATAGCCAGGTTAATAGAGAAGGCTATTGAAACCGGGGCCCCCGTGATAGGCCTCTACGATTCAGGAGGGGCACGAATACAGGAGGGAGTTGCAGCTCTTCACAGCAGTGGCAGGATATTCTACGCTAATGTGAAAGCCAGCGGTGTCATACCTCAGATCGCCGTCATGATGGGGCCCTGTGCTGGTGCAGCCTCCTATAGTCCAGCCCTCATGGACTTCGTCATAATGGTTAAATCCTCCTACATGTTCATAACAGGGCCTGAAGCGGTTAAAGCAGCAATTGGTGCTGATGTAACCTTCGAGCAGCTCGGCGGAGCTGAGGTTCACGCATCGAAGAGCGGGGTAGCCCACTTTATTGTGGAAGATGAGGATTCAGCTCTAGCCTTGACTAGAAGACTTCTCTCATACCTACCTAGCAATAACATGGAGGAGCCGCCGTTTGTTGCTACCGAGGACCCTGTGGATAGGAGAATAGATGAAGTCTACGAGATAGTGCCGACAGACCCCTTCAAGCCCTTCGATGTTAAGAAAGTGATAAGCCTGGTGGTTGATGAAGGAGAATTCCTGGAGGTACACGAGCACTTCGGCAGATCAGCTGTAATAGGATTCGGGAGGATTGGAGGCTACACTACTTGTATTATTGCTAATCAGCCGGCTGTTAATGCTGGAGCCATAGATATAGATGCAAGTGTTAAGATAGCTAGATTTGTGAGATTCTGTAATGCATTCAATATACCTATTGTGACACTCGTGGATACACCAGGCTTCATGCCTGGAATCGACCAGGAGCATATGGGTATAATAAGACATGGAGCAAAAATCCTCTACGCTTACGCTGAGGCAACAGTACCCAAGATAACGCTGATAATGAGGAAGGCCTATGGTGGTGCATACATAGCGATGGGGAGTCTCTCACTGGGCAGTGATATTAATTTCGCGTGGCCTACAGCCGAAATAGCTGTGATGGGGCCTGATGCAGCCGCGAGAATACTCTACAGGAAGGAGGTTGCAACCGCCTCTAACCCTGAGGAAGTTCTCAGCAGGAAGATAGCTGAGTACAGAGAGACATTTGCAAATCCGTTCAGGGCAGCCGAGCTAGGATATATTGACGACATAATAGATCCAGCGTTAACAAGATTAAAGATCTACGAGGCATTAAAATTCCTGAGAGGAAAGCGCGAGGAGTACCTGGGGCCTCTTCCGAGAAAGCATGGTAATATCCCGCTCTAACCTCTGCTTTTTTCAACCTTAATCTTCACTAGTCTTCCATCCTTACTGACAGAGCCGCCGGGTTTAACGTACACGGCTTCAACTACTCCTCTATACGGGGACTTCACTTCTATGAACATCTTCATGGATTCTAAGACTGCTATTACATCCCCTTCGTTAACACTCTGACCTGGAGTTACTCTGACATCAGCCACCCTGCCACTCACCGGGGTTTTAATTACTCCCTCCTCTTCTACCTCCAGCTCTATACTCTTAGTCTTCTCTACCTCCTTCTCTATTTTCGCTTGCTCAGCTTTCTCCTTGATCTTCCTGACGAAAATAGATTCCAAGTTAACGTAGATCCTCTTGCCGACTATTCCTACTGATACAGGCTTGTCGTCAACGAATAGAATGTACCTTCCGTCGCTCTCCTTTAGGATTCTAACCCTGTATATTCTCCCCTCTGAATCCCTGAGTACTACGAGGTCTTTTTCACGTGCAAGCACCTCTAAGTCTACGTTATCATTATTGACTAGGGTTACAGTGTACTTCTTAGGCATAAAGTAACCCTCCCTTAGGTTTCAGCAACGCCAACCCTCTTCACTATTCCGTCACGGGTTCGCTCATCATCAGAATCTATAGAATTAGGCTATGAGGTATTAAATGCCATCTCATTTATAACACTGTTAAAGTATCTAGTGGGACTTGAGGAGTGGTCGGCTTGACCCTTGAGTGGAGTTTAGTAAGGAGGAAGAGAGAGGACTTCTGGAGCAGTAACCCTGTCTACAAAGCTATGTACGAGAGGCTTGTTAAGCAAGGCTACCATATTATAGGCACGATCGGGGCTGTGAAGAGGTGTCACTGGACTAAGGAAGCTGTCCTGAGAAATAGATATTGTTATAAGTGCCTATGGTATGGTATAGAGAGCCATAGATGCATTCAGATGACTCCTGTCGTAGCATGGTGTTGGAATAGATGCCTTCACTGCTGGAGACTACAGCCTGAGGACGTAGGAATGCACTGGGATGAAACACGTCCACCTGTAGTCGATGACCCCGAGGTGCTGGTTGAGGAGAGTATTAAGGTTCACAGGGAGATCATGGCTGGCTTCAAGGGGAACCCGAAGGCGGATCAAGTGAGAGTTATGGAGGCGATGGAGCCTAGGCATGCAGCTATAAGTCTAGCAGGCGAGCCCCTGCTCTACCCGAGGCTCGGCGAGCTAATAGAAGAATACCATAAGAGGAATATAACAACATTCCTTGTAACGCATGGTACAAGACCCGACACACTGAGGAACCTGGAGACGGAGCCAAGCCAGCTCTATATTAGCATAGAAGCATGGGATAAGAAGAGCTACGAGTACTTCAACCGCCCGCTTGTACCTAGAGCCTGGGAGTTATTCAACGAGACGTTAAAACTAGTGCCGAGCTTTAAATCACCCACGGTATTCAGGTTTACGATTGTAAAGGGGTTCAACGACCACGAGGAAGCCCTTAAGGGTTTCGCAAGGTTCGTTGAGACTGCTCAGCCATGGTACATAGAGGTTAAAGCCTACATGCATATCGGTGGGAGCAGAGAGAGGCTAACGAGAAGCAACATGCCGTCACACAACGATATCAGGGTGGTTGCAGGGAAGCTCTCCGAGCTAACAGGATACGAGGTTCTAAGCGAGTCTATTCCAAGCCGTATTGTACTCTTAAGCAGAGTGGGGAAGCCGTTAAGGCATGGTAAGGGTTGTCCTGATGGAGTGGAACACCCTGAGAAGTATACGCCGGTGATCACTGAGGAGTATGAGGAGATTGAAGGCTAGGACTCAGGCTTAAAGCACCTGCAATACGATCACTATTTAACCTGAATAACACCTAATCTTGGTGTTAGGTGTGAGTTTTGGTATCGAGGATACTTGTTGCAGGAGCAGGCTTAATGGGGTCTTCACTAGCTAAATGTCTATCCTCGAAGAAGATTGAAGTCTACGTGTATAATAGGAGTGTTGAGAAAGCTAGGGCTCTCTGCTCTGAGGTAGAGTGCAGTGTTGTTGAGAATCTAGGGGGGCTAAGAGATATTGATGCAGCAGTAATGTTTCTCTTCGATGACAACGCTGTACTAGACTTTACGAGGATGCTGATATCCAATGGGTCTCTCAAGGAGATTAAGCTTCTAGTGAATTCTTCAACTATAAGCCCTGAAACCAGCCTTACCCTCTATGAGGTAGTTAAAAACAACGGTGGAGTATACGTTGAATCCCCTGTCTACGGGAGTACTGATGAGGCATCATCATGCAACCTGATATCAATGCTGGCAGGAGATGAGGAGGCAAGACTGATAGCTGAGAGGACTGCATCACTCTATTCTTCTAGAGTATTCTGGGTGGGCAGGGTCCCCAAGGCTATGGCATTAAAGCTATCGCTAAATAACATAGGGCTTTCAATGCCAGCCGTTCTAGCAGAATCCCTCATCCTGCTAGACCTATATAATGTTGATGTAAAGATCTTCGAGGATATAGCCAGCACACTCTGGTTTGGAAGTATAATTAAGAGGTACCTTGAGAGAGCTGAGAGGACTGGGGGGAAGCCGAGATTCACTGTAGCTGGTGCAGCCAAAGACTACAGGGTTATATCGTACACGCTGCTCGCTAAAGGCAAGCATCCACTAATCTCTCACGCCATAGCCGGCTTCTATGATTTAGCGGCTAGGGTATCACCTGGAGAGGATTATCCAAGAGCAATATCACTCTACAGGAAGCTAACCGGGGTACGATGAGATTAAGCTGAGGGTATACCTCTAGATGAGTATTAAACTACTTGCACCGGTTGACGTGGTAATAGATTCGAGAGAGAACAGCAAGCACCCGGAGTTCAGGGAGGCGTTCATTAGAGAAGGGTTAAAAGTAGCTGTAAGAGAGCTTCAAGCAGGAGATTTCCTCTTAATGGCGCCTCCTGAAAAGAAGTCTATTCTAATTGAAAGAAAGAGCATTGATGACCTCGCTAACAGCGTGAAAGACAATAGGATATGGGAGCAGAGCAGGCTACTCCTCGAAGAAGCCCGTAGAGATGGGCATCAACCCCTACTAGTAGTTGAAGGATGCATCAGTAGCCTTGAGAAGTACCGGGGCTGGAGGATCCAGAGTATACTCAGAGTACTCGACTCCCTGATACTCGACATGGGTATACCCGTGCTCAATACTCCAAGCAAAGATGCTACTATCGCCTGGATCATAGCTAAAGCTAAAAGCCTGGGTAGAACTGAGAGCAAGCAGGTTTTCAGAATGAGGGTTGAAAAGAAGCCTATGAATCTACAGGAGAGAATACTGTATGTTGCTGAAGGCGTGGTAGGCCCTGTACTAGCTCGAAGACTCCTCGAGAAGTTTAAGACTCTCAGGAATCTAGCAAACGCCTCTAAACACGAGCTACTAAGCGTTGAGGGTATAGGAGAGAAGAGGGCAGAAGAGATATACATCCTCTTCAATACACCCTGGCAGAGCAATGAATCGGAAAAATAGCATCCAACTTAACTCAATCCAAATAATCCTTGAATTTCAATGTTATATTACAGCTAGTTTAAACTTCATGGATGTTAATAGATAATGAGGATCCTTAAAGCTTCAAGTGCAAGCTGAAATCTACTCGCAATGATTAAAAGCTCATGCTACTGTATTCGTAGCCTAGGGCGTTAACGGAACGATGACTACAGGGTGCAAACAGTGGATCCGGGGTCACTCTATAGCGTTATAAGCTATCTTGCCCCAATTACAGTATCCGCGCTTACAACTAGAATTCTCCTTAAATGGTGGATTTCAACGGGTAGTAAACTAGGCTTCACAGGTAGAGATATGAATAAACCTGGAGATGTACGTGTCGTAGAGGCTGGCGGTATATGGGTTATCCTTGGAGCAGTCTTCGGGATACTAACCTACGTGGCAGTTGAAACATACACGGAAGACTATAACGGGTTCTACACTTACTTTGCTATCTCACAGGTCCTCCTACTCGCCGGCCTCCTAGGCTTAATGGATGATATGCTAGGGTGGAAGAAGGGGTTAAGAAAGATTACGAGAGTAATGCTGACGATACCTATATCGCTCCCCATAGTAGTTATAAGAGAAGGGCATTCCACGATGGAGATACCTTTAATGGGTGCCGTGGACCTAGGAGTACTCTACCCGCTACTAGTTGTCCCGCTAGGTGTTATGGGAGCCAGTAACGCGTTCAACATGATTGCCGGATACAACGGGCTTGAAGGCCTCCAAGCCCTACTGATAACACTTCTCACCTTAGTCTTCGCTATTAAGAAGGGTATTACAGTCGTGGTGCCACTGCTACTAGTAATGGCTGCATCAATACTGTTCTTCCTCTACTACAACTGGTATCCTGCTAAAGTCTTCCCCGGGAATACTTTTACTTACGGCTTCGGAGCCTTCTATGCATCTCTAGTGATATACGGGAACTTCGAGAAGTTTGGTCTCGCCATGTTTACACTATACTTCATTGAGCTAGCTTTATTCCTGAGAGGACTGCGCGACCATGTATACAAAGAGAACTTCGGGATACCACGCCCCTCCGGATGCCTGGATCCACCTTATAGTAGAGTGTACAGTCTAACACATCTAGCCCTTATAGTCGTTAAAAAAGTGAAAGGTTGTGCACGAGAAGTTGACGTTGTATTCTTCATAGCTCTACTTCAACTAGCAGTCGGGCTTCTAGCTTTAACCCTACTATAATTAGAGTCGTGAAGGTTGATTTACTGCTTTCCCGATTAGACTACTCAATGCATGCAACTGCCACTTCCTCTAGTTCAGCAAGGTGTGTTTTAGTTAAGTGAAGATAGAGAGCATGCCTCCACGAGCGGGGGCCGGGAGTGTAGCTGCAGAACGGGCATTTCCTATAGGTGTCTATTAATACGGCTAGCTCCTCTAACTCCTTGATCACGCTTTTACAGCTCATTTCAGCTAAATGAATAGATCCCTGACTAGGCTTCTTCCTAGTAATAAATCTCGCTATACTGAAGGCTAGCTTCTCGAGTAGCCTAAAGCTTACAACTTTATTCTGGCTCATATAGATCCCATTTCTATTTTGGAAACAGGGTTAAATAAGTTTTCTATTTTGGAAATAGGAGGTAGTTTCAGGCTCCACAGCATACAGCGATCGCACTTTCACTGCACTCTCTACTTATAAGTCTCGAGATTAGAGCGTGATAGAAGGTGGAATTATGAACCCTGAAGTTAAAGTCTACCTGGTGGTAGTATTAAAGAGAATTAAAAGTAGCATCGAGAAATGCGGGAGCATTGAATGTGCTCTCTCAGTTATTGATACCTACATTGAGGCTATAGATGAGAAGACAACAAGCGAGATCATGAGGCTGCTCGGCCTCTAGGGGTCTTCGCGGTCAACACTTAAAGCATATTAAGGGTTAAGCCCACTATATTCGAAGACAGGGAATCCTTAATGAGCGATCCACGTGAGATCCTAGTAGATGAGTATATAGATGAAACTGTAAGCGCCAGACTCTACAGGTTTCTAGCACAGTTGAGCGGGATTAGGACTCTAGAGGATTTAGCCTTAATGGAGGAGGAGCATGCTAAGATACTTGCTGATTTAATGTCGTTGAGGGGCGTCAAGCCTCCTTTAAGAACTCCTTTTAAAGCCTTATTGAAGGAGAAATTCTATAGGCTAATTGCTAGAGTATTCGGATATAAGCTACCTCTACTTTTAATGGAGAGGTCGGAAGTAGAGGCTATAGTAGGCTACTGGAGTCTTCTAGAAGACCCTAGACTCCAGGATCACAGGGATAAGATTCTCAGGCTTTTAAGAGATGAAGTAATTCATGAAGCTGAATTATACGTTAGACTCCACGGATACCGGCTTGAAGTCGAGAACATGAAGGATGCAGTTTACGGGATGATAGATGCATTAATAGAGATTGAGGCTGGAGTAATAGGTATTGCGACAGCAACTCAGCCGCTTATAGCTGGAGTAGCTGGATTAATATCATCGATAGCCGGCTCTCTCAGCATGAGTGTGGGAGCATATCTCTCAACGAAGTCTGAGAATGAAACTACTAGAAGCGATGTCTTAAAAGAGAAGATTATTGCTGAAGTCGATAAAGCTAGATTCCTCGAGAAAATAAGAGAGGATCTAACTTCAAGGGGATTAACCAGTGAGCAAGCCTCGCTGATAGTAAAGCTGGCTTCAGAGAACCCGGAACTCCTCAAATACTTTACGTTGAGAGGAGTTCAAGAGGCTTCTCCAGGTAGAGCTGCAATGAGCGCTGGTGTATTCTATATGCTAGGAGCGCTAGGGCCGATACTACCGTTCCTCTTAAATCTCCCAGCTTTAATCTCTATTCCTCTCTCGCTAACTCTAACACTAACAGTACTATTCCTTCTAACACTATTCGTATCGCTAGTATCAGGGGCACGCCTCCACAAGCTGTTCCTGGAGTACGCTTGGTTAACTCTTCTCGCTACACTAGCAACATTCACTATTGGACTACTTGCGAAAGAATACCTTGGATTAGCCTTGTAGACTACCTGGATACACTGGTGCCTGCAATTCACTGCTGAAGCTTGTGATTGCTCGCGGCATTCCAGCTAGGAGGCTTTATTCTAATATTACGAATCCTAGTAAATATTATTCCTGCTGAGTACTCATATATCAAGTGTTCTACGAGCGTGAGCATAAATGAGCCTGGCTGAGGATGTTAAATGGCATTCACTAGAGTTAAGCGAGGTCTTCGAGAAGCTGAAGACTGAGCCTAAGGGACTGTCCAGCGAGGAGGCTGCAAGGAGGTTAGGGGAGTATGGCTTCAACGAGATAGTTGTAGAGGAGAAGGTATCACCCTGGATGCTGCTGCTGGGGCAATTCAAAAGCCCGTTAATCATTCTACTACTATTCGCTACTGGATTATCCATGGTTATCGGTGAACTAATTGATGCCATTGTCATCATAGCGATAGTAATAGCTAGCGCTGTGCTAGGCTTCTACCAGGAGTATAGGGCTGAGCGTGCTCTCGAAGCCCTCAAGAAGATGACTGCACCGGTAGCTCGAGTTCTACGTGACGGGAAGATCACTGTAGTTAAAGCCAGGGAAGTAGTACCAGGCGACATACTCCTCCTCGAAGCAGGTGATAGAGTTGCAGCTGATGCCCGCCTAATAGAATCCGTGAGCTTGAAGGTAGATGAATCTTCTCTAACTGGTGAATCATATAGCGTCGAGAAAATCGTGGGGAAGCTACCGCCTGAAACCCCGTTAGCTGATAGGGTAAACATGGTCTTCGCTGGAACAGTTGTAACGTATGGTAAAGGGAAGGCTGTAGTTGTTGCAACAGGTGCCAGAACCGAGCTAGGTAAGATAGCTGAGGAGATTAGAGGAGCCGAGGAGAAGAAGACTCCACTTGAGCTTAGAATGGAGCAGATAGGGAAGCTTCTCGCAGTGTTAAGCCTTAGTGTAGCCGCGATAGTAGCATCCATAGGGGTCTTCGTCTGGGGCTACGATCCATTCGACATGGTGTTCTGGGCGATAAGTCTAGCTGTCGCGGCAGTACCAGAAGCACTCCCAGCAGTAGTGACAAGTACTCTAGCTATTGGAATGTATAGAATGGCGAAGAGAAATGCTATTGTGACGAGACTCCCCGCTGTTGAAACCCTTGGTTCAGCAACCTACATATGCTCAGATAAAACAGGCACCATGACTAAAGGCGAGATGACCGCCCGTAAAATATATGTTTCAGGCAGGATACTAGAGGTCACAGGATCAGGGTACGAGCCTAGTGGTGAAATACTTGACGGTGAGAGAAGAGTAGATATCGCTGGGTTCAAGGAGCTAGAACTCCTACTGCTTGCTGGAGTATTAAACAACGATGCGAGAATAGTAGTGGAGAATAATAGGAGGATGATCATAGGGGATACAACAGAAGGTGCCTTACTAGTACTCGCAGAGAAAGCCGGCTTAGATGTAGAGAGGATTAGAGAAGCCTACCCAAGAGTAGGCGAGGTACCATTCTCCTCGGAGAGAAAACGGATGAGCACTTACCATAAAATGCCTAGCGGCGAATACTATATATTCGTGAAGGGAGCACCTGAAATCATACTAGGCTTCTCTAAGTACGTGATGAGAAATGGTGTTATCGAAGAGTTAACCGAGAGCAGTAAAGCAGAAATAGCTAGAGTCAACGAGGAGCTCGCTTCACAGGGATACAGGAACCTGGCAATCGCCTTCCGGCGGGTGAGCGCAGAGGAAGCCAGCTCCCCGAGCGAAGCCCACGAGAACAACCTAGTATTCCTCGGGTTAGTAGGGCTTATGGACCCCCCGAGGCCGGAAGTAAAGGAGGCTATCAAGGAGTGCAAGAAAGCAGGTATATCAGTGGCAATGATAACCGGCGACCACAAGCTTACAGCTGTAGCCATAGCTAGAGAACTCGGATTATACAATGAAGGAGATGAAGTACTAACAGGCGCCGAGTTAGAGTCTATGAGCTTCGAGGAACTAGTTGAGAAGGCTGAAAATATAAGAGTCTATGCTAGAGTCTCCCCAGAGCACAAGCTCAAGATAGTTAAAGCGTTAAAGAAGAAAGGACACGTTGTCGCTATGACCGGCGATGGTGTTAATGACGCTCCTGCTCTTAAAGCAGCTGACATAGGAGTGGCAATGGGTATCACTGGGACAGAAGTCGCTAAAGAGGCAGCTGACATGATACTAGCAGACGATAACTTCGCGACGATAGTAGCTGCAGTCAGAGAAGGAAGAGTTATATTTGAGAATATACGCAAGTACCTAGCCTACCTCCTTAGCTGCAATATAGCGGAGATAGTAGTCCCATTACTAGCGGCATTCCTCAAACTACCCCTCCCATTCTACGCTATACACTACCTTTGGATAAACCTAGTGACCGACGGGCTACCAGCACTAGCTCTCGGGGTAGACCCGGCTGAGCCGGATATAATGGAGAGGCCGCCGCGTAGACTGGACTCACCGGTATTCTCGAAACGTGAAGTATTCATGTACCTGGTATTCCTTCCACTACTACTTAGTGTTCTCTTGACAACAAGCTTCCACTTCAGTCTCAACGTGATGGGGGAGAATGAGGCTGAGGCAAGGGCAACAGTATTCACCTCGATTATTGTAACAGAGCTTCTAATAGCCCTCTCAGCAAGAAGTCTAAGACATCCAGCAGTGAAAGTAGGGATCTTCAAGAACAAGTATCTAACGCTATCAGTAGTAGCCTCGCTAATACTACAGCTGATAATACTTTACACACCACAGCTGGCATCACTATTTAAGATAGCTCCTCCAATACTCAGCGACTGGCTGATAGCATCTACCGTAGCCCTCATAACATTCGCTAGCATTGAGATACTCAAATACGTTTACGAGTAAACTATAATCAGTAGCTGGTAGTACCTCAATGATTTTAATTAATTTGATTTTTATTAAGGTCTCGGCTACATAGTACAGTCAGGGCTATGCTCGAGTCCCGCAACTATCTCTCACTCGAGGATTTTACAAGGAGTAGGAAGCTCCCGGATATCAAGGTCTTCCAGCTCTTAGAATCTTATAGTATTCCCATTGCACCATACGGTTTCGCTAGAACTCCGGAGGAAGCTGTTAAAGTAGCAGATAACCTTGGCTACCCAGTTGTAGTTAAGATTATTTCACTTGATATAACACATAAGAGTGATGTAGGCGGAGTAGTGTTGGGATTGAATAGTGGTAGCGAAGTATACCATGCTGTTGTGGATATGGCTAGGAGAATTAGGGAGAAAGTTCTCCATGCAAGAATAGAAGGCTTCTTAATCCAGAAGCAAATGCCTCCCGGTGTTGAGGTCATAATTGGCGCTCTGAACGATAGAACTTTCGGAGGAATAGTAATGCTGGGGTTAGGTGGAGTGTTCACGGAAGTTCTAAGAGATGTAACCTTCAGGGTTGCACCAGTATCGAGTAGTGAGGCACTAGAAATGATCAATGAGCTCAAAGCCTCGAGAGTCTTCGAAGGCTATAGGGGCTTGAAGCCTGTGAACAAGCAGGCTTTAGCCGATGTAATCGTAAAAGTATCAAAGCTTATACTTGAAAACCCCTGGATAGAATCCATGGATTTAAACCCTGTGATAGCATACCCTGATAGCGCAGTGGTAGTTGATGCAAGAATAATCTTAAAACCTGCTGCTCAGCCTAGCCCTTAACAGTATCCCGGCAGTATTAGAAGTCGAGACTACGTGCCTTCTGCTACTACTTAATTCTTCCACTAACTCAATACGAATTCTTATTCGAAAGGGAGTGAAGAGAAGTAGATGGTAGAGGGGTTGAAATGGCTAAGTGTAGAAAGTGTGGGAGAGAAGCCGAGTACAAGGTTTCATTCGGCAAGTTATGGTTCTGTAGAGAGCACTTCATAGAGTACTTTGAGAAGAGGGTCATTGAAACCATTAGAAGATTTAAGATGGTTAAGCCGGGGGATAAAGTGGCTGTTGCTGTATCAGGTGGCGTGGATAGCATGAGTCTTCTCGCAGTGCTTACCAGGCGTAGAGAGGAGTTAGGTTTAGAGAGGATTACAGGATTACACTTGAACTTCGGGATTAACGGTTTCAGCGATATACTTGAGGGAAGAGTGAAGGAGTACTGTAGCTTAATGAATGTTCAATGTAGTATTCTAAGGCTGAGAGACCTCATTGGTGTATCTCTACCAGAGCTTGCGTTGAAAGCTAGAAGGCCTCCTTGTAGTGTCTGCGGGCTCGTGAAGAGATACGTTTTCACAGCTTTCGCTTGGAGGAACGGGTTTACAGCACTGTTCACAGGGCATCATCTAGATGATATCGTAGTATACATGCTTAAAGACATATATACAGGGGACTTCAAATCGCTTGCAAGCCTTAAACCTCTCCAGCGTTTAGATGACCTACCGGTTAAAGCCAAGCCCCTAATACTAGTATCTAAAAGCGATATTGAGACTTATGCCAGGTTATCCGGGGTACCATACATCGAGGTAAACTGCCCCTTTAAGCATAAGAGTGATGTCGAGAAGAGCATTGAAGACTTCATAGCGAGCCTACAAGCTTTAAATCCTGCTGCAAAACTCACAGTATTCTCCAGTATCATTAAGCTTATCGAGGACTACATTGAACCAAAAGAGTCCTCTAACCTCCTTAAATGTGAGGTTTGCGGTATGCCCTCATCGAGCAGGGAGTGCAGTTTCTGCAGGATGACTAGAAGGACTCTAGGGGTTAGCATGGGTCCTAGAGTACTCGAGAAGGTAAGAGTATATAGCTTATAGCTCTATATGTCTTATCTCCCATCTAGCTTTAGCTTGAGCTACCACGGGAAGCGTTCTTCTAACCTCGTTCACCACGTCTGTCTCAACCCTGTACTCTACGTAAGCCTCCTTCCAGCCTAGATCAAGCTCTCTGTACCCCCATGGATTGAAGACGCCGCTTCTCCCAGCAAACATGTCGTCAACTTGATCCACGAGGATCAAGTATACTGTGTTCTCATGGGCCCTCACACTTGCAAGCTTATCGAGTATTTCCTCCTTATAGGGGCCTCTAACCCATCCTGCCTGAGCTACTATAACATCACTTCCCATTAAGCTGTAGACTCTGTACAACTCTGGGAATCTTAAATCATAGCATATTGTGAAGCCTATCTTAACACCCTCTATGGAAAGTATTCTACCAGGCCCCTTACCCGGCTTGAAGAAGCTTGACTCTCTAAAGCCGTAGGCGTCGAAGAGATGCATTTTACTGTAGACTGGTATAGCGTCGCCTTTATCAGTTAGAATGATACTCGTGCTCAGGGTTAACGGAGGGGTATCTGTTCTCTCAATGAAGTGGGCTAGTATAAAGACACCTAGCTCACCAGCTAGCTTTGAAAGCTCCATTAGATACTTGCTTGATACAGGTGTTTCAGAGTAATTGTAGACCACGGCAGGATCAGCTATCCTAAATGGATTCAGCATGCTATACTCGGGGAGGATTATTATGTCAGCCTCCTTATAGTTTCTCTTTACGATCTCAACAGTTTTTCTAGCATTATCTAAGGGTAGCCCTGGAAATCCTGCTTGAAGCAATCCTACTGTGAGTGCCGTCATCACAGCCCCGTTTGAATAATGTATTAGGAAAGATATTTAACAAATCAGGCTCGATATTAATACACTGGTGTTCTATAATGTACATTCTTCCAAGACTCATAGACGTAAACGCCAAGGCTTCAATACTAAGACAGCATAAGAAGCTGCTTATCATGAGTAGATGCATTGAAACCGAGCATAGAGAGATAGTCGAGGAGATGTCTAGTAAAGGCTACGCGATTCTAACAGCCTGCCCGGAAGCAGAGCATGTTAACATGCTAGGCTTTAAGCTAGCTGGAATACTAGCTAGAGGAGACTTTGAAGAGATAGCTGTTTTAACTGTGGATGGAAGCCTCCACTGTACTCAACTCCACTGGATGCTTGAGGAGGTGTGTAAGATAGCTGGGAGATGCCCTGCTCAAAGACACATGGTGGTGTATAAGGGGAGGGTATACGAGGTGAGCTCTGAGGCTGTCAAGACAAGCAGGTTTCTCTATAAGGTTGAGAAACTACTGGGTTCAGGCATCCGGAGTGAGAGTTGAATTATACTGGCTCCCCTATATCCGCGGGGATCCTGTAGTAGCCTTTATACCTCATTGATCTCTCCACTAGCTCCGTGTTCTTTAACACCCTGATAAACTCCTCTACACTAGTCTTCCTTAATCTATCCTTGGGTACCAGGAAATCGTACTGCTCCCATGTTAACGGTATGAAGTCTAAACTGAACATTTCAGCTACGTAGCCTGAAGCAATGCCAGCGTCAGCTCTACCCTGTTTAACGGCTAGTGCTACAGCTGTATGCGTTTTAACTTCATACGTGTACCCGTTTACAACTCTACTTGGGTCTGCTTCTACTCCTTTTTCAGCTAGAAGCTTCTTCAGCATGTAGTCAAGGTATACTCTTACACCTGATCCTTTAACTCTATTTACAATTCTCACATCACTTCTAAGAAGATCCTCTATGCTACTAATTCTCTTAGGATTACCCTTTGCTACCACTAACCCTATTAGTCTATCGAACCCCCTGATTAATACAGCCTTACTCTCTAGGTTAAACCGCTTGAGAAATGGCTTATTGTACACCATGCTCTCCTCGTCGAGGAGGTGTGTGGGGGCTATGTCAGCTTCACCACGGGCTACGGCACGCCATCCAGCAAGACTACCTACATTCAGTATCCTACTATTGTATGCTAGTCCAGCCTCCCTTAGTATATCCATTAAGAGGGGGTCGTTGCTCCCAATAATGTTGAGTCTACTTGATACCTCGACAGGTTTAAACAAGTATACTTTAACCCTAGATCCAGCTTCAACTAAATCCAAGTCCTCGGGGAGCTCGATGTACCCGTCACTGTATACTAGTGAAGCAATACTCCCGCTGCTAAAAGATACAGGGTAAGCTGCATACCCTCGAGGGCCTTCTACGAGTGATACAGGGATCAACCAAGCTTTACCAACCTGCTTTCTAATTCTCATGGGGAGCACGGCATCCGCTATAGGTTCAATCTCTCTTACTCCTGTCATGCGGGCTACTATAGGTTTAACCACTCCTCGTAGTATCATGTAGCATGAGAGAGGGAATCCAGGGAGTCCTATAAGGAGTTTACCATTAGATGTTAGAGCAATAACAGTAGGTTTACCCGGCTTAGTCTTCAAGCCGTGAACTAGCACTTCACCCAAGTCCTCGAAGACTCTGTATACCAGGTCCCCTAGCCCGGCACTAGTTCCTCCGCTAGTTAAAACTAGATCATACTCATTTATGCTCTTCTCGATCTCCTCTCTCACTATACTGTAGTCGTCTGGGAGAAGCCCTTTGAACACAGCGTCTACGCCAAGCTCTCTCAGGTAGGATGTGATTAGTCTTCCATTAACATCGTAGACTTTACCGAGAGTTAAAGGAAAGCCGGGCTCGGTAATCTCCACGCCGGTTGAGTACACAGCTGCCTTCGGCTTCACGTATACCTTAACTTTTTTAACTCCTAGCCCTGAAAGCACAGCTATATGCTCGTGGCTTAGCTTAGTGCCCTTTAAGAGCACGAGGTCTCCTGCTGATATATCGCTTCCAGCAGTAGATATGTTCTCACCGGGGCTTACACTTCTATATACTTTGAGACTCTCACCACTTCTCTCAACGTGCTCCTCAATCACGATAGAATCGCATTCTCTAGGTATGACTGCACCAGTAGCAATCTCTACAGCTTTACCCTGACTGCACGCTACTGAAGGCTCCTCACCAACTCCTATAAATCCTACTACCCTGAGGACTACAGGTGAGAGTTCGTCAGCCCACTCAACATCAATACTTCTCACAGCGTAACCGTCTACTTCACTTCTATCAAAAGGAGGATAGTCGAGTGGGGCATAGATGTCTTCAGCGAGGATTCTACCGGCAGCATCCAGTAAATCTATTTCCTCGACGCCTTTTGGAGCTGGTTTAACCTTCTCTTCAACTAATCTAACAGCATCCTTGATCGATAGGAGCTCATGGAATATCTTCCTGGACATTCCAGCCACCTTTCTCAACCTAAATATCTAGCTTATTAATTAAATACGTGGTGAGCGGGGGGTACTTGAATGTTAGTGCTTTGAGGGGCTATGGGTTTCCTGGTGAGTATGTTAGGTTGTTGGAGGAGAGGAGTATTCGTGAGTTGAATCCTGTTCAGGTGGAGGCTGTTAGAGCTGGGTTGTTTGGTGGTGGGAATCTGCTGGTGGCTGCGCCTACAGCTTCAGGTAAGACTCTTATTGGTGAGCTGGCTCTTGTATACGGGTGGCTGAATGGTGGTGTGGGAGTGTATTTAACGCCTCTTAGAGCGCTGGCGGGTGAGAAGTACTGGGAGTTCAGGGTTCTAGAGGAGGTTGGAGTTAGGGTTGGGGTGGCTACAGGCGACTACGATGAGCGGGCTGAGCATCTGGGAGAGTATGATTTAATTGTCGCGACGTATGAGAGGTTTGATAGTATTCTGAGGTTGAAGCCGTGGTGGCTTAGGGATGTTAGAGTTGTAGTATTAGATGAGGTACACTTGATTGGTGACTGGGAGCGTGGACCTATAGTTGAGGTGATTGCTGCGAGACTCATGAGGGGGAACACTAGGTTGATTGGTTTATCTGCGACGATCGGTAATCCCGGTGAGCTAGCTGAGTGGTTGAATGCTTCTCTTGTTAGCAGCGAGTGGAGGCCTGTTAAACTAGTTGAAGGCGTGTTAGATAGAAGGAGAAGGCTTATAGTATTCCCCGAGGAGGCGGGCGAGGAGGTACCGGATAGAACAGGTGATTTATTCTTAGACACGCCACTCCATAACGTACTCGACCTAGACATGCAGACACTAGTCTTCGTGCATAATAGGAGGAGGGTTGAAGAGTACGCTGTAGAAGCATCCAGGTACCTTCCTGTGAACCCTTCAAGTAGTCTACTCGAAAACCTAGCTAGAGAGCTTGAGGAAGCCCCGGTATCCATGGAGAGAGACCTTCTATTAAAACTTGTTAGAAGAGGAGTTGGATTTCATCACGCTGGGCTCTCGAGTACTGCCCGCATGGTTGTTGAGAAAGGCTTCAGGGAGAGGATACTAAAGCTTGTTTACGCTACTCCTACTCTAGCTGCAGGGGTTAACCTACCTGCTAGAAGAGTTGTTGTATCAATTAAAAGGTATGATCCCGTGAAGGGTAGAAGAGTCAATATAAGCATAGCGGAGTACAAGCAGATGGCTGGTAGAGCCGGTAGACCAGGGTATGATAAGGTAGGAGAGTCTATTATACCTGATGCATCAAGCCTTGGTGAGGGCTTACGCTACATAAAGAGTGCTTTAGAGCCTGTATCTGGTAGACTACTCAGCGAGAGAGGGCTGAGAATACACCTGCTCTCGCTTGTAGCATCAAGGGATGCCTCAAGCATCCAGGATTTAATAGAGATACTCTCATCTACATTCTCTGCGAGACGCTCAGAGGACTTAAAGCTCAACGGGAAGCTAGTTTCCCAGGTTGTAGGGCTTCTCGAGGATCTAGGCATGCTGGTAGAATCCTCCGGGCTGCTGAAGCCTACAATGCTTGGTAAAACTACATCCTTCACGTATCTCGACCCGCTTACTGTAAGCATGTATAGGAGGCTTAAGCCCAGCGTGCCGAGAGAACTATACCTGCTTCACGTAATATGCACTACACCGGATTTCACAAGGAGTTCTCCATACATCCATGGATGGATTACTAGTAGTCTTGAGGAGACAGCACTAGATATGGCTGAGCGAGGGTTTATCCCAGGGCCCTCCGGCTTCAGTGATTACGATGAATGGCTTAGAGGATTTGTCTACGCTATGATCCTCTACGATTGGATTAATGAAGCATCAGAGGATAGTATAGTAGAGAGGTATGAAGTTGGCCCCGGGGACCTCTACAGTATGGTTGATACCGCGTCATGGATAGCTCACGCTCTCTCACGCATAGAGGGGGTTCTAGGCGACATAGCCTTCTATAAAGCACTGGAATCCCTCTCGAGGAGAATTGAGAAAGGTGTAAAAGAGGATGCATTAGAGTTAACCCTCCTGAAGGGGGTTGGGAGAGTAAGAGCCAGGATACTAGTAGAGCACGGAGTTAAAAACCTTAAAGATCTAGCTGAGAAGCCTGCTTCCTGGATTGCATCTCTACCTAAATTCGGCCCTCGCATAGCAGAGGAGATCGAAAGACAGTTAAGAGAAATAGGGTTGAAAACTAACTCCGTTATACATGAGACAGCTA